>JALXBP010000153.1 GCA_026991395.1 Anaerolineae bacterium | reverse complement strand
GTGTGCGGGTGGGGGTCGGCGTCGGTTGCGGCGAGGCAGGAACGCAGGCTGCAACGAGCAGCAGGAAGCCCGCAGCGGCTACGAGACGCACAAACCCCTTCATCCGATCGGTCCTTTCGCTTGTTGGATGGGGCGATTGTGAGCCGAGGCGGCAAATTGTCAAGTTGTGGCGGGGAGGTCGGCTGTTGACCCAATGATGGGTTATGTTACAATCCCATCGCTTGGCCGCTTGGCGGTACGCGCCGGAGGGCGCGTTTTCAAACCCAGAAAGGGAGTAGCGTAATGAAAAACAAGGTGCGATGGTTGACTTTGGCCCTGCTGATGGGGGTGCTTGTCGGCCTCTTCGCTGCCCCGCGTCCTGTCCCCCTCGTCGCCCAGACGCAGAACCTGCTTGCCAACCCCGGCTTCGAGGAGCCCTACAACGACGGCGTCGCCAACGGCTGGGCGGCCTGGTACGAGGACAGCGGCGATCTCTGCAATACCAAGCCCTCGGACTGGAACTTCGTCTGCCGCCCCTCGTGGGGGCCGGAATACGACTACAATCATTTCGGGCTGGTGCGCAACGGCCTCTCCCAGCACGTGGGGGCGCAGTACATCACCTGGCACGCGGGCGTCTACCAGACGGTGAATGTCCCGCCCGGTTCGCGCGTCCGCTTTACCGTCTGGGGCTATTCCCGCGCCGCCAACGAGCAGCCGCCCGCGCCTTCCTACACCGACTGGGCCCCGCGCATGCAGGTCGGCATCGATCCGGAAGGGCGCGGCAACTGGGCGACGGGCGTCATCTGGTCGGCGGAGAACAACGTGCGCGATAGCTGGCAGCAGCTTTCCATCGAGGCGACGGCGGGCGAAAGCGGCAAGGTAACCGTCTTCGTCTCCTCGCAGTATCGCCTCGTGCTCCCTCTGGCGCATATGGATAGCTGGTGGGACGATGCCGTGCTGGAGGTCGTCCAGCCTGCGGCGACGCCGACGCCGGTTCAGCCGACGGCCCCTCCCGCGCCGGTGATGACCTCGACGCCGCTCCCCGACGGGACGGTCATCCACGTCGTCCAGCCCGGCGATACGCTCTACGGCATCGCCTACGAGTACGGCGTCGATCCCGAGCAGATTCGCCAGCTCAACAATCTCGGCAGCAGCAACCTGATCGTCGTCGGGCAGCAGTTGGTCATCAAGCAGGGGCAGCCGGCAGCGACGCCCACACCTCAGCCGACCGAGGCCGCGCCGCAGGAGACGCCGCAGGGAGGTGGCGGCGAGACCACGCCGCCGCCCAGTGGCGATCTGGCGACGGTTTGCGTCAGTGCCTACAACGACCGCAACGGCGATATGGTGATGCAGCCGGAGAGCGAGGAGCTTTTGCCCAACGTCTCCCTCACGCTGGAAGGGCCGGGCGGCACGGTCGGCTCCCACGTTACCGACGGCCTTAGCGAACCTTTCTGCTTCCAGAACCTCCAGCCCGGCAACTACGTCCTCAAGCAGACGCCGCCTCCCGGATACCAGCCGACCGGCCCCGCTGAATGGGGCATCGTGCTCAGCGCCGGGCAGACGACCTCGCTCCAACTCGGCTACCGCCGGGCGGAGGGGGCTGCCGAGGCGACCGCCGCGGCACCGGCAACCCCGGCTTCCGAGCAGTCGGAGGGGCAGGCGCAGCAGGAGGACACGGTAACCAGGCTGCTGGGCATCGTCCTCCGCGTGAGCGGGATCATCGCCCTGGTCCTGGCGCTCCTCGTGGCGGGCCTCTTCCTGGCCGCACAACGGGGCAAGGGCCGGTGATGGAGCGGATTTCGGCAGGACGATGGGCGGCCCCCGCGGTGCCCGTCGTGGCCTTCGCCATCGTGCGCAGCGCCGATTGCCTCTCGACATCATCGCCATTGGCGGGCAGCCGGTGAGCGCCGTCTCCCAGACGCCCGCGCCGACGCCGAACCTGTGATGCCTCTTTCCCGCGACGGTATCGACGAGCCGGGCACCGTTCCTTTGGTGCCCGGCATCACCTTGACGATCGACATCGTATCGACACCTTGCGCCGCCGACCTGCATCGGGTCGGGCGGCGATGTGGAGGGATGGGATGAATAGAAGACCTTGGCTTTCGTTTCTGGTTCTCGTGATGACGCTGGCGGCCGTTGCCGGTGGTCTTTTCACCCGCCCCGCAACTGTGCGCGAGACCGCCGCGCAGGAACCGGGGGTCAACTTGCTGCGCAACGGTGACTTCGAGGAGGGCGGTGTCGGGCAAGCCTGGCCTTTCCAGGACGGCATCCCCGAAGTCCAGGTTGCACCCGGCTGGCGTGCCTTCTGGCTCGACAACCCGCCGCCCTACGCCGTAATTCCCTCCATCTGCGCGGGGAAGGATACCGGCTGCTACTGGGCGCGTCCGGAGTTCCGCGGCATGATGGCAGCGGAATTTGCTTACCGTGTTCACGGCGGGCAGCTTTCGCAGAAATACTTCACCTTCGGGCGGCAGCACGAGGCCGGTCTCTACCAGCAGGTCTCCGGCATCACGCCGGGGGTGCGCCTGCGCTTCGATGTGTACATCGAGACGTGGTCCTGCCTGGCCGAAGGCTCGTGGAATAACTGCCCGACAGCGCCCAACTCCAACAAGCCCGCCCCGATGCACACCAAAGTCGGTATCGATCCGACGGGCGGGACCAATCCGTGGGCTTCGACCGTCGTCTGGTCGCAGGAGGTGGAGACCTACGATCACTGGACGGATTTCTGGATCGAGGCGACGGCGGAGGCCAACACGGTAACCGTCTTCGTCTACTCGCGCGCGGATTGGGCCGATGGCTGGCCACGCATCAACAACGACGTTTACGTGGACGATGCCTCGCTCGTCGTCGTGGGGGAGGCGCAGCCGACGCCCGCCCCGCCGCCCCCCACCTCTGCCG
>JALXBP010000152.1 GCA_026991395.1 Anaerolineae bacterium | reverse complement strand
CCGCCCGCCCCACCCTCGAGGAGGCGCTGCGCCGCTATCCCTTCCTGGAGCGCGGCCCCGATACCACGGCGCTCGTCGTCCGTCCGGGCGACTGGTCGGTGCAAGGCGACCTCGTCCTCCCCGCGGGCTGCGGCCTCGTCGCCGGGCTGGGGACGACGCTGCGCTTCGAGGAGGGCGCTATCCTCTTCGGCGACGCCCCCCTGCGCCTGGAGGGCAGCGCCGATGCGCCCGTCCGCCTGCTCCCCCGGAAGGATCGCTGGGGCGGCGTCATCGTCCTCCACGCCGAGGCCCCTTCCTTCTGGCACCACGTCCTCGTCAGCGCCACGACCGGCATCACCCGCGGCGGCTGGCTCGTCAGCGGCGGCACGACCTTCGAACGCAGCCCCGTGCGGATGAGCGACTGCACCTTCCTCCACAGCCGGGCGGAGGATACGCTGAACATCGTGCGCTCGCGCTTCGCCATCACGCGCACCGAGTTCGGATGGAGCGCTTCCGATGCGCTGGACGTGGACTTCGGCGAGGGCGAGGTGGGCCGATCCAGCTTCCACGACATCGGCGGGGACGGCATCGACCTGAGCGGCAGCCGCGTAACGGTGGAGGCGGTGCGCATGCAGCGGATCGCCGACAAGGCCGTCACCGCCGGGGAGATCACGCGGGTTACGGTACGGCACAGCCTCCTGGCGGAAAGCAACTTCGGCGTAGTGAGCAAGGACCTTTCGCAGGCCGAGGTCATCGACACCGAGATCGTCCATCCCCGCATTGCGGCACTCGCCGCATACGTGAAGAAGCCGACCTACGGCCCGGCCACCCTCACCGCCGACGGCATCCGCTTCGTGGAAACGGACGAGGCCCATCGCACGCTCGTCCAGGCGGGCTGCACCCTCCGCCTGGAAGGAGAACGCATCCCCGGTCGGGCGATCGACGTGGGGGCGCTCTATGGGCCGTAAGCGGTGGGCGCTCCTCCTCGCCGCCCTCCTGCTCGGCCTGCTCGGCGGATGCACCGCCGCGCCTTCGCCCGCCGCCGAGGAGGCCGCGGCCTTCCTCCGGCGCTACAGCTTCCCCGGCGAAAGCGTCGCCGCCCCCGCCTCCCTCCTCTCCCTCATCGAGGGGGAGCACCCGCGCCTCCCGCTCGACGACCTCGACCTCACGACGGCGCGCACCGACTACCTCCTGCTCCCCCGCAACGCCCGCACGCTGCTCCTCACCGCCGACGAGCGCTTCCGCGCCCGCTATCGCTTCGTCGCCGCCTTCGGCGAGGGGGAGACGGCGCAGCCCTACCGCCTCTACAGCCGCCTCGATGACCCCTTCGACGCGGGCGCGTGGGAGCCGTGCGACTACACCTTCATCACCCCCTCCGGCGGGCGACTGCACCTCCGGCAATGCCACCTCGACCGTCGGCACTGGGAGGACGACGGCACGCTGCGGCTCATCCTGCGCTGGACGGTGGACGCCGCGATCGGCGACAGCCTGGCAATGACGCTGCAACTCGTCGGGCCGGACGGGCTGACCGTCGTCGCCCAGGAGCAGCACTGGGCCGACCAACTGCGCAGCGATAGCTGGTTCGCCGGAATGACGATGGAGACGCGGGAGACCCTCCTGCTTCCGCCGTCCCTCCAGGCGGGGCCGTATGCGCTCCGCCTGCGCTTTTCGCCCCCGCTGCAGGTCGTCGAGGGGGAGCCGCCGCTCACGCCCATCGACATCCTCCGGCTCCGCCACCTGCCCGACGTGCGCTTGGCACCGCCGCCCGTGCCCGATCATCCGCTCGACGCCACCTTCGCCTCGGCCATCGCCCTCGTCGGCTACGATGCCCCGGCCCGCGTGGACGTCGGGGGCACGCTTCCGCTCGTCCTCTACTGGCACGTCCTGGCTCCGCTCCCCGCCGACGAGAAGGTCTTCGTCCACCTCCTCACGGCGGACGGGCAACTGGTCGCACAGGTGGACGCCGTCCCGCTCCACTGGAGCTACCCCACCGGCCAATGGAAACGCGGGGAATTCATCCGCGACACTTACCACCTCGACCTGAGCGGTGTGCCGCGCGGCGATTACCATCTGGCGGTCGGCTTCTACGACCCTCGCAGCGGCGAGCGCCTGCCGGCCGAGGGCACAGGGGCGGAAGCGGAGGCCGACCGCATCGTCCTCACGGAGGTGGCCGTGCGATGAAGGGCCGCTCGATCGTCTGGCCGCTCATCGGCCTGCTCCTGCTGGGGCTGCTGCTCCGCTTGGGCGACAGGCTCCCCGCCGCCGAGCGCGGTACATTCGCCTTCGATCCCCCGCCGGGCAGCTACGAGGGGACGATCCGCGTCGCCCTGCGCCCTGCCCGCAGCGGCGATCCGCTCGTCTACGCCTTCGGCGGCGTCGTGCCCACGGCGACGGTCGGCCTGCGCTACCGCGCGCCCATCCCGCTGGCGGTGGAGGGGCCGACGATCGTCATCCTGCGGGCGCGCGAGTTCGAGGGGATGAGCAGCACGCTGCACACCGCCGTCTACCGGCTGGGGATGCACAGTTCGCTCCCCACCCTCGTGCTGGCCGCCGAGCCGGAGGCGCTGACCGCGCCCGACCACGGCATCCTCACCCGCCCCGATCCCGACCTCGAGCTGCCCGTGGAGGCGGCGCTCTTCGCCGCCGACGGGTCGCTCGAAGCCCGGACGACGGTCGGCCTGCGCCTGCTCGGCTTCAGCGAGGGCAAGCCATCGTTCCGGCTGCATTTCCGCCGACGTTACGACGAGGCGGGCAGCGCGAGCCGCTTCTTCGAGGAGCGGGGAGCGGTCGGCCAGCACCTCATGCTCGACGGCGGCGACGCCGGACGCTGCCTGACGCTCATCGACGAGGCCCTGCTGGCCGAAAGCGCCGCCGATCTGGGGCTGACCGCGCCGCGCAGCCGCTTCCTCCTGCTCTTCCTCAACGATGAGCCGTGGGGCCTCTACCTGCTGCGCGAACGGCTCGATCGCAGCTTCCTCGAACGGCGGCTCGGCCTGACCGATGCCGACCTGATCCGCGGGCACAAGGCCCGCGCGGGCGTTGCGGACGGCTGGCTGGCGCTCCTCGACGAGGCGGAGGGCCGCGACCCGGCGGCGGAGGCGTTCTACCCCTGGCTCGATCGGCAAGTGGACATCGAGGGGCTGATGGACGCCGTCCTCCTCCACGAGGCGACCGGGCGGGGGCGCATCCTGGCCTGGCGTCCCCATCGGGAGGGGGCACGCTGGCAATGGCTCATCGATCCGGCGGGGACGATGGACGATGACGAGGCCGTCCTCCGCCTGCACCGCCGCCTGATGGCCAATCCCCGCTACCGCGCCCGCTTCGAGGCCCTTGCCGCGCAGCGCCTCGGCGGCCCGCTGAGCGGCGAACGGCTCCTTGCCCGCTACGACGCGCTCGCCGCCGACCTCCGCGCCGAGATCGGCTGGGAGGTCGGCCGCCGGCCCTTCCCTCCCGGCGTGTACGGCGATGCCCGTCAGATGTGGGAGGCCGGCCTGCAGGACCACCGCGAGGCCCTCAGGGCGCGGCTCGCCTCACTGGCGGCCCGCTACGGCACCGGCACCGCTTCCGCCCCGCCCCGTGCGGCTCCCGAAGCGCCCCGTCCCAATGACGTGGTGATCAACGAGTACTGGATGGACGACAACGGCACGCCCTACGCCTCGCTGGGGGGACGGGGCATCGTCGGCGACTGGATCGAACTGCGCACACGCCGCCCCCACCTCGACCTGCGCCGCTGGCGGCTGACCGACAACGACCGCAAGGAGAGCACGGCGGAAGGCTCGCTCATCCTCCCCGACCTCCCCGCCCTCGCCGATCTCCCCCGCGGGACGATCATCCTCATCATCGCGACGGAGAACATCACCAACAGCCGCACCTTCCCCGCCGACGACCTCGACGGCGAGGACGGACGGCTGCTTCTCTACGCGGGCAACGGCCATCTGGACCGCGACACCGACCCCGGCTTCGCCCTTGACACACACCGGGAAGCCCTTATCCTGCTGGCACCCGGCGATGATAACCGCTTCGAGGATGATATCGGCATCGACTTCATTGCCGAAGGCAGCGAGGTTACTCCGCGTTCCTTCGGCATCGCCGGGGATGGTGTTCGTTTCACGGAGCCGTTCCGCGGCATTGGCCGCGATGACGGTGCTATCCTAACAGGGGAAAGCAGCAACGACGACGGGCGTGTCGCCTGGATCGTCGATCCGCCCCCAACCCTCACAGGAGATCGCGAAAAAGGGCAAAGGGTGAATATCCTTTCGCCCGGAGCACCGAACGAAGGACAGCAGGCAGCATCCGGGCACCTTTGGCTCATCCTCATCCTCGTGCCTGTCGCCCTGCTCACCGCAGCGAACTTCCGCCATCACTGACGGAAGCGCGAAGTTCCAGGCCTCGACCGGGGGGAAACGGTGTCGAGCGCTTGGCTTTCAGAGGAGGGAGCAATGTCCGCATCGACTCGTTCGTTCGTATGGGTTGCTCTGGCGTTCATCGCGGCTACCTTGACGACCTTCCTTGTCGCCGCATCCGGCCCCACGCCTCAGCTTTCCACCCTTGCCGCCGCAGGATCCCCGCAGCCGCTCTCCGAGGAGGTCTTCGTCCCTGCCGGCCCGTTTTCGATGGGCTGCGCTGTGGACAACAGCTACGGTCTCTGCGACGACGACGCACGCCCCATCCACACCGTCTATCTCGACGCCTTCTACATCGACCGCACGGAGGTTACCAACGCCCAGTACCGCGCCTGCGAGATGGCCGGGGCCTGTCCGCATCCCTTGGCCGACGGTTCCGCCACCCGTCCGCACTACTACACCGACCCGGCCTACAACGACTACCCCGTCATCAACGTGGACTGGAACCGGGCCAACGCCTACTGCCACTGGGTCGGCAAGCGGCTGCCGACGGAGGCCGAATGGGAGAAGGCCGCGCGGGGCACCGACCTGCGCTGGTTCCCCTGGGGCAACGAGCCGGTCTCCTGCGAGCGGGCCAACTACCGCACAGGCACCTATCCACACGAGCATCCCTGCGTCGGCGACACCGCACCGGTCGGCAGCTATCCGCTCAACGTCAGCCCCTACGGCGCTTTGGATATGGTGGGCAACGTCAGCGAGTGGGTAGCCGACCTCTACGACAAGCCCTACTACAACGAATCGCCCTACTACAACCCGCGCGGCCCGGAAAGCACCGACAAGAACGAGCATCTCGTTCGCGGTGGCTCGTGGGAGAACAACTGGCGGCAGGTTACGGTCTACGTGCGGCTGGACGAGGCAGACATCTACAAATACAAGCGCATCGGCTTTCGCTGCGCCCGCTCCGCGCCCGGCCCCGCGCCGACGCCCACGCCGACCCCTACTCCCTTCGCGACCACCGCAGTCGGTCCGGAAGGCGGGGCGCTCTGGCTCGCCGACGGGGGGCACCTGGCCGTCCTGGAGGTCCCGTCGGGCACCCTGAGCCGGACGACCACCTTCACCCTCTCCCCGCGCTACCTCTCCGGCGTTCAGGGCGATCTGAGCGGCGTCGGCTACGTCAATATCGAAGCGGAGCCCCCCCTCACGCAGCCGATGCGCCTCTTCCTCGGCGTCGAGGAGCAGCCGCCGTGCATCGCCGGAAGCCTGGCGGTGTACCGCCGCACTGCCGAGGGATGGACGACCGCCTCCTTCACCACACTGAGCCGCGGCACCAACTACATCGAGGCCGAAATCACGACGACGGGGCTTTTCGGGCTGCTGGGGAACTCCTACAGAGCCTACCTGCCCGTCCTCCTGCGCCAGCCGTAGCGCGGATCAAGGCTCACCGCCGCAGGGGAAGGTCGGCAGCGCAACGGCCTCCCCCTGCGGCGAGGCGAGGGGCGTTACGTCGTCCAGCGTGTACACACCGGCCCAGGGCGTGCAGCGCGTTGCCGCCACACCGGCGGGGATGGTCAGCCGATGGCGCTGGATGACGAGATCGCCCGCCTGCCACTGCTCGGCGGAGAAGCCCAACGCATCCCCCACGGCGATCGTCGCCCCGTCCGCCGTGCGCAGGTGGAGCATCAGCGAAAGGGGACACGACGGACGGCGCTCCACCCGCCACCAGGTGAGCAACTCGACCGTCCCGCCTGCCGCCGCCTTGCGAGGGAGCGCACAGCCGAGCAGCGTCGCCGTCCCGCCAAAGGTGATCCCCTCCTGCAGGGCAATGGGAGGCGCGGGCGGCACCCCGTCGCCCCACCACCAGAGCGCAAAGGCGGGCAGCTCGCCGGGACGCGGCTGCAGGTAGCTCATGCGGGGCGGGGAAGCACGCAGCACCTCCGCCCACGGGGCCAGCCGGTCGAGTCGGGCATCGCGGCGCGGCCAGTGCAGCCCCTCTTCCGGCGGGATGGCGCGGGCGTACCATCCGCGCCCCGCGGGCACGACCCACGTCTGCGTGCAGTCGAAGCGCAGCAGACGGAGATCATCGCGCCCAAACCCCTCCACGACCGCCGATTCGGGGAGCGGAGGCACCGGATCGGTGCATTGCGCCAGCCACCGCCCTCCCGAAGGCTCCACGCGGTAGAGGAAGAGCGCGTAGCCCAGCTTCGCCAGCGGCTCACGGTGGCGGAACCAGTCGTAGGTCGGCGGATAGGGCAGCGGCACCCCGTCCAACGTCGTCGCGCTGATGGCGTACAGCCCCGGCTCCGGGTCGAAGCGGCGGGGCAGGATCGGCGGCGCGCCCTCCATCGGCGCGATGGGGCGATAGCGGACGCCATAGGCCGCCGGATCGTAGAAGATGAACTGCGAAAGGCGCACCTCCCCCCACCGCCCGGCCCGCTGCTGCGCGGCCAGCACCTTGAGCGCCTGTCCCCAATCGGTGTTGGAATCGGCGAGGAAGCGCCAGCCCTCCCCCGGCCCCCCGGCGATCAGGTTGAAGTAGGCCAGTTCGTGCGGATGGAGCCAGCCCCCCTCCAGCGCCAGCCAGCCGAGCGCGGCGGCCACCAGCCAGCGGCGGGGACGAGCCTCCCGCATCCACAGGGCCAGCCGCCCCATCGCCACGTCCAGCAGCGGCAGGAGGGGGAGCAGATGGCGGTAGCCGATGTCGATCGTGCTCCTCAGCGCGGAAAGGCCGTAGAGGAGCGGGAAGAGCCACAGCGCAAGCTCCACCCGCCGCCCGCGGCGGTAACGGCGCAGCAGCACCAGCGTGAGGAACAGGAGGGCTAACGTCGCCGTCGGCGTCTTGAGCAGAAAGGCCAGCGGGAAGTAGAGCGTCCAGCCGTGCATCCCGTTGGCCCCCAGCAGGAAAGCCTCGCGCCCGTAAGCCAGGTTCTCGCGCAGCCGCACGATGCGCTCGATGTGGCCCGCCGCAGGCAAGGCGAGGCGGAACGGAAGCCCCGCCACCGGACGCCACTCGAAGCCGTAGCCCCCCCAGACGACGAGGGCGGCCACGCCGACCATCGGCAGGTAACGCCTGAGGAAAGCCGACCACCACCGCCTCCGCGGCACGGCAGCGAGCATCAGCAGCAAGACGACCGGCAGCAGGAGGAGCGCGGTCAGCTTGGCCAGTTGCGCCAGTCCCAAGAGGAGCGCGGCCCGCCACCAGTGGCCGCGCGTCGGCTCGGCGAGATAACGCTCGAAGGCCCACAGCGCCCAGAAGATGAAGAGCGTCGCTCCGAGATCGGTCGTCGCCAACGCGCCGTGCGCCAGCAGGTTGGGATCGAAGGCGGCCAGCATCAGCGCGACCGCGCCCCCCGTCGGCCCGAAATGCGTCGCCGCCCAGCGAAAGACGGAAGCCAGGAGGAGCACCGTCAGCAGCGCGATCATCAGCCGGGGCGGGACGATGACCCGATCGAGGGGGCGGTAGGCCAGCGTCGTCGCCCGCGCCACGCGGATGAGGTCCCCTTCGGCGTAGCCGGGGGCCGCCTGCGGCGGCGTGAGGTCATCCAGCGGGAGGAGCGGCAGCGCCATCCACGCCTTGACGAGCGGCGTGTGCTCGTCGAGCAGGTGGAGGTGGCCGGTGTGCAGATACTCGTTGCCGCTGGTGATGTGGAAGCCCTCGTCCACCGTCGCCGAGAGCGCCACGGCCATATCGGCCAGGCGGGCAAAGCTCAGCAGCAGCAGGCCGAGGAGCAGCAGACGGCGTTTCATCATCGCCCGCGCTCCCAGATGACGGCACCGTCGGCGGGGAGCGGCACGCCGTCGGCCAGGGCGGGGAGCCGCGCCCCGCTTTCCGGATCGTACCAACCGACGACAACGCGCTCGGCCTGCCGCAGCGCCTCCGGCGGCAGCGCGTGCCGATCGCGGATACGGTCGCCGCGCTGCCAGAGCGATGTCGGGAAAGCGCCGCCCATCGGCGGGCCGTCGCCCGTCGCCAGGAGCGCCCCCTCCGCATCGTAGGCATGGACGAAGACAGTGTAGTCCCGCTGCAGCGCCCTCTCCGCCTGCCAGCAGAGCCGAACCTCCCCCGTCGTCGTCTCCACCGAGGCGGCGACCAGTCGGACGGCTTCCCCGAAGCGCGGCGGCGGCTCCACGGCGGCGAGGTGCTCGCAGTTCGGCTGCGCGTCGGGGAGCCGCACACGCGCGACCGTCCAGCCGTCGCCCGCCGAGACCTCCTCCACCGAGACGGGCCACCGCGCCCCCTCCGCCGTCGCGATGAGGACGACATCCCACGCCTGCCGCCTCCATTCGCCCGCGGGGACGGGCAGGTGCAGCCGCTCCTCCATCACGCCGCCCGCGGGCCAGTCGCGCGGCGGAAAGGTGCCGTGCGCGGGCAAGCCGTGATGGGCCATCCTCACCGCGTCCACGCCGGGCACGGGATCGACGAGTTGCTGCGTGAAAACGAGGCCCTCCGGCAGCGGCGCGGTCGCCTGCCACTTCAGGTGAAGGTCGAGGTAGCGGCACGTGCCATCCTCCGCGAAGGGCGGCGCGGCGAGGGCGGGGGTCGTCAGCCAGCAGGCCAGTCGCCCCACCTGCTCCACTTCCGCGCCCCCCTCGAGGAGGACCAGCGCCGAGCCAAAGGCCGGTCGCGCCGCCTGCGGGGGCGGGGCGACTTCAACCGGCGGGGGGAGAAAGAGCGCCGTCGGCACGGTCGCCGTCACGAGGAGCGCCCACAGGGCCATTCCGCCGACGACGAGGCGGGATGCTCTGCCCAGGAGCGCCGTCAGCCCCGCCGCCAGCAGCAGCGCGAAGGCGGTCGCCGCCGGGAAGAGGAGCCGTCCGCCCGGCGCGGGGGTGATCGCGTCCCAGCGCAGCCAGGCGGCGAGGACGAGGAGCATCCAGAGCGCCGCGCCGACGAGCAGCGCGCGACCTCTCCCCGCCAGCCGACGCCAGGCCCAGACCAGGCCGAGCAGCCCGACCGCCGTCAGCGCCGCGTAGGGGAGATAGACCCAGCGCGGGTAGAAGGAACAGGGAACCTGTCCCCAGTAGGAAAGGGCGAGCAGCTTCAACTCCGCCCCCAGCCCGGCGAGCGTCATCGGCCCCCGTTCGCCCACCTCGGCGAGCATCGGGGCGAGCGCCGTCGGGTCGCCGTAGAGACGCAGGTTGCGCACCACCCACGGCGCGACGAGGAGCGCAGCGGGCAGGACGATCGCCGTGCCCCAGCGGAGAGCGCGACGGGGGGCGGGGCGTTCACGCAGCAGCAGGCAGAGCCACGCCGCGCCGCCCAAGGCGAGGAGGGCGAAGCCGCTCAGCTTGCTCAGCGCGGCCAGCCCGGTCAGCAGGCCGAAGAGGGCCAGCCGCCGACCGCGGTGTTCGGCGGCGTGCACCGCCCCGTCGAGGGCGACCAAGGCCCACGCGGCCAGGGGGACGACGAGGTTGTCGTTGTCCACGTCGGCGGCGAGGAGGAGAAACTGCGGGTTGAAGGCCAGCAACGCCGCCGTTACCGCCGCCCCCTCCTCGCTGCGGAAGAGACGCCGCCCCAGTTCCCAGGCCGCGGCGACCGTCGCCGCCTGCATCAGCGTCGAAAGGCCGCGCAGCGCGTGGACGGTGCGCGCCGCGCCCTGCCAGGGGAAATCGGCGCCGGGCGGATGCTGCCAGGTCAGCTTGTCGTAGAGCGTCGGCGTCGGACTGCAAGCCACCTCGGAGCCGGGAACGGGGCGCGGGGCGTTGGGGTTGGTCGGCAGATGCCAGAGGCGCACCCAGGCCGCCGCCACGAGGTAGTAGAGCGGGGGCTGCGAGCTTTCCTGGCGCACGCGGTAGCCGAGCCGCGCCGCCTCGCCGTGGACGGGCAACCCGCCCCGCTCGGCCACGTAGCGGACGAATTCCGCGTGCTCGAGCTCGTCGAGGTTCTCGTAGGGGGGGACGAGGGCATTCCAGCAGGCCGCCAACGCCAGATAGACGGCGAGGAGGAGCCACAGACCACGGCTTGCCTTCCACCTCATCGGCTATGCCCTCCACGGTGCCCACACGAAAGAGCGGCAGCGTCCTCTCAGATCGCCACCGCCCTTTCCCGCCGCGACGGCGGCTCAGGCCGTCGTCGCCCCGATGAGCAGTCCTTCCTGCGCCTCGGACGGCAGGTCGCGCCCCTCGAAGGCCGCGATGAATTCCTCGCGGTAGAGCGTTTCCCGCTCCAGGAGGTAATGCACCACACGGTCGAGGTTTTCGCGGTGGCTCTCGATCGCCTCCTTGGCACGCTCGTATGCCTTGCGCACGATGCGCTGCACCTCGGCATCGATCCGCTCCGCCATCGCCTCGCTGTAGTCGCGCTGCTCGGCGATCTCGCGCCCGAGGAAGATCATCTCCTCCTTCTTGCCGTAGACGATCGGTCCCACTGCATCGCTCATTCCGTAGCGCATCACCATCGCCCGCGCCATCTTCGTGACCTGCTCCAGGTCATTGGCCGCGCCGGTAGTGATCTCGCCGAAGACGATCTCCTCCGCGGCACGTCCGCCGAGGGCCAGGGCCATATCGTCTTCCAGCTTGCCGCGCGGGACGATGTAACGGTCCTCCTCCGGCAGGACGAGGGTGTAGCCCGCCGCCATGCCCCGTGCGACGATGGAAACCTTGCGCACCGGATCGCAGTGGGGCAGGAGGTGCGCGACGATGGCGTGCCCGGCCTCGTGGTAGGCGGTGATCTTCCGCTCTTCCGGGGAGATGACGCGGCTGCGGCGCTCCGGACCGGCAATGACGCGCTCGATCGCCTCCTGGAACTCCGCCATACCGATGCGGCGCTTGCCGCGCCGGGCGGCCAGGATGGCCGCCTCGTTGACCACGTTTTCGATGTCTGCGCCGACGAAGCCGGGGGTCGCCTGCGCCAGCGTATGCACATCCACATCGGGGGCCAGCGGCTTGCCGCGCATATGGACGCGGAAGATGCCCTCGCGTCCGCGGATGTCGGGGCGGTCGAGGACGACGCGACGGTCGAAGCGTCCGGGGCGGAGGAGCGCCGGGTCGAGGATGTCGGGGCGGTTGGTGGCGGCGATGACGATGACGTTCGTGTCGGTATCGAAGCCGTCCATCTCGACCAGAATCTGATTCAGCGTCTGCTCGCGCTCATCGTGCGAGCCGCCCAATCCGGCCCCGCGATAGCGCCCCACGGCATCGATCTCATCGACGAAGACGATGCACGGGCTGTGCTTCTTCGCCTGGTCGAAGAGGTCGCGCACGCGACTGGCACCGACGCCGACGAACATCTCCACGAACTCGGAGCCGGAGATGCTGAAGAAGGGGACACCCGCCTCACCGGCGACCGCCTTGGCCAACAGCGTCTTCCCCGTCCCCGGCGGCCCGACGAGGAGCACGCCCTTGGGGATACGTGCCCCCAGGTTGAGGAATTTCTGCGGCTCCTTGAGGAACTCGACGACTTCCTGCAGCTCCTCCTTCGCCTCATCGACACCGGCCACATCGTCGAAGGTGATGTCGGGACGGTTGCCGGTGATCAACCGTGCCCGGCTCTTGCCAAAGGACATCGCCTGATTGTTCATCCCCTGGAACTGACGGAAGAAGAACCAGACCATAAAGCCGACGGCCAGCATTCCCAGGATGGTGCCGCCGATGCTGAACATCGCGCCCCAATCGGTTGGCTCCTTGACCACGAATTCGACCCGGGTCAGGGCCTCCGGCTCTGCGCCTAAGGCCTTCAACTGCTCCACCGTGCCGACGTCGCTCTCCTTGTAGACCATCGAGGTATGACCGTCGCTGTAATGCACCTCCAGGCGATTGCCGTTGATGACGATCTTCTCCACCTCTCCGGCGTTGATCGCTTGGACCACGCTATTGATCGGGGTTACTTCACCCGAAGGCCCTTGCGCCATATAGCCGTACATAATGAAGAAGATGGCGGCAATGAGGATGAGATAGACGATCGTTGTATTGCCCTGTGTTCTCATATCCGTATCTGACCTCCTTCAGGCCATTATACCATGCCCTCAGGGTACGATCTCCACATTGGAGACGAAGACGCTCTCATCGACCGCCGTCGTCGCCCCTGTTTCGACCACCTCGAGCCGCCCATCGGCATTGTAGAGGCCGATGCGGATTTGGTAGGTGCCGGGCGGCGTCTGCGGGGGGATCGAAACGAGATGCGGATCGACGATGATCTCCCCCGGCTGCCAGCGGCTGGTCGGCATCGTCCCGTTGACGGGGGCGCTGTCGGCGGTGTTGATCAGCGTGGTCAGGTCGGGGGCGATGAGGTGGACGAAGACGGTATAGTCGGTGGGGACGGGCTGGAGCGCGTGCCAGCGCAACGTTACGGGGATGCTGTCTCCCGGATGGAAGGGATGCTGAGGCACCAGCGCCTCGTCCAGCATGATGAGACCGGCGAAGTTGACATGCATCGGCAAGGCGACATCCGTCCCCCCGCTGACCGTGAGGGTTATCGTCTGCCCGGCGTGGACGACCGTTTGCGGCGGCGGCTCCTGCGCGATGATCTGCCCCTTCGCCTCGGTGCTCCACGCCTCCTCGACGGTTACCAGCAACCCCTCCGTCTCCAGGTGGGGACGGACGACCTCCAGTTGGTAGCCGACGAGGTTCGGCAGCGTGTAGGGGCGGCCCGCCGCGAGGATCGCCCGCACGGTACTGCGCACCGTCACGATCGTCCCCGCGCCCGGCTCCTGCTCGACGACCGTGCCGGGCAGGACGTTCGTCACGATGCGGCTACCGGCGATCTCGAAGACGAGGTTGTTGTCCTCGGCCAGACGGCGGGCATCGGCGGCGCTCAGGCCCACGAGGTTGGGGACACCGACCTCGGCCTGCGGATCGAGCGTCGGCGTCGGGGTGATGAAGGTCGAATGGGCGGGGGGCGTCGCCTCCGTGTAGACGCGATACACGTGCCACCAGAGCGGGATCAACCCCAGGACGAGGACGGTCGCCAGCGCGAAGAGCCACCACAGCAGGCGATCGTCATCCTCCGCGACCTCGGCGGGCACGGCTTCCTCCTCCCCGGAAGGGAGGGGGGCGGTCTGCTCGGTCACCGGCACCGTCGCCTCTCCCAACTGACGCCGATAGGTCTCCAGCACCATCGCCGCCTGCACGGCGTTGCGGTAGCGCTTGGACGGCTCCTTGGCAAGCATCGTGCGCACGATCGCTTCCAGCTTGTCGGGGACACGGGGATTTCGCTCCTGCATCGGCGGCGGGGCCTCGCGCAGGTGCTTGAAGAGCAGCGCCTGCGTCTCCTCATCGTGGAAGGGGGGACGACCGGTCAGCATCTCGTAGAGGATGACGCCGATGCTGTACACGTCCGAGGCGGGCGTCGGCGGCTTGCCCATCGCCTGCTCGGGGGAGATGTAGTGCGGGCTGCCCCAGATGGTCTTGGGGCGCTCCGTCTCCCCCTCGCGAGGCTGGAAGGCCCGCGCAATGCCGAAGTCGGCGACCTTGACCGTTCCGGCCTCGGTGAGCAGGATATTCTGCGGCTTGAGGTCGCAATGGACGATGCCCGCCTTGTGCGCCTCGCCGACACCGGCGCAGATTTGGCGGGCGATCTCCACCGCCTCCTGCACCGGCAACGGCGCACGCTCGGCAATCACCCGGCGCAGGTGGGTCCCTTCGACCAACTCCATCACGATGTAGGGGCGGTCCGCCTCCAGCCCGACGTCGTAGACGTGGACGATATTCGGATGATCGAGCTTGCCCGCCGCCCGCGCCTCCTCCAGGAAGCGCCGACGAAAGAGAGGATCGTCCGCGTAGGGATGGCGCAAGACCTTGACCGCCACGGCGCGGTCGAGCAGCAGATCGTGCCCGCGATAGACAACCGCCAGCCCGCCGCTGCCGATCGGCTCCAGGAGGCGGTAACGGTTGTTCAGTAGCCCGGATTCCATAGCTCCTTGCCCCCTCTTCCTTCCGTTGACTGTCCCGCATTCTACCCCAAGCAAACCTTTTGACAAAGAGCCGCGCCTGCGGATGTCCGAAGCCTTGCCCTCTGCCGCGGATGAGGCTACAATCACCGGCAGATCACATCGAGGGGGGGTCGAGGGACGCGAGACGATGCCGCCGCTGAATATGCACCTGCTCATCGGGGAACGGCTCTTCCCCCTGCTCCAGGCCGAACAGGGCGGGAAGGCACGGCTGGCCCCTTTCCTCGCCGGTAACCTCATCGTGGACGCCAACAGCTTCACGGAGTTACCCCGCGAGGCAACCCACCTCGTCAGCCGCGAGGAGGAGCCACGCGGGCTTGGCTATCGGCGCTTCATCGCCACCGCGCCCCGCTTGCTGCGGCGACCGCCTGCAGCGCTGACACCGGAGGAGATGGCATTAGCCAGCGGCTATCTGGCCCACCTCGCCGCCGACGCCTTCTGGAAGGCGACGCTGCACCGTCTGTACCGCCGTCTGGGCATCGCCTCCTGGCGCGATCTCCCCTTCCCCGCCGATGTCTTCCTCACGGAAATCAGCGTCCTGTGCACCCCGCGCTTCGCCGACTTCCCGCGCTTGGCCCGTGCCATGCAGCGCTATCGCCGACTTCCCCCGCTTTTCGCGCACGTGCCCCACGCCGCCTTGCAGCGGACGTGGCAGATCGGGCGCACGGTGCTGCAGCGCCCGTACCGGCGCTCTTCCTACTACGCGATGCTCGCGCTCAAGGGGCTGCCGCAGGCGGAGATCGAAGCGGTCGAGGCGGCCCACCGGCGTTACGGCGACGAGGCACGCCGCACGATCCTCGGCTGGGGAGACCTCGATGCCTGGCTCGCCCACATCGTTACCAACGCGGAAGCGGTCCTGCGCGAATGGTGGCAGTCGCTCGCGGCAGATCGCACGGCGACGGCGAAAAGAGATTAAAACGTCCCATTGTGAAACACAACAAGATTTTAGACGAACCAATTTGAAACATAACACACGCAAAACTTGACCTCGGCTTTCGCGTCCGGCTATACTGAAAAACGAATTCACCTTGGCGATTCTGACTCTGATCCCGCACAGCAATGTCCACCCTTTGGAAAAGGTGCAACGAGACCTGTTCGGAAAGGAGGTGTATCGCGGCCAAAGCCAGACGAAAGCCACGAAGCTATTCCCCTAAATCGTCGATCGCTCGAGTCCACTGTTTTTCAATCCATTCATCCCACAGGAAAGGAGTTCACCCATGAAAGACCGGACGTCGAAGGAGTTCATCGGAGAGCTGTTCGGAACGTTCATCCTCATCCTTCTCGGTGATGGTGTCGTGGCCAACGTCGGCCTGGCACCGCGGACCGCTCCCGGCTCCTACAACTGGAACACCATCACCTTAGGATGGGCCTTCGCGGTGATCATCGCCGTCTACGTCAGCGGCGGGGTCTCCGGCGCGCACATCAACCCGGCGGTTACCATCGCCCTGGCCTTCAAGAGGGACTTCCCCTGGAAGAAAGTGGTACCCTACATCATCGCGCAGGTCATCGGCGCATTCCTCGGTGCCCTCGGCGTCTATCTCGTCTATCACGACGGGCTGGTCGCCGCGGGGATGCCCAACGTCTGGTGTACCGGTCCGGGCGGCGTCTTCGGTGAGGCGTACTGGGGTGCCGTGGCCGATCGAAGCGGCGTCGGGAGCTACTCCCTCATCAACGCCTCCGTCGCAGAGATCATCGGTACCGCCACGCTGATGTGGGGCGTCCTCGCCAGTGGCGACGCCAAGAACCTCGGCCTGAAGGATAACCTGGGCGTCTGGATCGTCGGTGGCGTCGTGCTAGCGGTAGGTATGTCGCTCGGCGGCCCCAGCGGTTACGCCATCAACCCCGCCCGCGACTTCGGCCCGCGCGTTTTCGGCGCTATCGTCGGCACCAAGGGGCTGTTCGACGGTCTGTACTGGCTCGTCGCCCCCGTCATCGCGCCCATCATCGGTGGTATTCTCGGCGTTTACACCTACGATTGGTTCATCACCGCCAACCTCCCCGATTAATCGTATCAGTCTCCCGCAAGGGAGAGCATGTTCCTTTCAAAGGAGGCCACAGGATGAAGAAGTTGATCAACAAGCCGGAAGATGTCGTCAAGGAAGAGTTGGAGGGTATGGCCTTAGCCTTCCCCGAACTCATCAAGGTGCACTTCGAGCCGAACTACATCTACCGCGCCGATGCCCCCGTCAAGGGCAAGGTGGCGCTCATCTCCGGCGGCGGCAGTGGCCACGAGCCAATGCACGGCGGATTCGTCGGCATGGGGATGCTGGATGCAGCCTGCCCCGGCGAGGTCTTCACCTCCCCCACCCCCGATCAGATGCTGGAGGCCGCCAAGACGGTCAACAGCGGCGCAGGCATTCTCTACATCGTCAAGAACTACACGGGCGATGTGATGAACTTCGAGATGGCTGCCGATATGGCCCGCGCGGAGGGCATCCAGGTCGCCAACATCATCATCGACGACGACGTCGCGGTGAAGGACAGCCTCTACACAGCCGGTCGCCGCGGCGTCGGGACCACCGTCCTCGCCGAGAAGATCTGCGGCGCGGCAGCGGAAAAGGGCTATGACCTGAAGCAGGTCGCCGAGTTGTGCCGCAAGGTCAACATCAACGGGCGCAGCATGGGCATGGCCCTGACCTCCTGCACCGTTCCGGCGGCGGGGAAACCCACCTTCGACCTGGCCGAGGACGAGATGGAGATCGGCATCGGCATCCACGGCGAGCCCGGACGGACGCGGATGAAGCTGAAGAGCGCCGACGAGATCACCGAGATGCTGGCCCTTTCCATCATCGAGGACGAGGCTTACACCCGCACCGTCCGCGAATGGGACCTCGAACGCGAGGAGTGGGTCGATGTCGAAATGACCGATCCGCCCTTCGAGGCAGGGGACAAGGTCCTTGCCTTCGTCAACAGCATGGGCGGCACGCCCCTCATCGAGTTGTTCATCATCTACCGCAAGCTCTACGAGATCTGCGAGAAGAAGGGGTTGACCATCGTGCGCAACCTCATCGGCCCCTACATCACCTCGCTGGAGATGCAGGGCGTCTCCATCACCCTGCTGAAGATGGACGAGGAGATGGTCGAGCTGTGGGACGCCCCCGTCAAGACCCCCAGCATGCGTTGGGGCGTATAGTCAAATCCGCGCCCTGTCCGCCCCCCGCGGGTGGACAGGGCGCTTTTCCCTGGAGGAGATAATGCCCATTACGACATCCGACGTTTCAGAGTACCTTCGTAAAGTGGCCGAGGTGCTCGCGGAAAACAAAGAGTACCTGACGGAGCTGGATTCAGCCATCGGCGATGCCGACCACGGCATCAATATGGACCGTGGCTTCCAGAACGTCCTGCGCAAACTGCCCGCCGTCGAGGACAAGGACATCGGCACCATCCTCAAAACGGCGGGGATGGCGCTCGTCTCCTCTGTCGGAGGCGCGAGTGGACCGCTCTACGGCACGGCCTTCATGCAGGCAGGGATGGCCGCGGCGGGCAAGCGCGAACTGGCCGCCGAAGACCTCCTCGCCATCCTGGAAGCAGCCCTCAAAGGCGTCCTGATGCGTGGGCGGGCCAACCTCGGCGACAAGACGATGGTCGATGCGCTCACGCCGGCGATTGACGCCATGCGCGAAGCGTTGGAGAACGGGGCTGACCTGACCGAAGCCCTCGACAAGGCAACCGCAGCCGCGGAAGAGGGAATGAAGGCAACGATCCCCCTCATCGCCAAGAAAGGGAGGGCGAGCTACCTGGGAGAAAGGAGCATCGGGCACCAGGACCCGGGCGCGACCTCCTCCTATCTCCTCATTCGCACCATGGCCGAGATGGCTCACGCCAAGCAAGCATGAGCCTCGTTTCGCACAGTCCCTATTCACCAGGAAAGGAGTGAGCAGAGATGGAAAAGAAGTACGTGGCCGCAGTCGATCAGGGGACGACCAGTACCCGCTTTATGATCTTCACCCACGACGGCAAGGTCGTCGGTTACCACCAGTTGGAACACGAGCAGATCTACCCCAAGGCCGGATGGGTGGAGCACGACCCGATGGAGATTTGGGCGCGCACCCAGGAGGTCATCAAGGGCGCACTGGAGAAGACCGGCGTCAAGCCGGAGGAGATCGCCGCCATCGGCGTCACCAACCAGCGCGAGACGACCATCGTCTGGGACAAGAAGACGGGCAAACCCTACTACAACGCCATCGTCTGGCAGTGCACGCGCACCAAGGAGATCTGCGACGAACTGGAAAAGGATGGCGGTCAGGATCGCTTCCGCGCCAAGGTCGGTCTCCCCATCGCCACCTACTTCTCCGGCCCCAAGATCAAGTGGATCCTCGATAACGTGCCCGGCGTCCGCGAGGCCGCCGAGAAGGGCGACGCCATCTTCGGCAACATCGACACCTGGGAGATCTGGTGGCTCACCGGCGGCCCCAACGGCGGCTCGCACATCACCGACGTCTCCAACGCCAGCCGCACGATGTTGATGAACTTGAAGACCCTCGACTGGGATCAGGAGATCCTCGACATCATGGGCATCCCGCGCCAGATGCTCCCCGAAATCCGCCCCTCCAGCGACCCGAAGATCTACGGCTACACGACCAAGGACGGCCCGCTCGGCGCGGAGATCCCCGTCTGCGGCGACCTGGGCGACCAGCAAGCCGCCCTCGTCGGCCAGACCTGCTACAGCCCCGGCGAGGCGAAGAACACCTACGGCACCGGCTGCTTCATGCTGATGAACACCGGCACCGAGGCGGTCCCCAGCAAGAGCGGCCTGCTGACCACGCTGGCCTACAAGTTCGGCGACGCGCCCGCCGTCTACGCCCTCGAAGGCTCCATCGCCATCACCGGCGCGCTCGTCCAGTGGCTGCGCGACAACCTGGAGTTCTTCGAGACCTCCCCGGAGATCGAGCCGTGCGCCCGCAGCGTCGAGGACAACGGCGGCATCTACTTCGTCCCCGCCTTCTCCGGCCTCTTCGCCCCCTACTGGCGCAGCGATGCCCGTGGCGTCATCGTCGGCCTCACCCGCTACATCAAGAAGGGGCACATCTGCCGCGCCGCCCTGGAGGCGACCGCCTACCAGACGCGCGAGGTGCTCGACGCGATGGAGAAGGACTCCGGCGTCGCCCTCAAGGCCCTCAAGGTCGATGGCGGCATGGTCGTCAACGAACTGCTGATGCAGTTCCAGGCCGACATCCTCGGCGTCCCCGTCATCCGCCCGACCGTTACCGAGACGACCGCGCTGGGTGCCGCCTACGCCGCAGGGCTGGCCGTCGGCTTCTGGAACAACACCGACGAACTGCGCAAGAACTGGGGCGTGGACAAGACCTGGGAGCCGGTGATGGAGGAAGAGGTCCGCGCCAAGCTCTACAAAGGCTGGAAGAAAGCCGTCGAGCGCACCTTCGGCTGGGTCGAGTAATCCCGCGCCCGCACCGGCGGGACGGTTGAAGACCCGCCCGATCATCGTAGAATCCAGGGGGGAACGGGAGAAGCCCACGTCCCCGTTCCCCCTTCCCCCTTCACGGCGGGAGAAACTCACCTTTCGCCACCTGCGGAGGCAACCGATGGCTCACAAAAAGCACAAGGAGACGCCGGTGGAAGCACCCCCGGCGAGCACGCTCCCCATCTGGGCTTGGTGGCTGCTCTTTCTCCTGCCCCTCATCGCCAGCGAATATATGTTCTCCGTCGGCGGGCGCGGCTGGAGTATGATCGTCTTCCCCCTCGCCTGGATCGGCTTCTGGTACACGACGATGGACCGCGCCGGATGGCCCATCCTCCCCGCCAGATGGCGGGAAAAGCTCATCCACCCGACCGACGAAGAGGAGGGAGGCCCATCGTGATCGCCCTCGTCCTCGTCTCACACAGCCGGCAACTCGCCGAAGGCGTGCGCGAACTGGCCGCACAGATGACCGGCGGGCAGCCTGTCCCCATCTTCGCCGCAGGCGGCACCGACGAGGGGACGATCGGCACCAGCCTGGACAAGATCATGCAGGCGCTCGACCAGGCCCTGGAGGCGGGCGAAGCCGCCGTCATCCTCGCCGACCTGGGCAGCGCGGTGATGACGGCGCAGATGGCCGTCGAATTCCTCCCGCCGGAGGCCCAGCAACGGGTGCGGCTCGCCGATGCCCCCTTCGTCGAAGGTGCCATCTCCGCCGCAGCGACGGCAGCGGGCGGCGGCGACCTGACCGCCGTCGTCGAGGCCGCCCGTCAGGCAGGCGCGCTTGCCAAGCTCTACGAGGAAAGCGCCCCTCCCGCTTCCGCAGAACCCCCTGCCGCAGACGAAGCGGTTGCCCAAACCGAGGTTACCATCGTCAACCCCACCGGCCTGCACGCCCGCCCCGCCGCCAGCTTCGTCCAGGCCGCCACCGGTTTCCAGGCGGAGATCACCGTCGAGAACCTCAGCAAGGGACGCCCGCCCGCCAACGCCAAGAGCGTGATGGCCGTCCTGGGACAGGCGACCGCCGAGCAGGGCGAGCGCATCCGCATCACCGCACGCGGCCCCGACGCACAGGCAGCCGTCGAGGCGCTGCGCGCACTCGTGGAAAGCGGCTTCGGCGAACTGGAGGAAGCCACCGGAACGCCCCAAGCCGCCCCCGCCCAGCCGGACGCGGAGCCGACGGAAGCAGCACAGCCGGGTCAGACCCTGCGCGGCATCCCCGCCGCGGAAGGGATCGCCATCGCTCCCGCCTGGCAGTTCGCCGTCGCCCGCCCCCGCGTCGAAAAACGGCGCATCGCCGAGCCGGAAGCGGAGATCGCCCGCCTGCGGGAAGCCATCGCACGGGCGAAGCAGGCGCTGGAAAAACTGCAGGCCGACGTCGCCCGCGACGATGCCGAGGCCGCGCGCATCTTCGAATTCCAGCGCACCGTCCTCGACGATCCGGCCATCCTCGCGGCGCTGGAGGAGAGCATCCGCCGAGAGGCCATCAACGCCGAGGCCGCCGTCGAGGAGGTCTTCGGCGAGTGGCAGGCGCGATTCCGGGCGATGGAAAGCCCCCTCCTCCGCCTGCGGGCCGCCGACATCGAGGACGTCTCGCTCCGGCTGCTGCGCGAACTGAGCGGCGAGGAGGCCGCCGTCGCGCTCCCCGACGAGCCGGTCATCCTCATCGCCCGCGACCTCACCCCCTCCGACATCGCCCAGATCGATATGGCGCGCATCAAGGCCATCTGCACCGCGGGCGGCGGCGCGACCTCCCACGTCGCCATCCTCTCCCGCACGCGCGGCCTGCCCGCCGTCGTCGGCTTGGGGGAGGCGATCCTCGCCGTCCCCACCGGCACCCCGCTCGCCGTGGACGGCGGGCGGGGCCTCGTCGTCGTCGAGCCGTCCGCCGAGGTCATCGAAGGCTACCGACGCCGCGCCGAGCGCCGCGAACGGCTGCGCTCCATCGCCCTGCAGACCAGGGAGGCCGCCGCCGAAACGACGGACGGCCATCGCGTGATGGTCGCCGCCAACATCGGCGGCGTGGAATCGGCCCGCGAGGCCGTCGCGATGGGCGCGGAGGGCGTCGGCCTGCTGCGCACCGAGTTCCTCTACCTCGACCGCGAGACGCTCCCCGACGAGGAGGAGCAGGTGGCCATCTACCGCGCCATCGCCGAGGTGATGGGACAGCGCCCGGTCATCGTGCGCACGATGGACGTCGGCGGCGACAAGCCGCTCCCCGCCATCGAGCAGCCGCCCGACAAGAACCCCGCCTTGGGCGTCCGCGCCATCCGCCTCTCCCGCCTCTACCCCGACCTCTTCCTCACCCAGCTCCGCGCCATCCTCCGCGCCGCGCCCGGCCACAACCTGCAGATTATGTTCCCGCTCATCACCACCCTGGATGAGGTGCGCTGGGCCAAGGCCATGGTCGCCGAAGCCAAAGCCGCGCTGGCCGCCGAAGGGCTGGCCTGCGCCGATGACCTCCCGCTCGGCATTATGATCGAAACGCCCGCAGCGGCGATGAAGGCCGAGGAACTGGCGCACGAGGTCGATTTCTTCAGCATCGGCAGCAACGACCTGACCCAATACACGATGGCCTCCGACCGCGAAAACGAGCATCTGCGCGACCTCCTCACCCCGCTCGATCCCGCCGTCATCCGGCTCATCGCCCGCACCATCGAAGCCGGGCACGCCGCCTCGATCCCCGTGGGCCTTTGTGGGGAGATGGCGGGCAACCGGCTCGCCGTCCCGCTCCTGCTCGGGCTGGGACTGGACGAGTTCAGCATGACCGCCCAATCCATCCCTCTCACCCGTCAGCTCATCCGGGCGCTGAGCCAAGAGGAGGCCAGGAGCATCGCCGCCCGCGTCCTTTCGCTGACGACGGCGCAGGAGGTGGAAAGCTACCTGCGCAACATCGCCGCCGAAGTGGAGACCCGCCTGGAGGCAGGTCGCTGAAGCATCTCTAACACCACACCACGGAGGTTGGAATGGGATTCCATGCCTTGATCATCGGTGCCGGTTCGACCGGCGCAGCCCTCGCCCACGACTTGACCCTGCGCGGCTACCGCGTCACGGTCGTCGAGCGGGGCGAGGTCGCCTCCGAAACGACCGGACGCAATCACGGCCTCTTCCATTCGGGAGGCCGCTACGCAATGCGCGATCCGGAGGCCGCCCGCGAATGCGCCGAGGACAACGCCATCGTGCGGCGCATTATGCCGGGCCTGCTGGAATTGAACGGCGGCCTCTTCGTCGCCTTCAACGAGGAGGACTTGAGCTACAAGGATCGCTTCCTGGAAGCCTGCGCCAACTGCGGCGTCCCCGCGCAGGAGATCGACGTGCAGGAGGCGCTGCGGATGGAGCCGAACCTCAATCCGAATATCCTCGCCGCCGTCAAAGTCAACGATGGCGTCTTCGACCCCTTCCACTTCGCCCTGGCCTTCCTCGCCACGGCGAAATCCAACGGCGCGAAGGTTTACACCTACACCGAGGTCCTCGACTTCACCTGGGAGGGGCGGACGGTTACCGGCGTTCACGTGCGCGATCGGCGCAGCGGCAAGGAGTACGAGCTGGGCGCGGACTTCGTCATCAACGCCGCCGGGCCGTGGGCCGGACGGATCGCCGCGATGGCGGGGCTGCACCTCAGCGTCGTCCCCACGGCGGGGGTGATGGTCGCCGTCGCCCGTCGCTGGACGCGCCACGTCATCAACCGGCTGAATATGCCCGGAGACGGGGACATCATCGTCCCCCAGCGCCGCGCCTCCGTCATCGGCACCACCTCCTGGAGGGTGGAAGACCCGGACTTCATCCCCATCCCCGATCACGACTTCCAACTGATGCTCCGCCGCGCCCAGGAGATGGTCCCCGACTTCAATCAAGCCCCCGTGCGCGGCGTCTCGGCGGCGGCGCGTCCGCTGGTGAAGACGGGCGGCGTCGTTGCGGGGAACGAGCGCTGGCTCTCGCGCGGCACCTACACCTTCAATCACGCCAGGGACGGCGTGGAGGGGCTGTTCTCCATCGTCGGCGGCAAAACGACGACGGCCCGCTTCATGGCCGAGCAGATGGCCAACTTCATCGGCGAGGCGGTCGGGGTGGACGTGCCCTGTCGCACGAAGGAGGTCGAGCTGCTGCCCTACCACGCCTACTACCGCCTGGGAGGTGAGCGATGAAGAGGCTCAAGCTGCGCATCGCACGGGGCACGCCCGAAAAGGGATTGACCTACCGCACCTACGAGGTGGAGGTGGACGAGAAGGCCAACATCATCGACGCCGTCCACAAGGTCTGGGCCGAGCAGGATCAGACGATCCTCTTCCGCCACGCCTGTCATCACGCCTCCTGCGGTCTCTGCGGCGTGCGCATCGACGGACGTGAGCGGCTGATGTGCATCACCCCCGTCGCCGACTTCGCCGACGGGGCGGAGATCACCCTGGAGCCGCTGCGCAACTTCCCTTGGGTCGGCGATCTGGTCGTCGATATGACGCCGCTGATGCAGCGGATGGACGCCATCCACGCCGCCTACGTCCGCCGCGACGAACTGACGCCCGGCGAGGGGGAGGGAATGCGCTTCGAAGACTGCATCGAATGCGGGCTGTGCATCTCGGCCTGCCCCATCGTCGGCAGCGACGAGTTCTACCAAGGCCCCGCCCCGCTGGCGATGATGCTCCGCCTGCTCCAGGAGCCGCGCGGACGCGACCTCGCTGCCGTCTGCGCTTTGGCCGGAGACGAGCACGGTGCCTGGCGCTGCCATTCGGCGATGGAATGCACCGAGGTCTGCCCTTCCTGGGTCGATCCCTCCGGGGCGATCGGCATGCTCCGTCGCTACCTGCTGACGAAAAAGGTTCCCCATTAGGAGGCGGACATGATCGAAGCCAAAGAACACACCCGCTTGCAGAAGGCGATGGTCTGGCTGGACTATCGGGGCCGCCGCGAGGGCTGGCTGGCCTTCATCCTGATGCGCCTGACCGGCCTTGGACTGGCGCTCTACCTGCTGCTGCACTTCTACATGCTTCGCCAGCTCCTCATCGGCGAGGCGACCTACAACGCCTTCATCGAAAGTGCCCACACGCCCTTCTACTGGTCCCTCGACGCGCTGCTCATCTTCGGCCTGCTCTTCCACGCCTTCAACGGGCTGCGCGTCATCGCGCTGGGCTTCGGCTACGGGACGAAGGCACAGGCACGGCTCTTCTGGCTGGTCTTCGCGCTGACCCTGCTCCTCACCGCTGCGGCGATGTGGGGCATCATCACCCTGGCTTGAGGAGGTAACACGATGTGGTTCTGGCAAGCCGTAAGCGGCATACTCCTCGTCATCCTGCTCGGCCTGCACATGGTCGAACAGCACTTCATCGCCGAGGGTGGGTTGCGCACCTACGCCGACGTCATCGCCTACATGCAGCGGCCTTGGGTCGTCGTCTGGGAGGTGGCCTTCCTCGTCGTCGTCATCGTCCATATGCTGATGGGCGTGCGCTCCATCGCGCTGGATACCGGGCTTCCGGCCCGCGCCGCCCGTCGGCTGACGACGGCGCTCGTCATCGTGGGGCTGCTCCTCCTCGGCTACGGCCTCTATCTGACCTTCGCCATCTTGCGACTGGGCTGAACAGACGCCGGGCGGGGGCGCAGCCGCGGCGGAAAACGCCCCCCTTCGACACAGAAAACCGCCCCCTGTGTGGTCAGGGGGCGGTTCACGTTAGTCCGCTACTTCTTCTGTCCGAGGAACTGCTCGGGACGACGATGAGGAAGGGGTACGTGTACGTGATACGCTCGCCCATCCCCAGCTCGTCCTGCGGGAATGAGAGGGGCCACGACCGGAGTCTTGCCGTCATTGCCACGAACAAAATAGCAAGCTGCCGTGCCGGGTCTTGACAAAAGTCATAACAGATGCTATGACAGGCATGCAAACCTGACTTGGGGGAGGTCAAGATGCACAGGATGAAGGTTATCGGAACCATCATCATCGGCCTGGCGCTTGCGCTCTCGCTGGGAGGCTGTGCCCCGGCGTCCACGCCCTCGGCCCCTTCCGCCACGATGACGCCGACGACGGATGGGGCCTCCGCCCCTTCCCCCGGGCTGATCGCCTACCTGGACCTGGATCGGCGGCTCTGGGTGATGGATGCGGACGGACAGAACCGCCGCCCCTTGGTCCAGGAGGAGGAGGTCTCCGCGCTCGCCTGGTCGCCCGACGGGCAGACGCTGGCCTGCATCGGGCAGGAGGCGGGGAGCGAAGCGCGGCAGGCCGTGCTCTGCGATCTCTCGACCCGGCAACGCCGCGTCATCGGCCCTGCCGACGAACGGCTCTCCCGACTCGTCTGGTCGCCCGATGGCCGCTACCTCGTGCTCGATAGCGGTACGGGACTGGTGCGCGCACTGCGCATCGTCGAGGTTGCCGACGGGCAGGTCGTGCGGGAAGTGGAGGCGATCGGCTACGCCTAGTCTCCCGACGGGAGCTATCTGGCGATCGGGTTACGTCAGCCGCTGGAGCAGCCGATCTCCATCGAGCCGCTGGATTCGGTGAGCCTGGCCGTCCTGCGGATGGACGGGGAAGCGCCGCAGACGCTCCTGGAGGGCACGGCCCAGGTCCTCTACTTCCCCAGGGTCTGGCTGCCCGATGGACGGCTGGTCTACGAGCGGCTCGATTGGGACGAGGCGCGGCAGGAGGGGCACCGCTCGCTGTGGGCGCTTCCCTGCCAGGGCGAGGGTTTCGGTGAAGCGCAACCGGTGGCAAAGCTCCCGCCCCGCTATGACCGGGAGGCGGTGCTGGAGCGACTGCCCGCCGAGTTCCGGCAGGAGAACGTCGGCCTCTTCTCCTGGTCGCCCGACGGCCGATGGGTCGTCTTCGACGCCGGGCAGTGGCCCGACCTCGCCATCTACCGCTTCGACTGGGTCGAGGGCGGGCAGCCCCGGCGACTGACGGAGGGGACTTCGCCCCGCTGGCAGCCCCGGTCGGCCACGCCGTGAGAGAGCCTTCCTCTGCACCCGAAAGCACGCAGGCGAGGGGGATACCCTCGCCTGCGCCGATGTCGGACGGATGCGCGCGCCCGTTACTTCTTCTTCTTCCGCTTGGGGAACTTGCTCAGGACGACGATGGGGACGGGGAGCGTGGTGCGATCGCCCATCTTCAGCTTGTCCTGCGGCTTGGGCTTGCGGCGCGGCGTCACGAGGACGAAGAGTTCCGTCCCCTCGGCGGCGGCCTTCGTCTTCAGATAGGCCTGGCCGAGGAGGTAGCCCTCGCTGTCGATGGCGCAGCTCGTTACGTAGCCAACGACCTTGCCGCGCTTGTCCACGACCTTGTCGGTCGGCTCCGGCTTGGGCTGCCCCTTCTCCGGCACGCGGAAGCGCGTAACGACCGCCTTGCGCTTCAGTTCGCGCTTGATGTACGGCTCGCGCCCGACGAAGAAGGGCTTGTACCACTTGACGTAGGTGCCGAAGCCGGCATCGCCCATCGTTAGCCCCAAGTGCCCGGCCATCTCGTGGCCGTAGAGCGGCAGTCCGGCCTCCAGGCGGAGGCTGTCGCGGGCGGCGAGGCCGCAGGGCTTGAGGCCGAAGGGCTTGCCCGCCTCCAGCAGCGCCCACCAGAGGTCGACGATCTTGTCGGGGTGGACGAAGATCTCGTAGGCGATACGCTCGCCCGTGTAGCCGGTGCGGCTGACGTAGAGATCGAAGCCGCCCAAGGTTACGTGCGCGATCCCCGCCCAGGGGAGCTTCTTGATCTTCGCCAGGTCCTCCTTGCTGCCACCGAGCGCCATCAGGATGTCGCGCGACTTCGGCCCCTGGAGCGCCAGTTCGTGGCGCTGGTCGGCTCCGACGGCGGGATCGCGCAGGTCGCGGAGTTCGACACCCTTCCCCTGCCACTTGACCCACGGGCGGTTGGCGTCGATCATCACCTCGCCCTCGAGGACGGCGTTGACCCAGGCCCAGTCCTTGTCGTTGTTCGAGGCGTTGACGACGACGAGGTAGTGCTCCTCGCCGAGGCGATAGACCATCAGGTCATCGATCGGCATCCCGTCCACATCGAAGAAGGCGGAGTACTGCGACTGCCCGACCTTGAGCAGGTTGATGTCGTTGACCATCACCGTGTTGAGGAAGGCCGCCGCCTCCGGGCCGCGCACGTCCCAGCAGCCCATATGGCTCACGTCGAAGAGGCCCGCCGCCTCGCGGACGGCGCGGTGCTCCTCCAGGTTGCCGGTGTACCAGACGGGCATATCCCAGCCGCCGAAGGGGACCATCCGCGCCCCCATCTCCACGTGGACGTCGTGGAGGCGGGTCTTGCGCAGCGGGGCATCCTCCTTCTCCTCCCAGGTGAAGCGGGGGAGCGGCTCACCGGCAGGCTCCTTGCGGCTCCACGCGCCGATGAAGTAGGGCTTGGTGAAGGGGCCTTCCTCGACCTGCGGCGCTTCGGCGGGCGCGGGGGCCTCGCCCTTGTCGCGCACGGCGTTGAGGAAGGGAAGCCGACCGTAGACATCATCGGTGGCGACGTAGCCGTCCACAAGCTCGCGCAGCCAGGTCATCACGCGCGGGGCCTTCGCCGTCGGCACGTCGAGGAGGTAGTGCTGCCCGTCCACGCGGGTGAGGATGGCGGCGCTCATCGGCGTCCCGTCGCGCTCCAGCAGGGTGACGGGGCGGCTCTCGCCGTCGGCCATATCCGCCGTATCGGAGGGCGTCAACCAGTCCACGAAGGGCTTGGCGAGCCGACCGTCCAACTCCAGCCGCTCGTAAGCGCCCTTCCCCTGCGGCTCGTCGGTGATGAAGTAGAAGTGCGGGTAGCCGACCTCGGCACGCTCGACGTTCTCGTAGCAGCCGGCCTCCTCGGCGAGTTGGGCGATCTCCAGCTTGACCTCCTCCAGCACGTCGAAATCGACGCGGGCGCGATAGTCGTGCCCCTTCTTCGCCGGGACTTCGTAGGGCTGTGTCGCCTTGAGCAGCTTGGCGATGGACTTCGCCAAGCGCTTCATCTCCGGCTCGCGGAAGCCGCGCTGGGTCAGCCAAGGGGTGCCGAAGCGGACGCCGGAGGGATAGGCGGCGGTCGTATCACCGGGGATGGTGTTGCGGTTGGCGACGATGCCCGCCAGGTCGAGGATGCGGGCGGCGGGATCGCCCATCAGCGGCGTACCGTCCGGCCCCTTGATCGGCTTGCAGTCGATGAGGAGCATATGGCTGTTCGTGCCGCCGTAGGGAACGCGAATCCCCTCCTCCTCCAGCGCCTCGGCCAGCGCCCTGGCGTTGGCCACCGTCTGGTGCTGGAGCGCCTTGAACTGCTCCGTCTTCGCCAGCCTGGCGGCGACGGCGATCCCGGCGATGGCCTCCATATGCGGCCCGCCCTGCAGGCCGGGGAAGACGGCGCGGTCGAACTTGCGTCCCAGCTTGCGGCTGTGGGTGATGATGACCGCCCCGCGCGGCCCGTTGAAGGTCTTGTGCGTGGTGAAGGTTACCGCATCGGCGATCCCCACCGGCGAGGGGAAGGCACCCGCCGCGACCAGACCGGCGACGTGCGCGATGTCGGCCAGCAGGTAGGCCCCGACCTCGTCGGCGATCTCGCGGAACTTCTCCCAATCCGGTGCCCAGGGGTAGGAGGTGTATCCGGCGATGATCAGCTTCGGCTTGTGCTCCAGCGCCAGAGCACGGATGGCGTCGTAGTCCAGCCGCTCCGTCTTCTCGTCCACGCTGTAGTAGACGACGTTGTAGGTCTTGCCGGAGTAGGCCACCTTGCTGCCGTGGCTGAGGTGGCCGCCGACGTGGAGCGCCATCGCCATCATCGTATCGCCCGGCTTGAGGAGGGCGTACTGAACGGCGGTATTCGCCGGTGCGCCGGAGAGGGCCTGCACGTTGACGAAGAGCTTGTCGGCGGGGACCTTCGCCGTGGCGAAGACCTCGGCGACGCGGCGACGGGCCAGCGCCTCCAGAATGTCGGCGTACTCGACGCCCTTGTAGTAGCGGGGGTCGCTGTAGCGGCGGTAGTGCCCCAGCTCGTGCTCGTAGTCGAGGATCTCCTCCTCGGTCATCGTGCGCGTGCGCTCGTCCGGGTAGCCCTCGGCGTAGATGTGGGAGAAGACGGAACCGAGCGCCTGATGCACACCGGTGGGCGCTAACGACTCGGAGGGCACCATCACCAGCTTTCGCTTCTGCCTGGCGGCCTCGAACTTGATGAGATCGTCCATCTCCGGATCGATCTCGCCTAACGACTGGGGGAACAGAAACGCTTTCATTGTCTCTCCTTTGACGATATGAGATTGAGATACCCGCTCCCGAAGGAGGCGGGGCAATGACCTCGACCATTGTACCCACCTCAAGAGTTTTAGGCAAGTTCCTTCTCCCTGTTTCTCGTAGGCGAACGTGAATTGACAAACAAAATCAATGATGGTTTAATGTATCCCAGAGTAATGCACGCGATTATTTAACCGGAATGCGCTCCAAAACAACGAGACGACCTCGCCATACGGAGGCATGCCGCGGGGGCTGGATGCAGTGCTCACCGTAGCGCAAGGCTGAGGCTTCGGCGTCGGGAATCGCGCGACTTCGATGTAACGTCTCCGCCGTGGAGCAATATACGGCGTTGGATTTCCAATTCAAGGCTCCTGCCTCGGAGAGGAGAGGGAATGAGCATCAGAAAAGCCCTGCCGGTCATCCTGACCTCGGCAGCAATGTTCATCGTTCTGTCCTTGTCCTGGCTGCCGACGACGGCGACCCCCTCAGCCCCGCACGAGGGCGCAAGCCCCGCTCTGCCCACGGCTCCCGGAAGCGCCATCCGCTACGTTGCGCCGAGGGGGAGCGACGGCGGCGATTGCACAACGGCCCTCTCGCCTTGCCTCACGGTGCAGTACGCCGTCGATCGGGCTGCTGCAGGCGACGAAATCCACGTCGCTACGGGTGTTTACACCGACATCCACGCCCGCAACGGCGTGACCCAGGTCGTTTACATCAGCAAAACCGTCATCATACGCGGCGGCTACAGCATCGACTTCAGCGTGTGGGACCCGGCACAATACACGACGACGCTGGATGCCCAAGGCGCAGGGCGCGTGCTCTACATTACCGGCGACATTACGCCGACGATGGAAGGCTTTTCTCTCATCAACGGCGATGCCACCGGACTGCGGGGGGATCTTCCGTGGTCCTATAACATCGGCGGCGGGGTGTACGTCGCCACCGCCACGGTCACCATCAGCAACTGCCGCATCGTGAGCAATATCACTTCCGACAGCGGCGGCGGGATGTACTTTGGATGGAGCAACGCCACTTTGATGAACAACACCATCATGAGCAACACCGCCTCCGACGGCGGAGGACTGGCCCTGTGGAGCAGCGCCGCCGTGCTGATGGGGAACCAGATCGGTGGCAATACAGCTAACCTCGGCGGGGGACTATCCCTGTACTACAGCGGCAATGTCACGCTGGGGAACAACACCATCGTGAGCAACACTGCCTCCGGTGGCGGCGGCGGACTGGCCCTGTTGAGCAGCGCCGCCGTGCTGATGGGGAACACCATCGTGAGCAACACCGCCGCTGGTGGCGGCGGCGGAATTGAAGTATATTACAGCAGCAACACCACGTTGGCGGACAACACCATCGTGGGCAATACCGCCTATGAGGGCGGCGGGCTGTGTCTGAGCAGCAGCGATGCTACGCTGACGGGCAACACCATCGCGAGCAACACCGCCTCCGGTAGCGGCGGGGGGATTGAAGTATATTACAGCAGCAACACCACGTTGGCGGACAATACCATCGTGGGCAATACCGCCTATGAGGGCGGCGGGCTGCGTCTGAGCAGCAGCGATGCTACGCTGACGGGCAACGCCATCGTGAGCAACACCGCCTCGTACGGCGGCGGGCTGTACCTGGAGGGCAGCGACGCCGCACTGACGGGCAACACTATCATCGGCAACATTGCTTCCAACCCCTACGGCTACAGTAGCCACGGCGGCGGGCTGTACCTGAAGGGCAGCGACGCCGAGCTGCGGAACGACATCGTGGCCGACAATGTGGCCTCGGACGGCAGCGGGTTGTATCTCGAAGGCTCATCTCCCGTCCTGCGCCATCTCACGCTGGCCCGCAACGACGGAAGCTCAGGCATCTGCATCACAAACCTTCCCAGCGCGTCCAGCCACGCTGTGCTGACCGATACCATTCTGGTCGGCCACACGGTGGGTATCAGCGTGACGACAGGCAATACAGCCACCTTGCAAGCAACCCTGTGGGGCAACGGCACCGACTGGGACGGCAAGGGCACCATCACCACCGGCACGGTCAACCTGCAGGGCGACCCGGCCTTCGTCGATCCCGATGCGGGCGACTACCACATCCTCCCCACCTCCGCCGCCGTGGATGCCGGGGTGAACGCCGGGGTAACGACCGACATCGACGGCGAGCCACGCCCCGTGGCTCTCGGCTACGACATCGGCGCAGATGAGGCGCTCAACGGCCCCGCCCTGCAGCCTGTCGAGGCGACTGCCGATCAGTTCTACAACCCCGGTGAGATGATCACCTACACTATCCTCGTGCCCAACAACGGTATCATCACCGCTTTGGGCGTGCGCATCACCGACACCTTGCCCACCGGGCAGCGGCCACTGAGCATCGCCGTATCGCCACCAATGACCTGCACCCAGGCTCACTCTTGGGGCAGCACGGTGGTCTGCGGCCCGACGGATATCCCGGCGGGCACTGCCGCCCTCATCACCCTCACCGCCCGGATTACCACCGCCTTCTCCGGCGATGCCGTTCTCCCGATGGAGAATCACCTGGCGGCACGGGGGAGCAACGTCGCCACCGCAACTACACTGCTACAGCCCTTCCTGCACGACTGCCACGTGCGCATCGACGGTAGCACCGCCGAATACCACAGTGTGCAACAGGCGGTGGACGCGGCATCCAGCGGCGACCTGATCAAAGTGGCCGGCATATGCGCCGACGCTCACACCCGCAACGGCGTCAGCCAAATCGCCTACATCGGCAAGACGGTAACGCTGCGCGGCGGCTACAGCACCGACTTCGGCACGTGGAACCCGGCACAGTACACAACGACGTTGGATGCGAGGAAC
>JALXBP010000151.1 GCA_026991395.1 Anaerolineae bacterium | reverse complement strand
GTTCGCCGTCGGTCAGGGGCCCGCTTCCGCCGCCCCTCCCGCCTCGCCAGCTCTCTCGCCTCCTGCCCCCCCCTACCTCCACGCCGACACCCCAGCCGCCATCTCCCTCGCCGGAGATCGTCGTAACCCCCTTCCCGCCCGACGTCGATCCGCTCACGGGGCTGCAGGTGGACGATCCCGACAACCTCGATCACACGCCGCTGGCCATCAAGGTCTCCAACTCGCCGCAGGTGCGCCCCCAATCGGGGCTGAACGAGGCCGATCTCGTCTTCGAGCACTACGCCGAGGGGGGCATCACCCGCTTCACGGCGGTCTTCTACGGCCACTATCCCCAGCGTGTAGGCTCGGTGCGCAGCGCCCGCCTCATCGACCTGGAGATTCCGGCGATGTACCGGGCGGCCCTGGCCTTCTCGGGGGCCAGCGCCGGGGTGAAAGACCGGATGCGCCAGAGCGATCTCTTCCCCGATTACCTGATCGCGCCCGATTTCGGCGTCGGTGAACCCTACTTCTACCGCGTCCCACGGGAAGGGCTGGCCTTCGAGCACACGCTCTTCGCCGACCCGATGGCGCTGCGCGAACTGGTCATCCAGCGCGGCATCGACCAACGTCCCGACTACCCCCGACTGATGGCCTTCAGCGACACCCCGCCCGACGGCGGCGAGGCGGTTACCTTCTTCGACATCAACTACCTGGCCGGTATCTGCACGGCGGAATGGAGCTACGATGAGACTTCCGGGCGGTGGCTGCGTAGTACCGCAGGGGAGCCTCAGGTCGATTACCTGACCAACGAACGCATCAGCGCCGCCAACGTCCTGATGGTCTATGCCAATCACGTGGAAACGGACATTCTGGAAGATACCTACGGCGGCGGCCATTACTCGATCGAAATCCAAATCTGGGGAAGCGGCCCCGTCCTGCTCTTCCGCGACGGGAAGATGTACAACGGCTTCTGGAAGCGGGAGGAGCGTCATCAGATGCTCACCTTCTACGACGGGACGGGCGCGCCGCTCCCTCTCAAGCCGGGGAACTCGTGGATCCAGCTCGTCCCGCTGGAGACGGAGGCGACGAAGACCGGCGAAGGGAGCTACCTCTTCCAGCCGACGCCGTAGCCGCGACCTGAAAGAGGCCGCATCACGATCACATCCAGACGCGCAGAGAAAGGAGTTGCTATGCGGCGCAACGGAGATCATACAAGACGGAAGCCGGTACTTCTCTTCATTCTGAGCCTCCTGCTCCTTGCCGTTTTCCCTGCCTCCGGGCTAACCCAGGAGAAGAGCTACTACTGGCCGCGCTTCGACGTGGAGATCACCATCAACAAGGATGGCACCTTCCGCGTCGTGGAAACGCAGACGCTCGACTTCACCACGGGGACTTTTCACTACGGCTATCGCAACATCGATCTCAGCCGTGTCGAAAGGATCACCGATGTGCAGGTCTGGGGCGACGGCGTCGCCTATCGGCAGGCGGAGGGCGAAGATCCCGGCAGCTTCCACACCGAGAGGAAGAGCGGCGACCTCTACATCTACTGGTACTTCGAGCCAACGCACGGCGAACACACCTATGTCATCAGCTACGTGGTGCACGGCGGCCTGCGCTACTACGACGAGGGTGATCAACTCTGGTGGAAGGCCGTGCCCTCCGACCTGGGAGCGCGCGTTGACGCTTCCCGCGTCGTCGTCAATCTGCCCGAAGGGGCGCGGGCGGACAAGGCCGCCGCTTACGGCGTCGCCAGCCGCGTGAGCGGCGAGGGTACCAACCGCGTAACCTTCACGGCGGAAGAGGCCATCTTCCCCGGCGACGAATTCGAGGTGCGCGTGCAGTTTCCCCACGGCATCGTCAGCGGCTCGCCCCCCGCGTGGCAAATCGTCGAGGACAAGCGCCCGATCATCGATACCATCATCGTTGTCGCCAGCCTGCTGTTCCTCTCCATCGGCATCGTCGGCGTCATCCTCCTCTGGTACACGCGAGGGCGCGATCCCAACATCGCCATACCGGCGGAGATCATCACCGAGCCGCCGACGGACGATCCACCCGGCGTCGTCGGCACGCTCGTCGATGAACACGCCGACACCAAGGACGTCATCGCAACCCTCGTCGACCTGGCACGGCGTGGCTACCTGATGATGGCTGAGGGAGCCCCTATCAACCTCTTCGGCTTCAAGATCAAATCGAGCGAGATCACCTATGTGCGCACGAGCAAACCCGCTACCGACCTCCTGCCTTACGAACGGCAACTCCTGGATGCGCTCTTCAACGGCCGTATGGAACGTCGGCAGAGCGACATCAACAACCACTTCTACCGCTATCTCCCCGCCATCAAGAGAGCCTTGACGCAGGAAACGGTGCGTCGGGGCTACTTCCCCCGCGATCCGGCCAGTGTGCGCCGGACCTACGGGCTCATCGGCATCCTGCTGGGCATCACGGGCGCTTGCACCTTCATCGCCATGCCCACCTTCCTCAGCCCCTGGACGCATGCGGGCATCTGTCCCGGCGTCGTCTTCTTCATCCTTGGCATCCTCCTGGCCATCATCGGGCAATTTATGCCCAGGAAGACCCGCAAGGGCGCGGAGGCAGCAGCCCGCTGGAAAGCCTTCCAGCGCTATCTTGCCAGCGCGAACCGCTACACCGACCTGAAGAAAGCCGCCGATCTCTACGAACGCTACCTCCCTTACGCCATCGCTTTCGGTATGGAACGCCGCTGGACGCACATCTTCAGCCAGCAGCGCGACATCATCATCCCGCTGCCGGTCTGGTACCGTCCCTACGTCCCCGGCGGGATGTCGATGGGCGGCGGCAGGCGAACGCTGGGGCGGACGATGGAAGGGCACACGCCCTCCCTGCAAAATATGAGCGACGGTATGATGTCCAGCCTGCAGAACTTCTCCGACAACCTCATCTCCGCCCTCAACTCCACCGCCTCGGCGATGACCAGTTCCCCCTCCAGTTCCGGTGGTGGCGGCGGCTGGAGCGGCGGCGGTGGCGGCGGCGGAGGAG
>JALXBP010000150.1 GCA_026991395.1 Anaerolineae bacterium | reverse complement strand
ACGCCCGCCAAAGCCCCGACTTCGACCCGGAGACCGGTCTCCTCCCGCGTCTCCCGCGCCGCCGCTTCCGCCGGGGATTCGTCATACTCCACGTAGCCCGCCGGAAGGCCCCAGCTATGCCGGAAAGGCGCATTGGCCCGCTCGACCAGCAGAATCTCGTCCCCCTCCTCGATGATGCAGCCCGCCCCGACCTTCAAGCGTCGGTACACGATCTTCCTGCAGCGGGGGCACCAGCGACGACGACGCCCCTCGCTCACCGTCCACGTCAGTGGGCCGCCACAGTCAGGACAATAAGCCATCCGCTCCTCCTCCCGCGCCCGCCTCCCGGAAGCTCCTGCGGGCACAGTCTGGAATTATAGACACGCCCACGCAGCGAACAAGAGCACACAAAAAACCGGCCCCTCGATGCGGGGCCGGTCCGGGCTGCGGAAGCGCTCAAGGTTCCGACTTGAGGAAGTCCTCCGCGCCGTAGTTGACGAAATCCTGCACGTTGTAACCCGCCACCTTGACGTAGTAGGGGGAGGTGGAGAGCTTCACCACGTAGGTGTCGTTTTCCTCATCGTGTGCCCCGACGGTGATCGTGTACCCGCCATCCCGGGTGGTTACGTGGACGACGGCTTGCGGATGCGCCATCCCGTACTCCGCCTTCTCCTCCTTGCCCAGCGGGGCGCTGATGACGATGCGCGTCGCGTGGTTGACGAAGGCGGTAACCTTCCCGGCGGAGAGGGCGGCGGGATCGTAGCCCTCTAACGTCCACTGCTCGCCGCTGCGAACGAAGTGCAGTTCGCCCTTGGCGTTCTGCAGGTCGATCGCCTGGGCGCTCCCCGGTTCCGCCTCGTAGAAGACGGTATCGATCCAACTGACCGGCGTCGTGTTCAGGTCCCAGGTGGCCAGTTGCGTCGTCAGGTAGGTCGCATCCTCCCCACCCAGGCGGACGTTGGTCGCGGTGAAGCGCGGCGCGGTGCCGAAGTAGAGGGTATAGGTCGTCCCGTCCTCCGTCTCGATCTCCACCTTGCGCACGAAGTCGTCGTCGGCGACCTTGAGCGGCTTGTGGCTGGCCGCCGTCTCGGTGACGAGGTTGTCGCTGCTGACCAGCGTCAGCTTCTCCAGCACCTCTTGCACCTTCTCCCCGTCGGCGGGGAAGTCGTCGTAGTCGGCCAGCACCCAGCCGGAGTCCGTCTTGCGCAGGGTGAGGCTCTGCCCCTGGTCGTCGGTGATCGTCAGCGAGATGATGGCGTCGGGCTGCACGTCGCCGAGCAGCGGATGACCGGCGACGACCGTTTCCTCGCGCGGCCAGAGCACATAGGCGCTGAGCGCCAACTGCACGACGAGAAGCGCGGCCAGGATGCGTTGCCAGCGGGTCATGCTTCCACCTCCTTCATCCCCTCCACCGCCTCATCGGGCGGGACGATCGGCAGCGGCTTGGGATGTCGCAGCCGCACCGACCAGAAAAGCCCCAACGCGAAGAGCGAGAGCAGCGCCAGCAGGTAGTTCGCCGTCTCGATGAGCCGTTCCTCCTGCGGGGAAAGCCGCTTGAGCAGATGCGCGGTCGCCCCGCGTGCGCGGATGCTCAGCAGATCGGTATCCTCCAGCCCCCAGGCGGCGGCGTTCTGCATCAGCTTGAGGTTGTTGACGTAGCGATCCCCGCCGAGGTAGGAGGCCAGGTCGAGGATGAGATCGTCCACGAACTCGCAGCTTCCCACGACGAAGAGCCGAGCGTCCGCCGTGGAGACGTCCAGCCGTCCGGCGGGCGTCTGCGCCGTCTGCGTGATCCCCTCGCTTTCCAGCGGCGAGGGCTTGTCCTTGAAGGCGCTCTCGAAGCGCCCCTGGATGGCGACGGCCAGCGTCTGCGGGGCCATCTCCGAGGCATCCGGGACGGGGAAACCGTACTGCGGGTAGGCGTTCGGGTCCGGCTCGATGTTCGTGTCGGTCACGACCCAGCTATGCCCGCTGGACTGGAGGACGACGGTAACCTGACGGTCGGCGTTCTTCTCCTCGTCCACTTTCAGCGGCGAAGCCCACGCCAGGCTGACGGCGGGCAGATTGGCGACGATCGGGTCTCCCTGCGCCATCCCGTCCGGGCGCACGTCCACGAAGAAGGGGGACTGGATCGCCACCAGTTGCTGCACCGGCTGGCCGTTGACCTGGCGCGTTACGGCGATGGGGAAGGGATCGCTTTCCAGGTCCATCACCAGCGCCTTCTCCACCTCCACGCCGTAGCTCTTCAGGAGATCGTCCACCCCGTCGGCCAGCGGGAGGAGCATCAGCCCGCCCGTCGTGTAGTCGGGCGCGACGTGATAGGCGCTCGTGGCGATGATCAGCGAGCCGCCGCGCATCAGGAACTGGTCGATGGCGTAGCGTCCCTTGTCGCCCAGTTCCTGCGGCGCGACGACGACGAGGACATCCACCTCCGGCGGGACGACGCCCGTCGAAAGGTCCACCTGCTCGACCTCGTACTCCTCGCCCAGCGCCTGGCGCAACTGCTGCCAGGTGGAGAAAGGCTCCTGCATCTGCCCGAAGAGATCGGGCTGCGGCTCCTCGGAGGGCGTCCAGACGCCGACGACCTGGAGGAAGCCGGGCACGGCCCGCTTCAGCGCCTCCTCCAGCGCCTGGCGCACCGTCGCCTCGCTGATGCCGCCTTGCGGGACGACGAAGCTCTGCTCGCCGTTCACCTCCAGCAGCATATCCAGGTAGTAGGTCTGGTCGGAGAAGGGACTGACGGCGAAGGGGCGCAGCCTGTACTTGTCGTAGAGGTCCTGCCGCGTAAGGGGGCTGTCGGGCGCATCGGGATCGACCACCTGGAAGACGAACTTCCCGTTCGATTCCGCTGCCAGTTGCTCGGCGACCTTGCGGATCGTCTCCGGCGCGTCCTTCAGTTCGTCGGGCAGGCTCTCCTCGGTGACGAAGAGCGTCAGGTGCGCCGGTTCCTCCAGTGCCGCGAAGACCGCATCCACGCTGCGGAAGCCGTAGACCACCTTCTTGATCGTGCGCGTGATGTCGTATTCGGGATTGCGCAGGCTCACGTCTAACGTCCCGTCGCGGTTCGGCTGCACCTGGACGAGATCGCGGAAGCCGAGCACCTCGCTCTGGTCGCCGTACTGGATGAGGATGTCGAAGTAGGCGTTGATCACCGCCGCCTCGTACCGTCCCTCCACCTGGAAGGGCGTCGGGCGGATGCCGTAGACCTTCTCCGCCTCGGCGGCGATGTTCGGGTCGGTCGTCGGATCGACGAACTCCAGCTTGATCTTCCCGTTCGAGGCGATCTCGTACTCGCGCAGCAGGTCTTCGATCTGCGGCACCAACGGCGCGAGGAGCGGATGCGTCTTCTCGCTGAAGTAGCCCCGGATGAGGAGCGGCTCCTGCAACTCGCCCAGGATCTTCTTCGTCGCCGGAGAGAGGCTGTAGATGCGGTCGGAGGTCAGGTCGAGCCGCATCGCGTGGATGGGATAGGTCCAGACGTTGAGGAGGATGAGGTTGAGCACCACCAGCAGCGAGACGATCTGCACCGCGCGGCGGGGCTTCTCCGTGCGCGGCGTGTGGCTCCACCCCTTGCTCTTCAGCGAGAGGACGTTCAGCGTGAGGAAAAGTCCCGTCAGCGCCAGGTAGTAGAGCAGGTCGCGCAGATCGACCACCCCGCGCTGGATGCTCTCGAAGCGGGCGCTCGTGCTCAAGGCCCGCAGCAGGGCCGCCGTCCGCTGCCCGAAGAAGTCGGTAACGCCCGGCGTCCCGATGACGTAGAAGAGACCGCCGACGAGGATCGTCCCGATGAGCGCCACGATCTGGTTGTCGGTGCGCGAGGAGAGGAAGAGGCCGATCGCCGCGTAGGCCGAAGCGAGCAGCAGGGCTGCCAGGTAGCCGCCCACCACCGGCCCCCAGTCCAGGTTGCCGATGAGCGCCACGGTGATCGGCAGGAAGAGCGTCAGCGCCAGCGCCACCGCGACCAGGATGACGACCGCCAGGAACTTGCCCAGCACCAGTTGCGTCGTCGAGACGGGCAGCGTCGCCAGAATCTCCAACGTCCCCGAACGCTCCTCCTCGCTCCACTGGCGCATCGTCAGCGCGGCGATGAGGAAGATGAGCAGCAGCGGCATCCAGTGGAAGAGCGGGCGCACGTCGGCGATCCCGCGCGAGAAGAAAGCATCCACCCAGAAAAAGACGAAGAGCGTAACGGCCAGGAAGGTGCCGATGAAGATCATCGCCATCGGCGAGACGAAGGTACTGCGCAACTCCTTGCGGGTGATAGCCCAAATCTCCTTCATCGCGCACCTCCTACGCCGCCATCGCCAGTTCGTTGAAGACCATCTCCAGCGTCCGCCGCTCACGGCGCAGTTCGCGCAGCGTCCACCCCCGCGCCTTCGCCACTTCGAAGACGGCGGGCGGCAGCGCCTCGATCTGCGCCTCGTCGCTGTGGAGACGATAGGCCGGGTAGCCCTCCTCGCGGAAAGCCTCCACCGCGTGGACGCCCGGCAGCGAGCGCAGGGCCTCCATCACGCCCTCGGCCTCCCGCTCCAGCACCATCACCAGGTCGGGCGAGGCGGCCAGCGCCTCCAGCCGCGCGTCGGCGCGAATCTGCCCGTTGATGAGGATGATCGCCCGGTCGCAGAGCGCCTCCACCTCCGAAAGGATGTGCGTCGAGAAGAGGATGGTGCTCTCCTTCGCCAGCGACTTGATCAGGCGGCGCATCTCCACGATCTGCGTCGGATCGAGGCCCACCGTTGGCTCGTCGAGGATGAGGAAGCGGGGACGGTGGAGGATCGCCTGCGCCAGGCCCACCCGCTGACGGTAGCCCTTGCTCAGTTGCCCGATGGGGCGCGTGAGATGGTTCTGCAGGCCGACCGCATAGACGGCGTAGCCGATCCGCTCCAGCCGCTCCGCTGCGGGGATGTGGCGCATCTCGGCGATGAACTGGAGGTAGTCCTGCACCGTCAGTTCCGGGTAGAGCGGGGCCGTCTCCGGCAGGTAGCCGAGGACGCGCTGCACCGCCTTCGGCTCCTCCAGCACGTCCAGCCCGTTCACCTCGACGATCCCGTCATCGGGCTGGAGATAGCCGGTCAGGATTTTGATGATCGTCGTCTTCCCGGCTCCGTTGGGTCCCAGCAGGCCGACGATCTCCCCTTCCCCGATGCGGAAGGAGAGATCGCGCAAGGCTTGGATGGGGCCATATGACTTCGACAGACCTTCGACCGTGATCATAGGCACCCTCCTTGAGAATGGGATGAGGGGCGCAGCCCCAACGGAAAAGCAGAGGCGGCGCGTGGTCGTCCCGAACCTTAGCCCTTCCTCTGCTCAACAAGATCATAGGGCTGTTCGCGCCTGTGTCAAGTAAGGCGCGTACATCCCTCGCGGGGGAGGGATAGGGGGTTATGAACGACTCGGCACCCCCAGCCGCCCATCCAGGAGGGCACGGGCGTCCGCCTCCGCCTGGCGGAAGAGGCGGATATGGTGCTCACGGCGATAGACCGTCATCAGGCCGACAGGGAGCGGCCTGTCGGGGGCGACGAAGTGGAGCGACACATCGGCATACTGCCCAAGCTGCTGCTCGGCGCGGAAGAGGCGGTAGTCCTTCCACACGATCTCCGTGAGGAGCATATCCAGCGACGGCTCGAAGATGCTCCACAGGCGCTGCGGAATGGCGAGCAACTCGTCATCGACCATCGCCAGCGGCTTCGTCTCCCACGAGCGCACCGGACGCCCCGGCCACGGGGCCATCAGCACGACGACGATCTCCGTCGCCCCAAGCTCCACCGCCTTGCGGAAGGGCGTGTTGGCGATGGTGCCCCCGTCCACGTAGGTGCGCCCGCCGAGGACTGTCGGCTCGTACCAAAGGGGGATGCTGCAACTGGCCACGATCTTCTCCGCCGTCAGGCCCTCGCCGTAGCGATTGCCGAAGTAAACCAAACGACGCTCGTCGAAATCGACGGCGGTGATCCAGACCTCGTAGGGCGACGCCTTCCCGTTGAGCCGACTCAGATTCAGCCAGGGGCGATCGGCCCACTTCTTGCTGCGACCGGTCAACGTCGCCATCAGCGGCGTCGTATCGAAGACGTGATCGCCACGGCGAACGAGGTTATCGATGTAGACGTCATCCGCCCGCATCTTCTGCACATCCGCCGTCTCCAGATCGAGCCAGCGCTCGCGCAGGTCGGCCACCGAAAGCCCGGAACCCAGCGCAGCGCCGTTGACGGCACCGATAGAGGTGCCCACGATGATCTCCGGCTTCCAGCCGATCGACTCCAGATAGGTCAGCACGCCGATGTGATAGGCCCCGCGTCCGCCACCACCGGAAAGCACCAAGGCCCGCTTGGGTAACCGAGAGGACGTCTTCATCTGAACCTCACTTTGCTAAGGAAAGGAGACCCGCCCCCTTGCTCCTCGAGACGAGAAAGGGGCCTCCTGCACAGGAGGCCCCCGGCCATCACAGACGGCCCGCCGACATCACGAGAGCACGAGCACTGCACCCCGTCATTCTTCCACGCGCTTGAAGCGCAGCACGCTCAAGGGCAACTGCTCGATCTGCACGATGGTGAACCACGACAGCCCCATCGCCACCAGAGCAATGATCAGCAGGACGAAATCCCATTGCCCGTTCGTCTTCAGGTGCGGGAAGAGCATCATCAGCCGCATAATGATGTTGATCCCCTGGATGAAGACCAGGAAGCTGCGCCCCGCCATCAGGTCGAGCGCCCCGGTGTTGAGCAGCACCAGGGCGATGACGAACAGCAGCGTCAGCGAGGGCGGAAGGATCGCCGCCTGGGGATTGGCCTGGAAGAAAGAGGGCGGGTAGATGATGACGGCAATCAACTGCAAGGCGAGGATGAGAAACAGCATCGCGCGATCGGATAATTTCTTCATCATTGATCTCCTGCGATATCCGCCCCCGCGGGCGGAAGATGAGGTCCTGTTCTCAATTATAGTGAGCTTTGTCGCGGAAGCAACCTTGACTTTCGTCTGCGCTTTGATTATAGTGGGAGTAATCCCAACGGAAAGAAGGGAAGACGAGATGATCAGATGTCCCGAATGCAATGCCGTACTCATCATTCCGCACGATGCAGAAGTGTGGGATCACCTCTTCTGCCAGGCATGCGGGGCCGAACTGGAGATCATCGCGCTCGACCCGCCGGAAGTCGAGCTGGCTTACGACGGCTTCGAACCGGCCCCGGACGATGAGACATCCCCCGACGAAGAGCCGTGGGAGGCCGAGGAGGAGACGGAAGAGGCCGACGAGGAGGAGCCGCTCTACCCCTGGGAAACCCCCTGAAGGACGCTACGGCCCCGCCGCGCCCACCTCGCACCAGAGGAAACCGTCCGCCTGCCGACGCCCACCGGCCGTAACCTCGGCACGCCGCCCGCTCGCAGGCTCCCACACGCCGAAGCGGACCCACGCTCCCTCCGCAGAGGGCGGGAAGGAGCGCACCTCCCGCACGATCTCCCCCTCGCGCCAGAGGGCGAAGGGATACAGCCCGTCCAGCGGATCGCCGTCGGCCTGGGCGAGAATGGCCGCGCGATCCGCGCCCAGCAGGTGGGCGAAGACGGTCGGCTGCGCCGTCAACACCCCCGCACGCTGCCAGAGAAGCTCCAGCAGCACACGCCCGTCCGCCTCCCGACGACAGCGCCAATTCAGCAGCGAGACCCCCACATCGAAGCGGGCCGCCGCATCGCGAGGCGGTGCCACGCCGCCCATCTCCCCCACGACCGCCACGTGCATCGTGCCGTCCTGCGCGAAATCGGTGCGCCGCACACAGCGCACGGCGCGGAAATCGTCCGGACCGAGCAGCGCCCCGACCGGCTCGATGCGGTAGGGCAGCGGCGGCAGAATCCAGCCGGCAGCACGGGCGCGGATCGGGATCGCGGCACCGCCGTTGAGCCGCACCAGCGCCTCGACATCGGTCGGCGGCGGCAGCGGAATGACGCCCTCGTGGCCCAGCGGATACCGCGCAGGCTCCAGCGTGATGCGCCCCGGCAGATTGAGCAGGAGCAAGCCCCCCTCGCAGGCCGGATCGCGCGTCGCCGAGACGACCTCCCCGATCAACCGCCCCACCCGCCGGTACGCCGCGACCTCCCGCCGGACGAAGAGCACGGCGGGGAGCAGCCCGACCACCAGCGCGAGCAGGGCCGCCATTCGCCTACGGCGCAACGCACGCCATCCGGCCCACCAGAGGAAGGCCGCCCCCACGGCGAGGGGATAGAAGACGCGCAGCGGATCGCGCGTCCACTCGAAAGGCTGCGTCACGACGGGGACGGCTCCCCACAGCACCGCCCACCCCGCCCCGAAGAGCAGCCAGCGCCCCGTACCGCTGCGCCGCGCCGCATAGCCCAGCACCGCCATCGCCGCCACCCCCAGGGCGACCATCGGCAGCAAGCCCCCCTCGCCACCGAACCAGCGCGCCGCCGGGGCAACGGGGAAGCACAGCGCCTCCCACCACGCCGCCAGATTGCCCGGCAGATACTCCCACAGGGGGCGGAAGCCCTCGCCCACCGCCTGCCGCGCGATGACGAGCGCCGCCAGCGCGGAAAGCGCGGGATAGCCCAGCACCTGCGGCGCGAAAGGCCGCTCCCGCACGAGTACCACCTCGGCCAACAGGAGCACCACGCCGCCGACGACCGCCCCCTCGTAGCTGAAGGCGGCCAGGAAGACGAGGAGCGCGGCGGCGATGGACAGTCTGCGCCCCGCACGCCGTGCCCGCAGGTGGAGCAGGAGCGCCATCGTCACCAGCGCCACGCTCATCGGATAGGCCAGCGCACTGGCCCAGAGCACGCCGTCGAAGGCGAAGGGGAAGGCGGCGGCGAGGAGCATCGCCGTCAGCGCGTCCGGGCCGTCTCCCTCCTCATCGAGCAGCAGCAGGCCGACGAGGAAGAGGGCCAGGCCGTGCCAGCAAAGATTGAGCAGGTGCAGACGGAAGGCGAGCGCCGCTCCCTCCCCCGGCACGAGGTGCCAGAGGGAAAAGTGCAGCGGGCGGTAGTCCCCGTAGGGGCCAAGGCTCTGCCAGAAAAGCGCGGGCGTCCCCTGCTTCGCCCACGGCACCTGCAGCAGGTCATCGGAAAAGAGGGGAAGCTCCAGCGCGGGCGCATAGAGCAGCGCCGTCATCAGCAGGGCGGCGAAGGCAAGCCCAAGCTCCCGTCGATAGCGTTTCATCCCCTGCCTCGTAGCGGCACGCCCGTGGCGGCGAACCACGGGCGTGCTCATCGCGCATGCCGCGCGGCTACCCTTGTCGCCGCGAGAGCACGAAGAGACCGGCGACGGCCAGCGCCAACGCCAACGCGATCACCCCGCTCACCTTGAGCAGGAGGGCGACCACGTCGGTCTTGTCGCCGTGGTCCGGCGCGGTCTCCGTCGGCGAGGGAGAAGGCTGCGGTGCCGCAGTCGCCTCGACGGCCCCTTCGCCGCGCCGGTAGCCCAACTGGAGCGAGTATTCCTGCCCCGCACCCAGGAGCACGCCCCAGTTATCCCCGCCCGTGGGGACGTAGCCCGCCGGAGCCTGCGGCTGGACGACGTAGCTGCCGGGCTGCAGATTCTGGAAGCAGAACGGTTCGCTCAGTCCGTCGGTGGTGTAGCTCCCCACCACGCCCGACGTGTTCCTCACGCTGATGGTGATGTTGGGCAGCAGCGTCTCCTCGCCCTCCTCCCAGACCAGGTCGCCGTTGCGATCTTCGTAGGCGAGCACGCAGAGCGTCGCCGAATCTCCCGCGGCAGGCTGCGCGGTCGTGGTCGCCGCGGGTGGCGGTGTGCCGGGCGTCGCCTCGGTCGGGACGGGCGTGGGCGTGGGGAGCGTCATCGTGCCCACGGAGATGACCAGCTCCTGCCCGACGACGAGCAGATCGTTGGGGCCGATGGACCCGGCGTTGAGCCGTCGAATCTGGTCCGGATCGACGCCGTACTCGTAGGCGATGCCGTAGAGTGTATCGCCGGGCTGGACGACGTGGACGACGGCCCCATCCGGGCGCGGCGTGGAGGTCGCCCTCGGTG
>JALXBP010000149.1 GCA_026991395.1 Anaerolineae bacterium | reverse complement strand
CGATTTGATGATGCCCGATATGGATGGCTTCGCCGTCCTCGATACCCTGAAGGCCGATGCGGAGTTGAAAGATATTCCGGTCATCGTCATTACGGCCAAAGAGCTGACCGGCGATGAGCGCAAGCGGCTGCAGGGACAGATTCAGATGCTGCTGCAGAAAGGCTCTTTCATGGATGAAGACCTGCTGGACGGTATCAACGCGCTCTTGGGCGGCGAAGCACCGGGAGGCGAGGAGCGATAGAGGGAGGTGGGGCATGACGAAAATCCTGTACGTGGAAGATACGCCCGAAAGCCAGCGCTTGGTTCAGCGCATCTTGGCTGCCGAGGGGTTCGATGTCGTCATTGCCGAGGACGGCATCTCGGCCATCGAGATCGCCCGCACCGAGATGCCGGACCTGATCTTGATGGACATCAACATCGGCGGCCTGGATGGTTATGAGGTTACGACCCGCCTGCGCACCATCCAGGGGCTGGAGGATGTGCCCATCGTCGCCGTAACGGCGGCTACCCTCGCCGGTGATCGCGAGCGCGCGCTGGTAGCCGGTTGTAACGGCTACATCGCCAAGCCGATCGATGTCGATCTCTTCCCGCAGCAGGTGCGCTCCTATCTCGTGGGCAAGAAGGAGGAGGTCCGCCCGGAAGACAAGGAGGACTATCTTCTGGAGTACAACCGCCGCCTCGTCAAACGGCTGGAAGACAAGGTGCGGGAATTGGAGAAGGCGAACGAGGAACTTCAGCGTGTCGAGAAGATGAAGTCGGATTTCGTCATCCTCGCCGGGCACGAACTGCGCACGCCGCTGACCGTTATCTACGGCTATCTCCAAATTCTCCTCGCCAATCCGGCCATCCCCGGCGACGTCGATCAGGAAGGAAGCCCGCGCCATCTGCTGAAGAACGTCTCCGAAGCAGTGGAGCGGCTCAGCCAGGTGATTCAGGACATCCTCAACGTCTCCCTCATCGACGCCAACCGGCTCGATCTGGCCCACGAGCCGGTCTTCATCAACTCCATCATCCAGTCGGTGCTGCACAACCTGCGCAACTTTGGGCCGCAGCGTCAGCTCATCTTCGATCTCGGCGGCGGCCTGCGCAAGCTCCCCGTCATCGAGGGGGATCCGCGGCGGCTGCACCAGGCGCTGTGGAACATCATCAGCAACGCCATCAAATACACGCCGGACGGCGGAACGATCACCATCGACGGCCGGGTGGAGGGGGACGAGGTTCACCTCTGGGTCAAGGATACCGGCGTCGGCATCCCCGCCGACGAGCTGGGCCACATCTTCGAACGCTTCTACGTGCTGGAGGACGTCGCGCTCCATCGATCGAGCAAGACCGCCTTCAAGGGCGGCGGGCTGGGATTGGGCCTGGCCGTTGCGAAAGGGATCATCGAGGCGCACGGCGGTACGCTCTGGGCCGAAAGCGAGGGCTACGATGAGGAAAAACTCCCCGGCAGCACCTTCCATATCCTCGTGCCGATCGGCAATCCTCTTCCCACGGACCGCGTCTGAACGGCGGAGAAGGAGCCTGCAATGCGGAAAGACGAATCGAGATGGTGGATCGTCGGAGCCGTCATCGGCGGCCTGGCCGCAGCAACGATGATGCGGCGGCATCTGAACCGGAGGCCCCTCCCCGGTGCCGAGGGCGCGGAGAAGGGAACGGCCCTCGTAACGGGGGCCTCGAGCGGCATCGGCGCGGCCTACGCGCGGGCGCTGGCCGCCTGTGGCTATGACCTCATCCTCGTGGCGCGGCGCGAGGGCCGTCTGCAAGAACTGGCCTCGACGCTGGAAGCCCGCTACCCCATCGAAGCGGAGGTGCTCCCCGCCGATCTGACCACCGCGGAGGGGATCACGCGCGTGGCCGAGCGCATTCGCGCCTGCGCCGATCTGCGCTTCCTCGTCAACAACGCCGGATTCGGCACCAGAGGCTTCTTCTTCCAGACCGATGTCGAGCGGCAGGAGGCGATGGTGCGCATCCACGTCATCGCGCCGCTGCGCCTCGTCCATGCCGCCCTGCCGGCAATGCTCGAAGCGGGGGAGGGGGCCATCGTCAACGTGGCCTCGGTGGCCGCCTTCTCGCCGACCGCCGGGCACGCGACCTATGCCGGTGTGAAGGCCTTCCTCGTCAACTTCAGCGAGGGACTGCACGAGGAGGTGGAAAGCGCCGGTCTCCGAGTGCAGGCGCTCTGTCCGGGCTACACGCGCACCGAGTTCCAGAAAGCCTCCGGCGTTCCCTCGAAGGGCATCCCCGACTTCCTCTGGCTCACGCCCGAGGAGGTCGTCGCTGCTTCCCTCCGCGACCTGCAGATCGGGCGCGTCGTCTCCATCCCCGGCTGGCAGTACAAGCTGTGGGTGGCCATCGAGCGGCTCATGCCGCGGACGTGGCTCTACGCCTTCGGGCGCTACTTTCACCGCGCCCGACAGGGGCGGCGGAAGTAGCTACGGCTCGAGGTAGCCGCAAAGCTCCAGGGCGCGCGGGCCGGTGTGTACGCCGAGAACCATCGAGCCCCAGCCCGTAACGACCTCCACCGGCGAAAGCTCATCGCGCAGCCGTGCCTCCAGCGCTTCGGCGGCCTCCGGCCAGCCGGTGTGCAGGACGGCTAGGTGGAGCTTGCCCGTCCCCTTTTCGGCTATGCGCTCCCTGAAGGTCTGCACGAGGACTTCGCGGGCGCGTTTGCGCGTGCGGATTTGCGTGATCCCCACGACCGCCCCCGTCTCCGGCACGACGGCGATGAGGGGCTTGAGGCGGAGCATCGTGCCGATGAAATGCTTCGCCGCGCCGATCCGCCCGCCCCGCCGCAGGAACTCCAGCGTGTCCAGGAGGACGAGGAGCACCGTCCGCTCGCGCACGGCGTCGGCGGCGGCGATCATCGCCGCGGCGTCGCCGCCGGCCTCGCGTGCCCGTGCCGCGGCCAGCACCTGCCACCCCAGCCCGAAGGAGTTGAAACGGGCATCGACGATGTGGACGGGAAAATCCTCGATCATCGAGGCGGCCTGCCGCGCCGATTGGTACGTCCCGCTCATCGCCGTGCTGATGGTGATAACAACCGCCTCCTCCGCGCCCTCGGCGCGGGCTGCCTCGAAGGCATCGAGGAAGTCGCGGGGGGAAGGCTGCGAGGTGGTGGGCACCTGCTCCGCGGTCGCCAGGCGGCGGAAGAAGGTCGGGGCGTCGATGTCCACGCGGTCGCGCAGCGTCTCCTCCCCCCAGTGGATGTAGAGCGGCACGATGCGGATGTCGTAGCGGGCGGCCAACTCGTCGGGAATATCGCAGGTACTGTCCGTAATCAACGCGATGCGCTTGTTCATCGATCGACCTCCCTCTTGCGTTTAGCTCTCCGATGGCGGCTCCGGCGGCAGGAGGACGCGCCGCGTCCGTCCGGCGGCTTCCTGCGGCCCGACGATACCCATACGTTCCATCTCCTCCATCAGCCGCGCGGCGCGTGGATAGCTGATGCGCAGGCGGCGCTGGATGGCCGAGGTCGAGATGCTGCCCATCTGCCGCGCCAGGGCGATGGCCCGCTCCAGGTAGTCCGCCTCCGCGCCGTTGCCTTCCAGCCGCAGCGCCTGGGGGCGGGCCTGGGGTTCATGGCCGACCTCCCAGGGAGGCGAGACCGGCTCCGCTTCGTCGGGGTTGTGCGTTTCCCACCAGCGGATGACGGCCTCCATCTCCTCGTCGGTGATGTAGCAGCCTTGGATGCGCCGGGGACGGGCGGCATCCGGCGGCAAGTAGAGCAGGTCGCCCTGTCCCAGCAGGGATTCCGCGCCGGGCATATCGAGCACGACGCGGGAATCGACCTGGCTGGCCGTGGCGAAGCTGATGCGGGCCGGGAAGTTGGCCTTGATGAGGCCGGTCACGACGTCGGTGCTGGGGCGTTGCGTGGCGACGACGAGGTGGATGCCGACGGCGCGGGCCTTCTGCGCCAGACGGGTGAGCAGCTTCTCCGTCTCCTCCGGCGAGAGCATCATCATATCGGCCAGTTCGTCGATGAGGATGACCAGCCGCGGCAGCGTCGCCTCCCCCTTTTTGTCGGCCAGGCGGTTGTAATCGTCCAGGTTGCGGGCGGCCAAGGCGGCCAGCTTCTTGTAGCGGTTCTCCATCTCCACCACCGCCCAGCGGAGCACGCGCAGCGCCTTCTCCAGGTCGGTAACCGTCGGGCCGAGGAGGTGCGGCAGCCCGTTGAGACGGCTCAGTTCCACGATCTTCGGGTCGATGGTGACCAGCCGGAGCGCCTGCGGGCTGTTGCGCATCACCAGGCTGATGGTCATGGCCTTGATGAAGATCGACTTGCCGCTGCCCGTCGTCCCCGCCACGAGCAGGTGGGGCATCTTGGCCAGGTCGGCGGCGACCGCGGAACCGGCCACGTCCACACCGATGGCGAAGCAGAGGGGCGCGTCGCAGGCGCGGTAGACGTCGCTTTCCAGCACGTGGCGCAGCGTCACGAGGGCCTTGTGCGCATTGGGCACTTCGATGCCCACGACGGCGCGTCCGGGGACGGGAGCCTCCATCCGCACCGTGCGGGCGGCCAGCGCGAGCGCCAGATCGTCCTTCAGGGCCACGATCTGGCCGACGCGCACCTTGCGCCTCTCCCCCTCGCTCTCCCCTCGGCTGATGTAGCCGGGGGTCAGTCCAAACTGGGTAACCGTCGGCCCCTGGCGCACCTCGGTAACCGTCGCCGGAAGGCCGAACTGCTCCAGCGTAACCTCGATGATCCGCTTCTTGCGCTCGATCTCCTCCGCCGAGAGCGAGGCCAAGGGCGCTTCGTTGAGCAGGGTCAGCGGGGGCAGGCCCTCGCGTGCGGATGTCGTGGCCTTGGGGCGGGGCTTGTTCGAACGCCTGCGGCGCGGCTTCGTCCGCGTCGGGGCGGGAGAGAGCGCGACCCCTTCCGACAGCCGCCGGACGCCCTCCTCGGCAGGCGCGGAGGAGGCGGAGAGGGAGGGGCGGCTTTCCAGGAGGCGGCGGAAGAAGGCCCGCAGGTCGTTCCCCGTCAGGTCGAAGGCCAGGCCCAGCCCCGTCAGCGCCAGGAGGAGCAGCACCAGCGCCGTGGTGAGAGGGCCGAGCGAGGTGAGGAGGAAGATGCTCACCGCCCAGCCGATGAGCCCCCCGACGCGCCCGCTTTCCACCGCCGCCCATCCGCGTGCGCGGAAGAGCATATGGGTGAGGGCGAGCAGGCTGACGAAGCTCATCTCCCAGCCGATGACGGGACGCCATCGCCAGGCCATGGGGCGGTGGACGAGGTGGCGCAGCCAGAGCAGCCCCAGGGCGATGATGAGGAAGGCGATGATGTAAGCGCCCCAGCCGAAGAGGAAAACGAGCAGGCGGGCCAGGGCGTTGATGAGCAGTCCGGAATTCAGGCCGGCGATGGTGAAAACGAGGAGCAGCCCGAGGAGGATGAGCCCCACGGAGGCCAGTTGCTGCCCCGCGGGGCCGCGCAGGTTGTCCCACAGGTAGCGGGCTATCCGCTGCCAGCGCGAAGCCATCGCCGGAGACTTCTTTCGCGTCGTCCGGCGGCGCTTCGATTTGGCGCGGGAGGTAGCGGCCATCGTCTACTCGCCGTCGCTCTCGTCGGTCGGCGAATAGGCCGGTAGCAGGGCGATGCGGTGTTCCTGCGGGACGATCTCGGTGATGCGCACGCGGATGGTATCGCCGACGTGATAATCCTCGTCCAGAGGGCGGCTGTCGCCTTCCTGACGCAGGGCGGAGATGTGCAGCAGGCCCTCCAAGCCGTTGTGCAACTCGATGAAGAGCCCGAATCGCTCCACGCTGACGATCGTCCCTTCGACGACGTCGCCGGGGCGCAGCGCTTCGTGTACCGTCTCCCAGGGGTTGGGGTGCAGCCGCTTGATGCTCAGGCCGACACGGTGGTGCTCGGTATCGACGTTGATGATCAAGACCTTGACCTTGTCGCCGGGCTTGAGAAAGTCCAGCGGATCGCGCACGCGCCGCCAGGAGATCTCCGAGATGTGGATCATCCCTTCCAGCGGGCCGATGTCCACGAAGGCCCCGAAGGGACGGACGCTCGTGACGGTTCCTTCGACGATGTGCCCCACGCAGAGCCAGTCCGGCCAGTCCATCGGCACGGCCTGGCAGGACGAGGCCTCCCGCTCGGAAAGGAGGAGGCGGCGGCGGGCGGGATCGACCTCCAGCAGGCAGAGCGTCAGTTCGCGCCCGACGTAGCGGCGGAAGGCTTCCTCCCGCCGCTCCAGGTCGGCGGGGAAGGGATAGTCGAGCAGGTGCGAGGCGGGGATGAAAGCCTCGATCCCGTTCCACGAGGCGATGAGGCCGCCTCGGTTGTAGCCCTTGATGGTCAACTTGACGGGGCAGCGGGACTTTGCCAACTGCCGTGCCTTTTCCCACATCGACAGGGGAATATCGGGCTTTTCGACCCACTCCCAGGGGCCGGGCGTTGCCGTGCGGCTGATCGGTCCCTCCTCCAGGACGGTCAGCCAGTAGGCGTCCGAAGGCGGTTCACGCGGAGGAATGTAAGTGGCCATCAAACTCTCCTAACGAACTATTGGATTTTAACGCACAATCGCGGTTTTGCGCATCCCTGCGCGCTTCCATTCGGCCACGATCTGCGAACGGATAGCCGGTAATGTAGCAAGGGCATCCTGCAAGGTTGGTGCGGAGATCACGACGGGGACGAAATGGGAGCGAATACGGGCGATATTCGGTCCAAAGCGCGGGGCGACGAGGGCGTGAACGCCGTGGGCTTTGAGCAGGTCGGTGATGCGCTGCGCCTTGCGCGGGTCGCCGTGCGTCGTTTCCTCTTCCGCGGTGTTGACCACGCGCCCGACGTAGACGGCTCCTCCCTCGTCCAGCCGATAGAGCTCGTAGAAAGCAGCATCCCCAAAGTGGCCTTCCGGCCAGTGCAGACCATCTTCGGTAGCCAGCGCAACGATCGGATCCAATCTTCCCTCCCGCTATGCCGTCATTGACTGCCATCACCCCTTCGGCTGTTATCGCTCTTCTCCATCGGGGTGCTGTCGTGAGTTCGGAATCCTGCGGAGCCTGCTCCCGCAGATGTAACTATTATCATCAACTCTTGCGCTACGGCAAGTCGAACCGCTGCAGGCCCTCCCCTGTCCTGCGGTAGCCGTAGAGCGGAGCGTCGGCCCAAAAGCCGTCGGCATCCCAGGTGATGCGCCCCAGTTTCCCCTCGCGGGTGGTGGCGGCGAGGGCCTGGGCCAGCCCCTCGCGGCCAACCGTGCCGTCGATGCGGGCGACGGCCTCGGCGATCAGGTGGACCGCTTCGTAGGTCGGCAGCGCGTAGGGGCCGGGTTCGGGGACGTGAGGCCCCATCGCCAGCACCGCCTCGCGCCAGCCCTCGCTGTCGGCCACATCCCGGGGGAGCGGGTAGGGCGTGACGATGCGCACATCCTCGGCGGCCTCCCCGGCGATGGCGGGCAGGTCGGCTGAAAGGAGCGGGGTCGTACCGACGAGGGGACGGGGTTCGGCGAGCAGGCGGTCGGCCGTGCGCACCGGCGGGAGCAGCGAGATGACGCGGCTTTCCGCGCAGGCCGCCGATCCCGCTCCGAGCGAGGCTTCCAGCGCCCGGCGCAGCGGCGAATCCCCTCCCGCCCAGAGGGTGAGGCAGTCGTCCCCACCGGCCACGGCGATCATCGCCGCAGCCAGGCGGGCGGGCGGCGGCGAAAGCTGGCGCGTCGTCGGCGCGGGGGCGACCTGGGCACCGATGACGAGGAAGGGCATGCCCTGGGCGGTATATCGGGGCGCTGCCGCGGCACTGCTTTCCTGCCGGAAGTGGCCGATGACGGCGATGACCTGCTCGTCCACCAGCAGGGCTTGGGCCGCCGCTTCTGCACCGTCGGCCGTTCCTCCGTCGTCGAAGGCGACGAGGGCGAGGGCGTACCCGTTGACGCCGCCCGCGTCGTTGATCTCGCGCACGGCCAGCCGCGCGGCGTAGACGGCATCGTAGCCGATCTGCCGGTAGCGCCCCTCGAAGGGGGCGACCAGCCCGATCTTGAGCACGGGGGGAACCGGCGGGGGCAGGCAGGCGGTCAGTGCGAGGAGGGCGAGGAGGAGCCAGGGCAGGCGGCGCGTGCGGTGCATCGCTCAGCGTCCCAGCACGGCCAGGGCAAGCCGAATCTTCTCCTCCAGCGGCAGGTGCCGGTCGCGGGGCAGGCGCTGAACGGCCCGCTGGGCCTCGACGAGGCTGAAGCCTAAGGCGGTGAGAGCGTCGATGACCTCCATCTCGTCGGTGGGGGTTGCCGCGCCGGGAAGGACGGGGCCGACCTTGTCGTGCAGGTGGAAGACGATGGCCTCCGCCATCCGCTTCCCCACGCCGGGGGCGCGGGTGAGGAGGGCGCTTTGCTTGTCGGCGATGGCCCGCCGCATCGTCTCCGGCGAGAAGGTGCGCAAGAGGCTGAGCGCGACCTTCGGCCCGACGCGCGAGACGCCGATGAGCAGGCGGAAGAGTTCCCGGCTCTCCTCGTCGGGGAAGCCGTAGAGCGTCAGTTCGTTCTCCCGCACGTAGAGATGGGTGTGGAGGCGGACCGTTTCGCCGCGGGGCAGGGCGGTCGGTTCGGCGACGTACACGGCGAAGCCCACGCCTCCGACGAGGAGGATGACCTTCTCCTCGTCGCTGGCGACGATTTGACCTTCGAGCAGGGCGATCATGAGCGCAACAACGCCTCCAGGCGGGCGCGGTGCAAGTGGCAGATGGCCACGGCGGCGGCATCGGCGGCATCGTCGGGGCGGGGAATCTCCGCAAGGCCGAGGAGCCGCCGCACCATCTCCTGCACCTGGTGTTTGTCGGCGTTCCCGTAGCCGGAGACGGCCTGTTTGACCTGCATCGGCGTGTACTCGGCGACGGGCAGACCGGCATCGGCCAACGCCAGCAGGACGACGCCGCGGGCGTGGCCGACGGAAAGGGCCGTCGTCACGTTGCGACGGAAGAAGAGTTCCTCGACCGCCGCTTCATCGGGCCGGTAGGCGGCGATGACCTCGCCCATCTGTCGGTAGATGGTCTGCAGGCGGCGGGAGAGGGGCGTGTGCGCCTTCGTGCGGATGGCCCCGATGGCCACCGGCACCAGTTCGCCGCCCCTTTCCTCGACCACCGCGTAGCCGGTAATCGCCGTACCGGGGTCAACGCCCAGGACGCGCATCATCCTCAGGCGGTCTCGAAGGCGCTGACCGCCTCCTTCGTAACCTCCAGGTTGGAGAAGACGCGGCGCACGTCGTCCAAATCCTCCAGCTTCTCGATCAGCTTGAGGACCTGGACGGCATCGCCCGTGCTCAAGCTCATCTCGTTCTTGGGCATCATCACCAGGTCCATCTGGCTGATGGGGATGCCCGCGGCCTTCAGCGCCTCGCTGACGGCGTGGAGGTCGGACGGCTCGGTGTAGACCTCGTGATCGTCCTCCCCCTCTCCGGCGATGACGTCGTCGGCTCCCGCCTCGACGGCGGCCTCGAAGAGCGTGTCGAAATCGACGCTGGCGGGGACGTTGATCAATCCCTTGCGCTCGAACTGCCAGGCGACCGCGCCGGATTCGGCAAGGCTGCCGCCGTGGCGCGTGAGCAGGTGGCGGATGGCGGCGACGGTGCGGTTTCGGTTGTCGGTTACGACGTCGATCATCATCGCCACGCCGTTGGGGCCGTAGCCTTCGTAGAAGGTCTCGATGAGCGCTGCCGCGTCCTTGTCCTCCCCCGTCCCCCGCTTGATGGCGCGTTCGATGTTGTCCTTGGGCATCCCTGCCGCGCGTGCCTTCTCCAGCACCATGCGCAGGCGGATGTTGCTTTCCGGATCGCCACCGCCTTCGCGGGCGGCGATGGTGATCTCGCGGGCGATCTTCGTGAAGACCGCTCCCCGCTTGGCGTCGTTGGCCTCCTTCTTGCGCCGGATCGTTGACCAATGGCTATGTCCTGACATTTGACCTCCTTCAAAACACTGATGACATCGTTTCGTTCACACGGGTGCCGTCTGCGGCAGACGAAGCCGGGTGCTGCAGACTCACCCGGCCCTCAAGGCGCTCCCAGAACCGCGCCCACGATCCTCTTGTACCCGCGCAGGAAAGCCCGCCCGCTCATCGGACGCTTTCCGGCCATCTGCAGTTGGCGCAGGACGAGCAGCCCGCCGCCGGTAACGACCGCGGGTTCGCCTCCCTGCACGATGAGCGTCCCCGGCACGCTGCCTTCCGGGGCCGCTGCCTGCATCGGGACGGCCAGGAGGACCTTGAGCCGCTTTCCCGCCCAGGTCGTGTAAGCGCCGGGCCTGGGGGCGAAGGCGCGCACCTGCCGTGCCAGCTTCTCGGCCTCCTCCTCCCAGTCGAGCCGCGCCGCTTCCTTGGGAAGCCGGGGGGCATACGTAACGCCCTCCTCCGGCTGTGGCTGCGGCGTGATGGCTCCGGCGAGGTAGTCGGGGAGGCATTCGATGAGGAGATCGGCGCCCATCTGCGCCAAACGCTCCTCCAGTTCGCCCGCCGTCTCCATCGGCTCGATGGCCGTCTCCTGCCGGGCGATGATCGGGCCGGTATCCAGCCCTTCGTCCATCTGCATAATCGTAACGCCCGTTGTTTCATCCCCGGCGAGGATGGCCGCCTGGATGGGGGCCGCGCCCCGCCAGCGCGGCAGCAGCGAGGCGTGGACGTTGACCGCGCCGTAGCGCGGCATCCGCAGAACCTCCGGCGGGAGAATCTGCCCGAAGGCGGCGACGACGATGAGATCGGGCGACCAGGCACGGAGCCGCTCGACGGCTTCCACGTTGCGCAGCCGTCGGGGCTGGAAGACGGGCAGCCCCTCGGCCAGGGCCATCTCCTTGACCGGCGGGGCGATGATCTTGCGCCCGCGGCCTGCCGGTCGGTCGGGTTGGGTTACGACGCCGACAACCGGATATTCGGCGCACAGCCGCGCCAGTGTGGGCAACGCAAAGGCCGGGGTTCCCATAAAGACGATTCGTGGCTTCACACCGCGATTGTATCACAGGGTCGATGGGCGGCAAGTTGTGGCGGGTTACCGCTCGCGCAGGAGGAGCGGCAGCCACACTCTCCTGGTCAGTGCGCAACCGAGCGAAATCGTGGCCGTCGTCTCCGGACGGGCTTCGAGGCTCGTCTCGCCGATCGGCGTGGTGAGCGTGTAGGGCCCGGCGAGGACGGTGAGCGTGAAGAGGCCCTCTGCCGAGGTCGTCGTGCTCCACAGATCGCCGTTCTGCGGCGAGGCGGCGATGACGAGCGTCGCGCTGAGCGGTTCGCCGCTCGGCGGCTGGCAAAGCTGCCCGCGGATGGTGCTGCGGGCGGTGATCGCCTCGGTTACGGCGGCGTAGGCATCGATGCGCCCCCAGCCGTAGAGGTTGTTCGGGCGTCCGTCGGAGGAGCAGTCGGTCGTCGTGATGGGGACGGCTGTCGAGGTGAGGACGTAGGTCGTGGCGGTGAGGTGCGCTTGCAGGTAGGGGGCAGCCGACCAGAGGAGGGCGACCGTTCCGGCGACGTGGGGCGTCGCCATAGAGGTGCCGCTGTGCACGGCGTAGGTGTCCGGCGGGGAGGCGGAGGTGATGGACACGCCCGGCGCAGTGAGGTCGGGTTTGAGCCGACCGCTGCCGTCCGCCGTTACGGGGCCGCGGCTGCTGAAGGAGGCCAGGGTGTCGTCGCTTCGCCCGACGGCCCCGATGGTCAGCGCCGCTGCGTAGAGGGCGGGCGGGTCGGCGACCGAGGCGCATTGGGGGCCGCTGTTGCCCGCTGCGACGACGGTGAAGATGCCCGCCGCCCGTTCCGCCTCGACGGCCTCGCGGAGCGTGTCGGCGTCGCAGCCCTCGTCGGGCGGACAACTCCAGGAGTTGGTCGTGATGTCGGGGGCGAGGGCGGGATCGCCGTCGTCGGGGGAAGCGCCGATCGCGTAGGGGGCCAGGAAGAACTCGAAGCATTCGAGGTAGGTGGCCGGTGAGCCGACGCCGTCGTTCATATTCCGGCAGCCGATCCACTGTGCGGCGGGCGCGACGCCGATCCGGTGGGTGCCGCCGTCGTCGCCCACGGCAATCCCCATCGTGTGCGTGCCGTGGCCGTAATCGTCGCAGGGCTGGGGCGAGTCGGCAGGGCAGTCGGCGTTGGCGCTGTGGATGGCGTCGTGCCAGTTGCCGTCGTGCACGGCTTGCGAGCCGTCCCAGCCGCGGTAGTGCATCCGCAGGGCGGGGTGTTCCCAGGCGTAGCCGGTATCCTGCCCGCCGATGACGATGCCCTCGCCGTGGTAGCCCAGTGCCCAGACGTCGGGCGCGCCGATGAAGGCGATGTTCGGCTCGATCCCCGCCGCTGCGCCCGGCGTGTGCGGCGCGGTTGAGGGGCGGGGAAGGGGCGTGGCGACCTCGGGTGAGGCGACGATGCGGGCGACGTCCGGACGGCGCGCCAGTTCGCGCAGGAGCGCGGGGGTGCTGCGGGGGAGGTAGAGGGCGTTGACGATGTAGAAGGAGCGCACCGGCATCCCGTCCCCTGCGATCAGCCGGATGAGCGGGGGCTGTGTCCGGCGGGCAACGCTCAGCAGGCGGGCATAGACCCATCGGCGGCGTGCCAGCCGGTCGGGGATGTGGTAAGCGGCGCTCAGATCGGCCTGCTCGCGCAGGATGACGAGGCAGCCTGCGCTCCCTCCCGCTTCCCAGACGCGGGGATCGATCTTGGGGGGTGGCGGGGCGCTCCGCAGGGGGAGAGGCAGGGCGAGCATCACGACGGTGAGCCACAGTGTAGCGAGCAGGCGTTTCATCGGCTTTCTCCTCAGATGTGGATACCGGTGCTTCCACGGGGATATGCTGCCTTTATCGCCATTTTATTGACAAAGTCAAGCTCCGTGGTATACTCCGGCGCGCGAGGAAAGGGGTGGCCCTCGGTCGAGGAGGGATGGCCGAGCGGACGAAGGCGACGGTCTTGAAAACCGTTGTGGCCGAAAGGTCACCGAGGGTTCGAATCCCTCTCCCTCCGCCTTAACAGGTCAAGATGGGGAGGTGCCAGAGTGGACGATTGGGGCCGCCTGCTAAGCGGTTAGGGGGTTAGAAGCTCCCTCCAGGGTTCGAATCCCTGCCTCCCCGCCATTTGCCCCCGTAGCTCAATTGGATAGAGCGTTTGGTTGCGGACCAAAAGGCTTCAGGTTCAAATCCTGACGGGGGTACTTGGGTGAAAGTATGCCCCTGTAGCTCAATTGGATAGAGCGTTTGGTTGCGGACCAAAAGGTTTCAGGTTCAAGTCCTGACAGGGGTACCAGAGGAAGCCCCTCGGCTATGCCGAGGGGCTTTGTGCTTACAGTTCGATGAGGCGGTAGTCGATGTCGTCGTACTCGCCGTTCCACGGGTCGCCGCCCGGATTGCTGAAGGTCCCTTCGCAGACGCCCAGGCCGCGATCCTGGGCGACGAAGAGGTAGTCGTAAGCGTGGTTGATCCTGGCCTCTTCCGACCGTGCGGCGCACTCGGCGCGGATGAAATCGACCATCACACAGTCGAGCGCGACCGGATCGCGGGCGAGGAAGAGGCTGTTGGGTGAGGTGTCCCCGAAGGTGCGCCATTGTGTGGGGGGCTGAGTTGCCCCGCAGGCCCCGAAGAGCGCATCGCCGATGGTGAGGATCGTCTTCTCGCGGATGTAGGGATGGTCGTAGATTTCCACCAGCGGGCTGTAGTTGGAGCGGTAGGCACCGTCGTTCGGGTCGATGTAGGGATGGATGTTATCGGCACCCCCACCGAGCACGTAGTTGATAGAGCCAAAGTGGTTCTTGAAGCCCACGGAGACCGGATGGATGCCGTGGTACTTGAAGAGCGGGATGTTGATGAGGTAGGTCGCCGACTTGAGCAGCGGGGTGAGGTAACGCGGCTGGAGGTTCCCGTCGGGATCGTTGAGGTCGATGCGCAGATCGTCGTCGGTCTCATCGTAGGCGATCTCGGTTGCCCCGCACTCGCCCTTGCCGACGAAGTGGACGTCGGGATAGCGATCCCAGACGGGGCCGCTCAGACGGGTGGGGATGTTGCGGTTGTTGCGCTTGGTGGTGTCGTAGAACCAGATGTCGCTTTGTGCGACGCCTCGATCCTCCGTCAGCGTTTTGACGAGCGCGATGAGCGTCTGCGGGATCGCGTCGATCTGGTTGTCGTTGTCGTCGCAAGAGGTGCTGTTGTTCAGGCTGATCTTGACGGCGATGATCTGGCCGCTGCTGTAGGCCGGCAGGAGCTGGCTCCAGGCATCCGACGCCGTGCTCGTGCCGGTGAGCGCCATCAGCCCCTGGAGCAGCATTGTCTCCACCCGCCCCAGATCGACGTAGTCGCCGTACCAGCCCGAGGAAGAAGAGGGGTCCCAGTTGGTGGCCTGCGCATCGTGGACGCGGACGACGCGCGGCTTCGAGGGCGGAGGGAGTGGCGTCGATGTGGGGGAGGGCGTGGGGGTCGGTGGCTGCTGGTCCTTGGCGACGTAGGGCAGGTAGCTCCGCGGGGTGAGGCTCAGCCCCTTCGCCGTCGTGCCGTCCGAGGCCCGCCAGAGGCTTTCCCACAGGCTCAGGATGCCGCCGGCCGCCGCAATCCCCAGCCCGATCAGAAACTCCCGCCGCGTTAATCCTCTGCTTTCACCCTCTTCGGCCTGTCGTTCTTCCCCGGTTCTCCGCTCGTCTTCCATCGTTGCCCCCTTTTCGCTGCCCCGATGCTATTTTCCCCATTGTAAGGAAAAATGCAGGGGGAACAAGGTGCGCGGTGCGTCGCGCTGCTTCTCATCTGTGCTATACTGAGCGAAGCCAAGGCTTGCCTGCCATCACAATCGAAGTGGAGGTCGATATGTCTCCTTGGGATGTTGAAGCTGTTCGTGCCGAATTCCCCATCTTGGAACGGACGGTGCACGGCAAACCGGTCGTCTATCTGGACAGTACGGCCAGCGCACAGAAGCCCCGCGTGGTCATCGAGACTTTGCGCAAGGTGTACACCGACTACTACGCCAATGTCCACCGCGGTATCTACACCTTTGCCGAGCTTTCGACCGAGGCTTACGAGGGTGCACGCGAGAAGGTCGCCCGCTTCATCCACGCGCCGGAGGCGGCGGAGGTGGTCTTCACGCGCAACGCGACCGAAGCGCTCAACCTCGTCGCCTACACCTGGGGCGAGGCCAACATCGGGGCGGGTGATCGCATCGTCGTAACGGAGATGGAACATCACAGCAACCTGGTGCCCTGGCAGCAACTGGCCCAGCGCAAGGGCGCGGAGCTTGCCTTCGTCCCCGTTACCGAGGGCGGCGAACTCGATCTCGATGCGCTGCGCTCGCTCCTGGCCGACGGCAAGGCGAAGGTCGTCGCCTTCACGCTGATGTCCAACGTCTTGGGGACGATCACGCCCGCGGCGGAGATCGTGCGTCTGGCCCACGAGGCAGGGGCGACCACCGTTCTGGACGGGGCGCAGGCCGTCCCCCATCTGCCGGTGGACGTGCAGGCGCTCGATGCCGACTTCCTCGCCTTCTCCGGCCACAAGATGGGCTCGCCCGGCGTCGGCGTGCTCTGGGGACGCCGCGCCTTGCTGGAGGCGATGCCGCCCTTCCTCTACGGCGGCGATATGATCCTCCACGTGGAGAAGTACCACTCCGAATGGAACGAGATTCCCCACAAGTTCGAAGCCGGCACGCCGCCGATCGCCGAGACGATCGCCTTGGGCGCGGCGGTCGATTTCCTCACCGGCCTGGGGATGGAGGCCGTTCACCAGCACGAGCAGGAACTGGTCGCCTACGCGATGAAGCGGCTGCTGGAGGTGGAGGGACTGCACATCTTAGGGCCGAGCGCGGAAAAGCGCGGCGGCGTCGTCGCCTTCTGGATGGATGCCGCCCATCCGCACGACATCGCCGCTCTGCTCGATGAGGAGGGCGTCTGCGTGCGGGCCGGGCATCACTGCGCCGAGCCGCTCCACGCCCGATACGGCGTTCCCGCCACGGCACGGGCCAGCTTCTACGTCTACAACCGCCCGCAGGACATCGATGCTCTCGTTGCCGCCCTGCAGCGCGTCAACGCCCTGCTGCGGCGCTGAGTGGAGGAGGAAAGACGATGCCAAGTGATCTCTACCGCGAGGAATTGCTGGATCATTACCGGGACCCGCAGAACTACGGCGTGCTGCCGGAAGCCGACATCGACGTTCGGCTCAACAACGCCACCTGCGGCGACACCATCCACCTCACCGCCAGGCTGGATGACGAGGGCCGCATCGCCAAGGTGATGTTCGAGGGGCAGGGATGCGTCGTCAGCATGGCCTCCGCCTCGATGCTCACCGAGGAGGTCGTCGGGAAGCGCCGCGAGGAGGTGCTGGCGATGGGCTTGCCCGACATCGAGACGATGCTGGGCGGCATTCGCCTGAGTATGGGGCGCGTGAAGTGCGCGACGCTGGCCCTTCGCGCCCTCCAGCAGGGGCTGAAGGAAACCGAAGAGGCATAATCTCCGTACTACCTGCAGAGGGCGGTGCATGTCACCGCCCTCTTTGAGCCGGAGATGAAAGGAGCGTGAGATGACGAGCGGACGCCGCTGGGGCTTGTGGATGATGGCCGCCTTCCTTTTCCTGACAGGATGCACGCTGATGCCGATGGCGACGCACTCGCCCGCGGCCACACCCTCGGCGGCGCCGCCCTCGCCGACGGCCACGACGTCGCCCATCCCTTCGCCGACGCCGCTCCCCCCTCTCCCCCTGAGCGAGCGTTTGGCGATCGCCGAAGAGGCTTACGCTTTCGGCGACTGGGAGCGTGCCGAGGCGGCCTATCGCTCGATGCTGGGCGATGCGCCGGAGGCGATGCAGCCCCGGGTGCTGCTGGGCCTGGGGAAGACACTGCTGGCGCAGGGCGTCCTCACCGAGGGGCTTGGGCGGCTGAGCGGCATCCTCACCCTCTACCCCACCTCGCCGCTGACCTCGGAAGTGCATCTGCGGCTGGGCGATGCGCTGCTGCGCAACGACGCGGCGGAGGCCGCCGTCTCGCACTACGAACTCGTCCTCCGCGGCCCCGACGGACCGATCCTGGCTCCCTACGCCTTCGAGTGGAAGGGCGATGCGCTCTACGCCTCCGCCGCCTACACGGAGGCTTTGGGCGCTTACACCGCCGCTGCGCGGCTGGCCAAAGATGACCGCTCGCGGCACGTCTACCTGCTCGAAAAGATGGCCCTCACCGCCTCGGCGATGGGCGATGAGCGGGGCACCTTGTCCGCATACGACGACATCCTCGCCGAGGCGCGTATCCCGGCCTACCGCGCCCGCATCCTCTACCAGAGCGCCCAGGCGGCGCAGCTCTTCGGCGACATGACGGAATACCTGAGCCGCCTCCGCCGCCTGCTCGACGAGTATCCCGACCAGCACTACGGCTATCTGGCCCTTGCCGCCCTGGTCGAAGCGGGGCAGCCGGTGGACGACCTCCTGCGCGGCAAGGTCGATTACTGGGGCGGAGCCTACTCGCCCGCCGTGCAGGCGCTCTACCGCTACATCGACGCCCACCCCGACCACAACGGCGAAGCGCATTTCTACGCGGCCCGCGCCTTCCTCGCCGCCGGAAGCCCGCAGTTGGCCGCTCAGGAGGCGGAGAAGCTGGTCGAAACGCACCCCGCCTCCGACCCCTGGTGGGACGACGGGTGGATCGTCCTGGCCGAGGCGAAGGCCGCGCAGGGCGATGCGGCGGGAGCGCAGGCGGCCTACCGCCATCTGGCCGAGGTCTTGCCGCAAAGTCCGCTGGCCCCCTCCGCGCTGTGGAAGGCGGCGGAACTCGACGAGAGGAGCGGGCGCTTCGTCGAGGCCGCCGACGCCTTCCTCGATCTGGCTGACCGCTATCCGGCGGACAGTGGCGCTCCGGAGGCGCTCTTCCGCGCCGGGCTGGATCGCTATCGGGCGGGGGCGATGGCGGATGCGGTGGCGGGTTGGCGCGAGTTGCTGCGCCGCTACCCCGACAGTGAGCGCGGCCAGGCGGCCTACTTCTGGATCGGCAGGGCCGAGCTGCGTGCGGGCGAAAGCGTCAGCGGGACGCAGGCCCTGCAGGAGGCGGCGAATTGGGATCGCTGGAGCTACTACGGCATCCGCGCGACGGACTGGCTGGAAGGCAGACTGCCGATGAGCGTGGAGGCCGGGCCACTGCGCTCTTGCGAGGATGAGGTCGATGCGGTGCGTGCCTGGATCGCCGACTGGTCGGGTGAGGCGGGGGCGGCGTGGCCGCCCGCGGCGATCGGGGACGATCCCCGGCTTCGGCGGGGGCTTTTGCTGCTGCGCGTGGACCATTTCGACGAGGGGAAGGCGGAACTGGAGGCGTTGCGCCACGCCACCGCCGACGATCCGCTGGCCCAGTACGCGCTCGCCCTGGCGGCGCGCGACGCCGGTCTCTACCGCACGTCGATCCTCGCCGCGCTGACCGTGCTGCGGCTTTCTCCCGCCGAGACGGTGGACGAGGTGCCGCGCGCGCTGGCCTGCCTCGCCTACCCGATCGCCTACGCGCCCCTCGTCGAGGAAGCGGCTTCCGGGAACGGCTTTGCTCCCTTGCAGCTCTACGCGCTCATCCGCCAGGAGAGCCTCTTCGAGGGGGCGGCGACCTCCTGGGCGTCGGCGCACGGGCTGATGCAGATCATCCCCCAGACGGGGGCGCAGATCGCCCAGGCACTGGGCTGGCCGCCCGACTATCGCACGGACGATCTCTACCGCCCGATCGTCAGCGTCCGTTTCGGAAGCTGGTATCTGGCGCAGCAGCGCGACCGCTTCGACGGTCATCTGCTCGTGGCGATAGCGGCCTACAACGGCGGGCCGAGCAACGCGGCCTCGTGGTGGGAGGCCGCCGATCACGACGATGGCCTCTTCGTCGAGTTGATCACGCTGCGCGAGACGCGCCGCTACGTGGAGGCCATCACCGAACATCTGCTCAAGTACCGGCTCCTCTACATACCGCAAAGCCCGTAGCCGCTTGGCAGCCTGTCCGAAGCCGCTATAATGCACGCAGCATCAAGCGGGAGGCACGCCTCGATGAATCCACGGAGTACATCGGCGGACAAGAGGAAAGCTGAAAGCTACTATCGGCAGGGTGTCCGGGCTTACCAGGATTGGCAGGTCGAGGAGGCCGTCGAGGCTTTGGAGAAGGCGGCCCGGTTGTACCCGGCGAAGGCCGAGTACCACATCGCCCTGGCGCAGGCGCTGGCCCGTTACGGTGATTTCGACCGTGCGCTGCGCGAACTGGCCAACTACCTGCGCCTGAAGCCAGATTCGCCCGTTGCCCCGCGCATCGAGCAGCTCTTCGCGCGGGGTATGGATGCCGTCGAGGAGGTGCTGACACGCAAGATGAAGGCCGAGCGAATGCCGCTCAACCTCATCGGCGCAGCCATCCAGATGTGGATGGAGTTTCGCATCATCCTGGGCGAGGAGCCGTTGGTCGTCCCCAAACCGGAAGCGTGGGCGGCGGCCCTGGATTACACCGTGCGCAAGGTCAATCTGCGGGATGTGGCGCTGAGCGAGCTGGCCGCCTCTTACGGCGTCTCACCCGACACGGTGCGCAAGCACCACAAGCGGCTGGTGCAGATGCTGGACATTATGCCCTGCGATTACCGGTATTTCACCGGCGAGGACAATCCGCTGGACAAGCTGGTCGAGGCTGCCGAGTTATTGGAGGCGTTAGAGACCCGTTTCAAGCAGGAATAGGGGCCTCTGGTCTGCAGAGGGGCGGTGTGGGCGGGGACTGTGGTATGTGCGGTCTCCGCCTTCTTGCCATCGCAGGAAAGGGGAGGTAGTCGGTATGGACAAGCGGTGGGTGCGCTGGTTGCTCGTCGTATGGATGCTGGCTTTCGCCCTCGTGCCCAAGGCGGAAGCCGGCCATCGCGTTGTGCTCCTGACGGTGGAGGGCGCGATCACCCCCTCGACCGCCGATTACATCGACCGGGGGCTGCAGGAGGCCGAGGCGATGGGCGCTGCGGCGGTCATCATCCGGCTCGACACGCCCGGCGGCGATGTCGGCGCGACGCTGGAGATTATGCAGCGCTTCGAGAATGCCGCCGTGCCGGTGATCGTCTACGTCGCACCGAGGGGGGCGCAGGCGATGTCGGCGGGGACCTTCATCACGCTGGCGGCGCACGCGGCGGCGATGGCCCCGCACACGACGATCGGCGCCGCCCATCCCGTGGGGAGCGAGGGCAAGAACCTGCCCGAGACGCTGGACGAGAAGCTGGTCAACGCGCTGGTGGGACGGATGAACGTCATCACCGAACGGCGGGGGGAAGAGGCCGTGCGCTGGGCGGAGCGTGCCGTGCGCGAAAGCATCGTGGCGACCGACGAAGAGGCGCTCGACATCGGCCTGGTCGATGTCGTCGCCGACGATGTAGACGAACTCCTGGTCGAACTGGACGGCCACGAGGTCGAGACGGTGAACGGCTCCTTCGCGATGGCCCTGCAGGGAGCGGAGATCGTCGAAATCCCGCCCTCCCCGCTGGAGCGGCTCCTGCACCTCCTCACCGACCCGAACATCGTGGCCATTCTCCTCGTCGTCGGCGTGCAGGCCATCCTCATCGAGCTTTCCGCGCCGGGCGGATGGGTATCGGGCTTCATCGGCGTCGTCTCGCTCACCCTGGCCGCCTACGGCATCGGCATCCTGCCGGTCAACTGGCTGGGGATGGCCTTCATCGTCATCGCCTTCGCCCTTTTCATTCTGGATATCAAAGCGCCGACGCACGGCGCGTTGACGCTGGCCGGTACCGGTTCGATGATCCTGGGTCTGCTCGTCTTCTTCAACGCTCCGGCGGCCTCGCCCTACGGCAAGGTCTCCGTGCCGTTGATGATTGCGCTGGCCTCGTTCAGCGCGCTCATCTTCGCCTTCCTCGTCGTCAAGGTCGTGCAGACCTATCGCAAGCCGCCGGTTACGGGGCGCGAGGGGTTGCTCCACGCCGAGGGGATCACCAAGACGCCTCTCACGCCGGAGGGTATCGTCCTCGTGCAGGGGGAACGATGGCAGGCGGTTTCGTTGGGCGGTGAACTGCCCGCGGGGGCGAAGGTCGTCGTCGTGGGACGCGACGGCTTTACGTTACAGGTGCGACCGATGGAGGAGGGGGGATGAACGACTTGCGTGTTTTCCTGGAACAATTGGAGGAGGCCGGTCAGCTTCGGCGGATCGATGCTTCACTTTCGCCGCGCTTCGGCGTGGCGAGAATGCTGGCGGCGGCTCCGGAGCGCCCGATGCTCTTCACGACGCTGGTCGGCTATCCGGAATGGCGGATGGTGGGCAACGTGGTCAGTCAGCGGGACTTCTTCGCCATCGGATTGGGGACGTTCAAAGAGAAACTCCTCGCGCACTTGATCGAGGCCCTGGCCAATCCTCGCCCCCCCGGAAAGGCGGGAAGTGCGCCCTGCCAGGAGGTCGTGCTGACGGGGGATTCGCTCACGGCGCTGGCCCTGCCCATCCCGCGCTATCACCCGCAGGATGCCGGAGCCTACATCACGGCAGGCGTGGCCGTCATCCGCGACCCGGAACTGGGGCGCAATCTGGCCTTTCACCGGATGCTGCGGCTGGACGAGCGCCGTTTCGCCGTGCGCGTCGTCGAGGGGCGGGGGACGTACAACGCCTGGCAACGCTCCCCGAGGGGGCTGCCGATGGCCGTGTGCATCGGCCTGCCGCCACACATCCTGCTGGCGGCGGCCATCTCCGCCCCGCCCGGCGTGGACGAGATGGCGATTGCCAACGCGCTGGCTCCTGTGGAGACGGTGCCCTGCGTCAGCCAGCCGCTGGAGGTACCCGCCGCCGCGGAACTCGTCCTCGAAGGTGTGCTGACCCACGACCTGGCCGAGGAAGGCCCCTTCCCCGACCTCACGGGCACGATGGACGGCGTGCGTCGTCAGCCGGTCTTCGAGCTGACGGCGATCACCCACCGCCACAATCCCATCTTCCAGGCACTGCTCCCCGGCGGGCTGGAGCACAAGAACCTGATGGGCATGCCGCGCGAGCCGACCATCTACACCGAGGTGAGCCGTGTGGCCGATTGCCGCGGCGTCTACATCACGCCGGGAGGCTGCTCCTGGCTCCACGCCGTGGTGCAGATCGAACCGCACGGCCCGGACGATGCACGGCAGGCGATCGATGCGGCCTTCCGCGGGCACAGTTCGCTCAAGCATGTCGTCATCGTCGATACCGATGTGGACATCTTCGATGCCAGCGATGTGGAGTGGGCGATTGCGACCCGCTTCCAGGCCGGACGCGATCTCTACATTTTCCCCGACCGTCCTGGCTCCAGCCTCGATCCCTCGGCGCGCCAGGTGGAAGGAGCCAAGAGCCACAGCGACAAGATGGGACTGGATGCGACCATCCCCTGGGGAGCCGATCCGGCTGCCTTCCGTCGTTTGCACTACTGAGCCGCTCAAGCGGTTGTGGAAAGCGCCGCAGCAGCTATACTGCGGGCATGACGGCGATGCCGTCCGTCGGGCACTCTCCAAACGAAGGAGGTTGTGATGAATGCCTTTAATCGCGTGGTCATTGTACTCCTGCTCCTCATCCTCATCCCTTTGCTCTCCTACGCCTTCATCGTCCCCCACGTGGTGCTGCAGGAGGTCGGCGCTTGGGCGACGGCGGCGAGCACGGTACTTTGGCAGATGAATCCCGTCGTCCGCTTGGCCGTCGGCATTGCGGCTGCCGTCCTCGTCGATCTGCTCTTCCTCTTCGTCATCTACCTGGAACTGCGCCGCCCGCGCAAGAAGTACATCCACGTGCAGAAGATCACCGGTGGCGTGGCGACGCTGAGCGTGGACAGCATCGTGCAGCAGGTGCAATACCGCCTCGATCCCATCGAGGGCGTGATCAAAGTCAAGCCGGAGGTAACGGCGAAGGGACAGAAGGTGAAGGTCGCCGTCGATGTGATGGTGGAGGCGGGGTACAACCTGCCCGAACTGGCTTCCCGCCTGGTCGAGGAGGTGAAGGACGTGCTCACCCACGAACTGGGGCTGCAGCCCGCCGGTGATCCTGTCATTCGGATGAAGGTCACCGCCCCGCCGAAGGGACGGCCCTCCAAGATTTCGACACCTTCCTTCCCCAAGCCCGTAGCGCCCGCCGGGTCGGCGGAGACGCAGGAGGAGGGCGAGACGGTTGAGTGAGGTCGGGCTGCCCCCCGATGCATTGCTGGAGGCACTGCTCTTCGTCTCACAGGGCGCGGTGGCGGCGGAACAGCTCTTCGCCGCCACCGGCCTGACGGCGGAGGAGGGGGAGGCAGCCCTGCAGCGCCTGCAGGAGCGCCTGGCCGCAGGCGGTCTGCGCCTCCAGCGCCATGGCGATCGCCTGCAGTTGACGACCGCCGTCGAGGCCGCCCCTTACGTGGAAAAATTCCTCGGCCTGGAGGTGCGGCTGCGCCTTTCGCAGGCTGCGCTGGAGGCGTTGGCCATCATCGCCTATGCGCAGCCGGTTACGCGACCGCGTATCGAAGCCATACGCGGTGTCAATTCCGACAGCGTCATCCGCACGCTGCTCGCCGCCGGTCTGATCGAGGAGGCCGGGCGTGCGGAGAGCCTGGGACGTCCCATCCTCTATCGAACGACCCCCGCTTTCCTGCAGCAGTTTGGGCTGCAGAGCCTCGACGAGTTGCCCCCGCTGGAAACGGACATCTCCCCCGCGGAGCGGTAACGATGCGCAGGAGGATCGCGCTCTTCCTCCTCCTGGCCCTCTTCCTGCTCGTCCCGACCGCCGCGGGAGAGGGCGCGGGCGTCGGCGTGTACTACATCGGCCCCTCGGACGGCGTGTACGCGACGTTGGCGCGTTCCGCTCCCTACCTCACCTTCGTCGATCGCGCGGAACTGGCCGACGTCTTCGTCGTCAACGATGCCGAGTTGACGGCGGCGGAGATGCAGGCTATCGGCCAGTGGGTGCGGGAGGAACGGGCCGGGCTGGTCGTCTTCGCCTCGCCGACCTTTCCCCGCAGCGTGGGCGATCTGCGGGCGACGTTAGGGGTGGGGGCGGTGGAGTTGAGCATCGTCGATGACGGGCAGCCGCGCAAAGTCCACCCCGGCACGGAGCCGGACCCGCTGATGCAGGCGATGGCCTGGGCCTCGGCTCCCCCGGTGGCCAATCGCACCGTCGTCGCCAACGTCAACGTCTTCCGTCCCCTGCTGCTGACGGAGGAGGGCGAGCCGGTCGTGGAGCGGATGCGGGGGCGGGATCGCTACCAGGTCTTCGTCGTCTCGCCCTGGCTTGCCGATCCGAGCAATGCGGACTGGCTGGTGTGGCCTTACCTGAACTACCTGATCTATCGCCTGACGGCTGAAGGGGGCGGGGAACGCCATCCGCTCCCCTTTGCCGACTATCCGCTGGCCCCCGTGCCGCACGCTGCCCTGCGTTTCTGGCTGACGGTGGGCGGCCTGGTGATCTTCATCGGCTCGGTGGCGCTCTACAGCGTTGTGCGACGGCGGGCCTTCCTTCGCGCCGCGAATTCGCCGCCTCCGCCGCCCGCCGGTCGATGGGCACGTGTCGGCTTTCACCGACCGCTTGCCGGGGCGTTGTTGATGGCCGCCGGGGGGATCGTCCTCTTTACGCCGTTGTGGTTCTACGCCGATTGGTTCATCCCGCGGCGCATCTTCCCCCTGGGGCAGACGGCACAGCTTTGGCAGCAGGTTACGATCGCCGTTGGCGTGGTGGCGGTCCTGCTCGACGGCGGGGTGGGGACGGCCTCCGTCTGGTATTTCACGCGGCTCTACCCCTACCGCCCCGATGAGGCCTTGCACTACTTCCAGTTCTTCCTCTGGTGGCAGTGGCTGACGGGAGCCTTTCTCTTCGGGCTGATGGCGGTGGTCGCCGGTCTGTTTCTTCCTTTCAGCCTCCTGGCCCACCTGACCTACCCGCTGCTCTTTCTCACCGCCCTCCAGTTCCCGGGCTTCCTCACCCTCTTCCGCCTGCTCTTCCGCGCGATGCAGCGCTTCGACGCGGAGCAGGTGCTGATGGTGGCGGCGCTGGCGGGACTGCCCGTCTTCCAGGGGACGAGCGCCTATCTCCTGCGCCGCTGGGGAGCGACCGAGGCGAGTATCGGCGCGGAGGTCGGCGCGATGGGCGGGATGGCCTTGGGCGCTGCTTTCGATCTCGTCTTCGTCTTCCTGCTCGGGCTGGTGCTGGCCTACTCCATCGGCTTCAGGCCGCGTTCGCTGCTCCTCCCCACCTTCGACCGGCGCGTCGGCGAACGGGTGCTGGGCTATGGCGTGCGCCTGGTTGCCGGTGATCTCGTGATGCCGCTGCTGGCCTTGGGGGTGATGCTATGGCTGCCGCACTGGCCGCTGCTGGAGGCGCAGAGGCAAGCCCTGCCGCCGCTTTTCGCGATGGCCGCGGCGGCGCTCTTGATGCGCGAGGGCCTCTTCGGCGATCTGATGCCCGCGGTGGCCGAGGTCGCCGTTGCTGGCTACCGCACGCTCCTGCGCTACTACCTGAGCCGCGGATTGCGCTATGGCCTGCGGGTCGGCTTCTTCCTGGCCGCGGCAGGTGGGGCGGTTGCCGGAGCGCTCCTGCGCGGGGTGGTCAAGATGGAGTTCCCGGCTGCGGCGCTCTTCCCCCTGTGGGGGGCGTTGGCGATGGTGCTCTGGTGGGCGGACGCGGCCCTGGAGGGGGTGGGGCGACCGATGCTCCGTTCGTGGCTGCGCCTGCCGGAAGGGGGCGCAGTCGCGGTGCTGCTGGTGCTCCTCGTGCCGCGTTACGGACTGCGGGGCTTCGCCTGGGCCCTGGTGGTGCCCGCCTTCGTGCGCGCCGTCGCCGCCCTCCTCGTCGTGCGGCGGGTGGTCATAGCCCCGCACCTCTACCTGTGGCAGGCGGTGATCGCGCCGGGCGGGGCGGCGCTGGTGATCTACCATCTGCTGAGGGCGGTAGTCCTCTTCGTCGAGCCGACCCACATCCGCGATGCGCTGCTCGTGGCCCTGCTGGGATGGCTCTCGCTGCCGCTCTACGCCTTCCTCACCGCCCTGCTCGGTGGATGGGAGCCGCAGGCCGTCGAGGAGTTGGAGTCGGCTTTGGCCTTGATCGGCCCGCTGCGTCTCCCCTTCCTTCCGCTGGTGATGGTGGTGCGCCTGGGGGCCCGCCTTTCGCCGCTGAAGGGGCACTATCCGGCGCATTGGTGGTCCCTGGCCGACGAGGAGGCGACCGCGCTCACGCTGCATCGTCCCGGATGGCACGAGAGGCTGGGCGAGCGGGAAACGGCATCCGTCGAAAGGCTTTCGGGGCCGTGATCGCCGGTTCGCTGGACAAGTACCGGATGTCGAAGTATCATCAGGTCGTTCGAGAATCCATCAGAGGAGGCTTCTATGTCCGATCCTGTCGAGCAGTTGGAACTCTTCTTCCATCCGCGCGGCGTGGCCGTCATCGGTGCGAGCAGCAATCCGGCCAAGCTCAGCCACGGGGTGGTGCGCAACCTCAAGGAGCACGGGTATCGGGGCGCGATCTATCCCGTCAATCCCAAGGGAGGCGAAATCCTCGGTTTGCGGGTCTACCCCTCCATCCTGGAGGTGCCCGATCCCATCGATTTGGCGGTGATTATGGTGCGCGCGCAGGCGGTGCCGGATGCGGTGCGGGACTGCGGCGAGCGCGGGTTGAAGGTGGTCATCGTCATCACCGGGGGATTCCGTGAGGCGGGGCCGCAGGGCGCGGAACTGGAGCGCTCGCTGAAGACGATCGCCGAGCAGTACGGTATGCGCCTCATCGGGCCGAACTGCGTCGGCGTGATGGATACGCACGTGCCCATCGACACGACCTTCATCGCCGAGATGCCCGCGCCCGGGCCGATCGGCTTCGCCTCCCATTCGGGGGCCATCGTCGGCGGGACGGTGGACTGGGCGATCAGCATGGGCGTGGGCTACAGCCGCATCATCAGCCTGGGCAACCAGGTGGACGTTTCGATCAGTGACGGGTTGCTGCTCCTCGACCACGACCCGCACACGAAGGTCATCAATCTCTACGCGGAAGGTATCCCCAACGGGCGGCGCTTCGTGGAGACGGCGGCGGGCATCTACCGCCGCAAGCCGATCGTGATGACGAAGGCGGGGCGGACGGCGGCGGGGACGCGGGCCGTCGCCTCGCATACGGGGGCGCTGGCGGGCGCAGGGAAGGCTTACGCGGCGGCCTGCCATCGGGCGGGCATCCTGATGGCCAACTCGCTCCAGGAGCAGAACGACATTGCGATGGCGCTGGCCCATCAGCCGCTGCCGAAGGGGCCGCGCGTCGTCCTGCTGACGAACGCGGGCGGCCCGGCGGCGCTGGCCGCCGATGCGCTGGATGACTGGGGGCTGGCATTGGCCGACCTTCAGCCGGAGACGAAGGCGAAGCTGAAGGAAGTTACCCCGCACGGGGCGCAACTCGACAATCCGGTGGATATGCTCGGCGGGCCAAGGGCGGAGATGTACGAGGCGGCGCTGAAGATCCTCGCCGACGATCCCGGCGTGGATATGATGCTGGCCATCTTCGTCCCGCAGGCGATCACGCCGGTCAACGACGTGGCGAAGCACATCGTCGCGGCGGCGCAGGCTTCCGACAAGCCGGTGGCGGCCTGTCTGGTCGGCGGCGTGAGCATTCCGGAGGCGGTGCACATCCTCCACGCGGGCGGCGTTCCCTTCTACCAGGACCCCAGCCGCGCCGGGCGGGCGCTGGCCGGGCTGTGGGAGTACGCCCGTCTGCGCGAGCGCCCCGACATCACCCCGCAGCCGCTGACCGACGTCGATCGCGAGGCGGCAGCGCGGCTCCTGCGCGAGGCGTGGACGGCGCAGGGCGCGGGTTTCGTGGATGCGGAGGTGGCGGCGCAGGTCGTGGCGGCCTACGGCGTCCGCGTGCCCTTCTCCGGCCTGGCGGCCACGGTGGAGGAGGCGGTGGCGCTGGCGGAGAAGGCGGGTTATCCCGTCGCCGCCAAGCTGATTGCGCCGGGCGTCGTCCACAAGGCAGACGTGGGCGGGCTGGCGCTGGGGCTGGCCGATGCCGAGGCGGTGCGGGCCGCCTTCGAGCGGCTGACGGACGGCCGGGCGGAGGCGAAGGTGATGATCCAGGCGATGGCCCCCAGGGGGACGGAGGTCATCTTAGGCGCGCAGCGGGACCCGCAGTTCGGCCCGCTGCTGATGTTCGGGATGGGCGGCATCTACGTCGAGGTGATGCGCGATGTAGCCTTCCGTCTGGCCCCGATCGCCGCCGCCGATGCCCGCGAGATGATCGGCGAGACGGCGGTGGGCAAGATTCTGGCCGGGGTGCGCGGTCAGCCCCCCGCCGACGTGGAGGCGGTCGTCGAGACCCTGCAGCGGATCGGGCAACTGGTGGCCGACTTCCCGGCCATCGCCGAACTGGATATCAACCCGCTCATCGTCGGCGCGGCGGGCGAGGGGGCGTGGGCGGTCGATGTGCGTTTGCGGCTCGACCGCGAACCTTGAGCGAGGGCGGGCAGGGGCGCTGCATCATCGGTGCCCCTGCCGAGGCATAGCGGAGTGTATCCTTTTTTTCTCTATTTCGTAATGCAAGAGCGGGCCAAAGGGCTTGCCAATTCGTCAGGTGTGTGCTATGCTGGACTATCGAAGAGCCTAACTTAAAAGGTCTCCCGCATCGCGGGTGCTCAGTTCAGTGTTGCCTGGGAGGGTTATATGAGTGCCAAGAGGAAGCGTAAGTCCGCCAATACCCATGCCCCTGTACCTGCTGTTGTGAAGACCACACTGGAAAGTATCCCCATTACCTGGATGACCGCTTTGACGGCGCAAGCGCCTGTGGGTATCGCCATCGCCGATGGGGAGGGCAAGATCGTCTTCGTCAACGAGACCATGGCCAGGATGCTCGATCTTTCGGTAGACGACCTGATCGGGAAACTGTTGACCGATTTCCACCCACCGGCGGTGTTGGAGCGGCTTCGAAAAGAGGGGCGTTATCAAGGAACGCTCCGCCACAAGCATAAAGATGGGCATATGACGATCGCGAGCCTGACGGCAACCGTTGTGCGAGATGCCGAAGGCAAGCCGGAGAGTTATATCGCCAGTATGTTCGATATCGGCAAGCAGAAGGCGACGGAGGAGCGGCTTCGCCACTACACCGAACGCCTCCACACGGCAGCCGAGATCGCGTCGCTTGCGAATCGGCTGGAAGACCCGCTGGAATTGCTCCAGGCGGTCATCGATGCCATCGTCGATCGTTTCGGCATCTACTACGCCCACGTTTACACCCTCGACCCGCGGGAGGATGTGCTCTATCTGCGTGCCGGATACGGCGAAGCAGGGAAGGAGATGCTGCGACGTGGCCACCATATCCCGCTCGACAGGGAACAGAGCCTGGTGGCACAGGCGGCGCGGACGGGGGAGATGGTCGTCGTTCCCGACGTGCAAGAAGAACCCAACTTCCTCCCCAACGAACTGCTGCCCAAGACACGTTCGGAGGTCGCCATCCCGCTGAAGCTCGACGATGAGGTGATCGGCGTCCTCGACGTGCAAGACGATGTCCCCGCAGCCTTCAGCGAAGCCGACTTGAGCGTCTTCACGACGCTGGCCGAGCAGATTGCCTCCTCCTTCCGCAATGCGGAGATTCGCAAGGCGCGTGAGTTGTACGCGGAACGCCTCCAGACTGCGGCGGAGATCGCCGTCCTCGCCAACAGCGTGCAGGACCCCGACGCCTTGCTCCAAGTAGTGATCGATGCCATCGTCGAGCGATTTGGCATTTACTATGCGCATGCCTATACGCTGGATGCGGAAAGCGGCATCCTGAAGCTGCGGGCCGGTTACGGCGGGCCGGGCCAGGAGATGTTGCGGCGCGGTCACAGTATCCCGCTCGACAGAGAGCAGAGCCTGGTCGCCAAGGCAGCGCGGACGGGGGAGATGGTCGTCGTTCCCGATGTGAGCAAGGAGCCGAACTTCTTGCCCAACGAGCTGTTGCCGCACACGCGATCGGAGGTCGCCATCCCGTTGATGGTCGGGCAAGAGGTGATCGGCGTCCTCGATGTGCAGGATAGTCACCCCAATGCCTTCTCCGAAGGGGATTTGAGCGTCTTCACCACGCTGGCGGCGCATATCACCACGGCCTTCCGTAATGCCGAGGCCATCCAGCGCCAGGAGATGGCCCGCCGCGAGCGCGAACATTACGTCGAGCGGTTGAAGGCGGCTGCCGAGATCGCCACCCTGGCCAACCGCCTGCAAGACCCTGATGTGCTTCTGCAGGCGGTCATCGATGCTATCGTCGAACGGTTTGGCATCTACTATGCCCACGTCTATACCCTCGATATGCTCGCGCGGACCCTGTTCCTCCGTGCCGGTTACGGCGAACCGGGGCGACGTATGCTCGAGGTCGGCCACAGTATCCCCCTGGACCGGGAGCAGAGTCTGGTCGCCAAAGCGGCGCGGACGGGGGAGATGGTCGTCGTCCCTGATGTGCGCAAGGAGCCGAACTTCCTGCCCAACAAGCTCCTGCCCGACACCCGCTCGGAGGTCGCTATCCCCCTGCGGCTGGGGGATGAGGTCGTCGGCGTCCTCGACGTGCAAGACGATGAGCCGGATGCCTTTACCGAAGCCGATCTGAGCGTCTTTACGACGCTGGCCGAGCAGATCGCTGCGACGTTCCGCAATGTGGAGGCCCTGCAACGCGAGGAGGCCGCCCGCCGCGAGCGCGAGCGCTACGCCGAGCGTCTGCGCATCGCTGCCGAGATTGCCACCTTGGCCAATCGCTTGCAGGACCCCGCCGTTCTGCTCCAGGAGGTCATCGACGCGATCGTGGAGCGCTTCGGCATCTACTATGCCCACGCCTACACGCTCGATAAGGAGGAGCATCTCCTCCGTCTGGAGGCCGGTTACGGTGAGGCGGGGGAGGAGATGCTGCGGCGCGGCCATAGCATCCCGCTTGACAGGGAACAAAGTCTCGTTGCCCAGGCGGCGCGAACAGGGGAGATGGTCGTTGTCCCCGACGTGCGTCAGGAGCCGAACTTCCTGCCGAATGAGTTGCTGCCCGAGACCCGTTCGGAAGTTGCCATCCCGATGAAGATCAGCGGCGAGGTCATCGGCGTGCTCGACGTGCAGGATGACAAGCCGAAGGCTTTTACCGATGCCGATCTGAGCGTCTTCACGACGCTGGCCGAGCAGATTGCTGCCGCCGTGCACAACGCGCAGTTGCTCCAGCAGGAGGCCGCCTCCCGTGCGGAACGCGAGCTGTACGCCTCTCGTCTGAACATCGCTGCGGAAATGGCCGCGGAGGTGAGCACCATCCACGATCCGCTGCGGATGCTGGAGAGGATGATCACGCTCTACAAGGAGCGTTTCGATCTCTATCACGTCCACTACTACAGCTTGGATGAGGAGGCAGGGCTTCTGCGCCTGGTGGCCGGTTACGGTGAACCGGGGCGGATTATGCGCCAACAGGGGCACAGCATTCCCGTCGATCGCGAGCAGAGCCTCGTGGCCCGTGCGGCCCGTACCAAGGAGGTCGTCCTGGCCAACGATGTGAGTCGGGAGCCGGGATTCTTACCCAACCTGCTCTTGCCCGACACGAAGGCCGAGGTGGCCATTCCTATTTTGATCGAGAACCGCGTCGTCGGTGTCTTCGACGTGCAGGCCGATAAGGTGGGCTATTTCACCGAGGCCGACCTGAGCGTTTACCGCACGCTGGCCCGTTTGGCGAGTACGGCACTGCAAAATGCCCGCCTCTTCGAGCAGCAGCAGAAAGCCGAAGCCGAGATCCGCTCGACGGTGGCCCGTATTCGCACGACCCTGGATACGCTCAAAGATGGTGTGCTCACCAGTGGTATGACGGGTGTCATCGAGGATGCCAACCGAGCTGCCTGGGAAATGCTGCAACTCACCCGCGAGGAACTCCTCGGCGGACACAATATTCTGGAATTCATCGTGCCGGAAGACCGCACCCGCGCAGCTTCGGTTTTCACGCAGGCTCTGGAGGCCGGACGCAGCCAGCCCGTTGAGGTCCGTATGCGCCGTCGGGATGGCGTAACCTTCATTGCCGAATTGAATGCGGCGATGCTGCCGCAGATCGAGGGACAGAGCGAGGGCTTCATCACGACCGTTCGAGACATCACCAGCCTCAAGCGCCGTGAACGTCAGTTGCAACTCTCCGCCGAGATATCCCGTGCCATTACGACCTATCAGGATGTGAAGGAACTGATGACCGTGGCTCCCGAGTTGGTGAGGAGCAAAATGGGCTTCTACCACATCCAAATCTACTTCTACGACGAGGAGGCCGATGCGCTCATCCCGCGGGCTGGCACCGGCGAGATCAGCAAGCGCATCGTGGCCGATGGGCGGGTCGTGCCGATGAGCGACGAGATGCATCCGATGGTCAGGGCGGCGCGGACACGCGAGGTCGTTATCATCAACGACTTGGAGGCGGACGAGGACTTCGATCTGCGCGAATACTTGCCGGAGGCCAGGGCCGAGGCCGTCGTCCCCGTCTTCAGCGGTGATCGGCTGATGATCGTCGATCGCGTCTTCATGGATAGACCTCACAGCTTCGAGGAGGAAGATGTCCTTCTCTTCCGCGCCCTCTCCACGCAGATTGCCACAGCGCTCAGCCGTGCCCGCTATGTGGAGGAACTGCGTGAAACGGCGCAGCGCCTGCAGGAACTGGATCGTCTGAAGAGCGAGTTCCTGGCGAACATGAGCCATGAGCTGCGCACGCCGCTCAATTCCGTCATCGGCTACGCCGAGATGATCCTGATGGGCGTGGATGGGGAGTTGACGGACGAGATGCGGGAAGATGTGCTGGCCATCTACGAGAACGGTCAGCACCTGCTCTCGATGATCAACGACATTCTCGACCTGGCAAAGATCGAGGCCGGGCGGATGTCGTTGGACATCCATCCCATCGATCTGCGCACCATCCTGGAGGAGATCGCCAGCAGCGGCGAAGGGCTCCTGCAGAAACAAGGGTCGTCCGTCAAGCTGGAAGTCATCGTCGATGACAATCTCCCTCTGGTGCCCGCCGATCAGCTCCGTATTCATCAGGTCTTCAACAACCTCGTCTCCAATGCCATCAAATTCACCGAGGAGGGATATATCCGCATCTATGCCCGCCGCGAGGGGCAGTGGGCTGTGATCACCGTGGAGGATACGGGCGTCGGCATTCCCGAAGAGGCCCGTGAGATCATCTTCGAAAAGTTCCGACAGGCCGACGGCTCTTACACGCGCAAGGCTCAAGGAACGGGACTGGGGCTGGCCATCACGCGCTCCCTCGTAGAGATGCACGGGGGAACGCTGACGCTGGAAAGTGAGGTCGGTAAGGGCTCCACCTTTACCGTTCGTCTCCCGTTGTTCAATAGTTCCAATAATAATTAAGAGGGGGTTCACGCAAGCCCTGCTTTTCCGCGAAGGGAGGGAAACATCGATGCGGGGGAAATCGCTTTTCAAGGGGGCGCGATGTCTGGAGTGTGGACACAGCTTCGAAGCTACGCCGTTGACCCGTACTTGTCCACACTGTGGTAGTCCGTGGCTTGATGCTGCTTATGCCTTGGAGGCTCTGCCGGAGAATTGGAAGGAGATCGTTGCCAAGCGCTCTCCCGATCTCTGGCGCTACTATGAGTTATTGCCGCTTCCGGATGACTTCCACCCCCTCTCGTTGGGGGAAGGATGGACGCCGCTGACACCGGCGCTTGCGCTTTCGCGCAAATTGGAGTTACCCAACCTGTGGATCAAGGATGAACGTCAGTCCACGACAGGCTCTTTCAAGGACCGACAAGCCTCCATTGCCGTCAACGTCCTGCGGG
>JALXBP010000148.1 GCA_026991395.1 Anaerolineae bacterium | reverse complement strand
CCCCCACGCCGACCGCGACGCCGACCGTAACGCCGACGAGCGTCATCTCCCCCCTGCCCACGCCGACACCGTAGCGCCGTGCCATTGACAGCCCCATCCTCCGTGGTATGATGAAAACGGCTCTGGCACTCTACGAAAGCGACTGCTAAACAGGCGATGAGTCCACGAAAGCTGCAGAAGAAGGAACAAACGGGCGAACTCACCCCGCGACAGGCGATGTTGCTGGGGTTGATCGTGCGCGAACACGTGCGCACGGCGGCACCGGTCGCCTCCGGCGGGCTGGTCAAGCGCTACGGCCTGGGGATCAGTTCGGCCACGGTGCGCAACGAGATGGCCCGCCTGGAGGAGATGGGCTACCTCTTCCAGCCGCACACCTCGGCGGGACGGATTCCGACCGAGCAGGGCTTCCGCTACTTCGTCGAGCGGCTGATGGAGGAACAGACCCTCTCGCCGGAGGAACAGCGGACGATCGCCCACCAATTCTACCAGGCCCGCCACCGCGTCGAACTGTGGCCGCCGCTGGCCGCCTCCATCCTCGCCACCAAGACGCGGAGCGCCGCCGTCGTGACCGCTCCCAGGGCGGTCAACATCCGCTACAAGCACCTGGAGCTGATCAGCACCCACGGCCGCGCCGTCCTCCTCGTCCTCGTTCTCCAGGGCGGGACGGTGGAACAGCAGATGCTCGTCCTCGACGAGCCGCTCTCCCAGCCGACGCTGCGCGAGGCCGCCGACCGCCTCAACCGGCTCTACAACGGCCTCGACGCCGAGCAGATCGCTGCCAAGCTGCCGCTGCTCCCTCCCCTGGAGCGGGAGCTTAGCTCACTCGTCGTTTCGATGATGCGCAGGCTGAAAGAGCAGCCCGCCGATGAAATCTACCATCACGGCCTGCCCCAGCTCCTGCAGGCCCCGGAATTCGCCGAAGCGGAGGAAAGCTCCGCCGAACTGGTGCGTGTGCTGGAGGAACGGAGCCTCCTGCAGGCCGTCATCGCCGATGCCCTCAGCCCCAACGTCGCCATCGGCAGCGTGCGCGTCCTCATCGGCGGCGAGGGAAAGTGGAACGAACTCCAGGCGTGCAGCATGATCCTCACCCGCTACGGCGCTCCTGCGCAGGCGGTCGGCACCATCGGCGTGCTGGGGCCGATACGGATGGCCTACGGTCGGGCGATCTCGGTACTCCGCTTCGTCTCCGGCCTGCTCAGCGAGTTGGTCGAGGAGACCTACGCGCCGGTCGTCGCCGGTGATCGCACGGTGGACGAGCGGTAATCCGCATCTGGAGGTCGCGTATGGAAGAGGAGAAACGGGAACGGGAAGACGAAGAGATCACGCCGGGCGCGGAGGAAGCGCGCCCCGAAGCCCCTCCTGCCGACGAGGCGGAGGACGAAGCACAACTCGACGCGCTCCAGGAAGCGCTGGAAGCGGCCAGGGCCGAAGCCGCCCGCAACCTGGAAGGCTGGCAGCGGGCGCAGGCCACCTACGAAAACTACCGCCGCCGTATGCAGGGCGAACAGCAGCGGATGCGCGAGGAGGCGTCGGCGCGGATTCTGCGCCAGCTCCTCCCGATCATCGACGACCTGGAACGGGCCTTCGCCAGCCTGCCCGCCGAACTGGAGGGGCACGGCTGGGCGCAGGGCATCCGCCTCGTCCATCAGAAACTCCTGCGTCTGCTGGAGCGTGAGCAGGTACGCCCGATGAGCGTCGAGCCGGGCGACCCCTTCGATCCACTCTACCACGAGGCCGTGCTCTACCAGACGATGCCCGGCTTCGAGGAAGGCCAGATCATCGCCGTGGCCCGCAAGGGCTACCTGCAGGGCGAGCGTGTCCTTCGCCCCGCCCAGGTGATGGTCGCCAAAGCCGCAGCGGTCGAAACCGCCGCCGGTGAGGGCCGCAAGGACGATGCCGCCATCGCCGAGGCGGCCTGACGGAGGTGCTATGGGAGGCAAAGACTACTACGCCGTGCTCGGCGTGTCGCGCACGGCCACGCCGGACGAGATCAAGCGGGCCTATCGCACGATGGCCCGCAAGTACCACCCCGACCTCAACCACGAGCCGGACGCGGAGGAGCGCTTCAAGGAGATCAACGAAGCCTACGAAGTCCTTTCCGACCCGGACAAGCGGGCGATGTACGACCGCTACGGCACCGTCGAGCCGGGGATGGGCGGCTTCGGCGGCTTCAGCGATCCCTTCGATCTCTTCAACGAAATCTTCAGCGGACTGGGCGGCTTCGGCACACGACGCGGCGCACCCCGGCGCGGCAACGACCTGCGCGTCGAGGTGGAGATCACCTTCGAGGAGGCCGCCCGCGGCGTGACGAAGGAGGTCTCCGTGCGGCGGCGCGAGCGCTGCCCCACCTGTCACGGCAGCGGGGCCGCTCCCGGCAGCCGCCCCGACCGCTGCCCGGAATGCCACGGCACGGGACAGGTGCGCCGCGTCCAGCACACCTTCCTCGGCTCCTTCGTCAACATCGCCACCTGCCCCCGCTGCGGCGGCACGGGGACGATCATCCGCCAGCCCTGCCCCACCTGCAACGGCAGCGGCTACAGCTACGCGACGCGCCGCCTCTCCGTGCGCATCCCCGCGGGGATCGAGCACGGTATGAGCCTGCGGCTCGGCGGCGAGGGCGAGCCGGGGGAACGCGGCGGCCCGCCGGGCAACCTCTACGTAACCGTCAAGGTCAAACCGCACCCCTTCTTCAAGCGGCGGGGCGACGATGTCCTCCTCGAACTGCGCATCAACGTCGCGCAGGCCGCGCTGGGCGACCGCGTCCGCGTCCCCACGTTGGAGGGCGAGCGGGAGATACGCATCCCTCCGGGGACGCAGCCGGGCACCATCCTCCGCCTGCGCGATCTCGGCTTCCCCCATCTGCGCGGTGGAGGCCGCGGCGACCAGTTGATCGTCGTCCAGGTGGAGATTCCCAAAGAACTCAGCGAGGAACAGCGCGGCCTCTTCCAGCAACTGGGGCAGACGCTGGGTTCGGCCTCGATCATCGAGGAGAAGCAGAGCTTCTTCGACAAGCTAAAGGAGACGCTGGGTCTCTGAAGGGAGCGCTATGGATTGGCTGGAAGTGAGCGTGGAGACCGATCGGGAGATGGCCGAGGCCGTCTCCGAGGTGCTCAGCCGCTACGCCCCGCAGGGCGTCGCCATCGAACTGGGGGACGAGCCGGACGGCCAACGGGTCATCGTGCGGGCCTACCTCGCCGCCGACGACTCACTGGAAGCGCGGAAGCGCCGCCTCGAAGAGGCCCTCTGGCATCTGGGGCAGATACGCCCCCTGCCCGCGCCCACCTTCCGCCGCATCGCCGACCGTGACTGGACGGCAGGGTGGAAGGAGAGCATCCCCATCCTCCACATCGGCAAGCGCATCGTCATCAAGCCCTCGTGGCGGGAGTACACGCCGCAGGCAGGGGAGGTCGTCCTGGAACTCGATCCGGGGCTGGCCTTCGGGACGGGGCTGCACCCGACGACGCGGCTCTGCCTGGAGGCGCTGGAAGCGCGGGTGCGCGACGGGATGCGCATCCTCGACCTGGGCAGCGGGAGCGGCATCCTGGCGCTGGCCGCGGCGAAGCTGGCCCGCGTGGAGGTGCTGGCGGTGGATAACGACCCGAACGCCGTCGTCGCCACGCGCCGCAACGCCCGCCGCAACGGGGTGAGCGCCCGCGTCCGCCCCCTGCACGGCTCCCTAGAAGCGGTGAGCGGCACCTACGACCTGATCCTCGCCAATCTCCTCGCTCCCATCCTCATCCGCATGGCGGCGGAGCGCAAGCTGGCCGCGCGGCTCAAGCCGCAGGGGTGGCTCATCGCCTCCGGGCTGCTGGTGGAACAGGAAGGGGAGGTCGCCGCCGCCTTCGAGGCCAACGGTCTGCACGTCGTCGAACGCCGCCGCGAGGAGGACTGGCTGGCCCTGCTCGCCACACGGGCGTAATCCCGCGAACGGCACCGACGGCGGTCAGTGCTTCCACGCAAAACAGGCCCGCCGCGATGACGGGCCTGTAGCGTACTGAGGCAAGCTATTGGACGATCTGCCGCTTGTAGCGGTAGATGATCCGCCCCCGCGTCAGGTCGTAAGGGGAAAGCTCCAGGCGCACGCGATCGCCCAGAAGGATGCGGATGTAGTACTTGCGCATTTTGCCGGAAAGGTAGGCCAAGACCTCGTGGCCTGTGTCCAGCTTGACGCGGAACTGCGTCCCTGGCAATGCCTCGACGACGGTCCCTTCGACGACGATCTTTTCTTCCTTGGCTCCCATCCGGTCTGTCGCTCTCCCTTCTCCGGCTGTGGACTTCTCGGCCTACGCCGACGCCTCGGCAGTGTCGGCGGACTCCTCCGCTTCGGCGGGCTGCTCGGCAGGTTGCTCGGCAGGCTCCTCGCTCGCCTCAGGCGCAGCCGCCGTCTCCTCGACAGGCGCTTCCGCCTGGGGCTGCTGCGGGGCGTGCTCGGCATGCCAGCGCTCCCACTCGTCCAGGCTGACCTGGCGGGCGCTCAGACCGATGCGCCGCTTTTCCGGCTCGACGCGGATGATCTTGACGAGGACGGGGACGCCGATGGCAAGTTCCTCGCGCTGCTCCGGCGAGATCAGCTCGGAGTTGTGCAGCAATCCCTCGATGCCTGGCTCCAACTCCACGAAGACGCCGAAGTCGGCCATCTGGCTGACCTTGCCCTCGACGAGGTCGCCGACGTGATAGCGCTCGTCCGCCGATTCCCAGGGGTCGGGGGTTAGCGCCTTGATGCTCAGGGCGATGCGCTGGCGCTCCTTGTCCACGCTCAGCACCTTCACCTTGATGCGCTGCCCGATGCGGTAGACCTCCGCCGGATTTTCGATCCGCCCCCACGAAAGCTCGGAGACGTGGACCAAGCCGTCGAGGCCGCCCAAGTTGACGAAGAGGCCAAAGCTGGTGATCTGGCTGATGCGCCCCGTGCGCACCTGCCCGGCTTCCAGTTCCTCCAGCAGCCGCTTGCGGCGGGCGGCCCGCCATTCCTTGGCAGCGGCCAGTTGCGAGAGGATGAGACGCCGCCGACGGCGATCGACCTCGATCACCTTGAGCATAATCTCCTTGCCCACCATCGATCGCAGGCGGCGATGGCGCTCAGCCGGTTGGTTGATGCGCGAAAAGCCGATCAACTGCGACATAGGGACGAAGCCGCGCAGACGCCCGAAGCGCACCGTCAGGCCGCCGCGATTGGCTTCCTCGACGACGGTCTCGTAGAGCGTCTCCTCCTGGCGCATCTGCTCGGCGCGGAGCCAATCTTCCTGCATCCGCGCCTGCGCAATGGAAAGCAGGACGTTGCCTTCCGACGTGCGGGGGCGCGTGACGACCACGGGGACCGTCTGGCCGACGGAGTACGCCTCCGGGCTTTCGCCCATCTCCTGCAGATCGGAAAGGGGGACGAAGCCGTCGAGTTTGCTGTTGATGTCCACGATGAGGCCGCTGTCCCGCACCTCCATCACCACACCTTCGCGCAGTTGACCCCGCCTCGGCTCGGAGATGCTGAGTTCCTCCTCGCTCAAGGCATCCATCGACATCGCGCCGGCAGTACCGGCCTGTTCCGGCTGATCTTCCTGATGCTTAAGTTCCTGTTCCACGTTCGATGACTCCCTTATCCGCCGTCGGCGCTGCCGCGGCGGCCATCCAAGATGGGAACATTTTAGCATGGCGGGGGGCGTTGTCAAATCTTTTGCTCCTTTTCCCCCTGCCGTTTGTCATCCCTCCTCACGCCCGCGGTGATGATGGAAAGGGGACATTCGTCAGTGGTCATCGCGCGGGGAGGCGGTTAAACTGGGCACAGCTATTCGGACAAGGAGGTCGGACAATGACAATGATGTCGGAAACAGGTATCGATGCCCTGCTCCCGCCGGAGATGGCACGGAAGGCGGAGGCGGTCGGCGTCAAGAAGGCGACGATGCCCGCCATACGGCTCTACATGCTCGGCGTGCTCGCCGGGGCCTTCATCGGCCTGGGCGCGGTCTTCGCCACCGTCGTGGCGACGGGAGGGGCCGCCTTGCCCTTTGGCGTGAAGAAGATGCTCATCGGCCTCGTCTTCTGCTTAGGCCTGATCCTCGTCATCGTCGGCGGGGCGGAGCTCTTCACCGGCAACAACCTGATTATGATGGCCTGGGCGCACCGTCGCATCTCGACGAAGCAGTTGCTCTACAACTGGGTCATCGTCTATCTGGGGAACTTCGTCGGCTCCTTGGGGACGGCGCTGCTCGTCTTCCTCGCCGAGCAGTACATGCAGGCCGGTGGGGGCGTCGGCCTGACGGCGCTGACGATCGCCAATGGCAAGTGCGGCCTCGATTTCATCCCCGCCGTTGCGTTGGGGACGCTCTGTAACGCGATGGTTTGCATGGCCGTCTGGCTGACGCTTTCGGCACGCACGACGACGGACAAGATTCTGGCCATTCTCTTCCCCATCGCCGGTTTCGTGGCGGCGGGTTTCGAGCACAGTGTGGCGAATATGTACTTCATCTCCGAGGGCCTCTTCATCAAGATGTGGGCCAAGCCCGCCTTCTGGGAGGCCATCGGCAAGAGCGCAGGCGATTTCGCCAACCTCACGTGGGGCAACTTCCTCTTCGCCAACCTGCTGCCCGTAACGATAGGCAACATCCTTGGCGGCGGCGTGCTGGTGGCCCTCGTCTACTGGTTCATCTTCCTGCGCGAGTGAGGTCTCTTCGCCGCGGAGGAAGTTCCCCCGAGGCCGAAGGTGAAGTATAATGCCTTCGATGAACGGACGACCTCTCGTCGTGGGAATCAGTGGGGCCAGTGGAGCGATCTACGGCCTCCACCTGCTCCAGGCGCTGCGCCGCCTGGAGATTCCCGCTTACCTGGTGATGACGGAGGCGGCGCGGAAGACCTTCGCCGTGGAGATGGGGCGCTCCCCCGACGAGATGGAGCACCTCGCGACCCGCGCCTTCGCGCCGGATGACTTCGCAGCGCCGATTGCCAGCGGCTCCTTCCCCACACGAGGGATGATCGTCGCCCCCTGCTCGATCAAGAGCCTCTCGGCCATCGCCAACAGCTTCGCCGACAACCTCCTCGTCCGCGCCGCCGACGTAACGCTGAAGGAGGGGCGTCCGCTCCTGCTGATGGTGCGCGAGACGCCCCTCCACTTAGGCCACCTGCGGCTGATGGTGCGGGCGGCGGAGATGGGCGCGATCCTCTTCCCGCCCGTCCCGGCGCTCTACCAGCATCCCTCCTCGCTGGAGGCGATGGTGGATGCGACCGTCGGGCGGATGCTGGCCCGCCTGGGGATCGAAAACGACCTCTACCGCCCCTGGGGCACGGAAAGCTAACGCCGCTTCCGTGCTTCCAGCGCCGCCTTCCACCAGCGGCGCAGCCTCGGCGATTCGGGCGGCTCCACCTCCAGCCCGTGCGGCCTGGCTTCCCCCTCCACGATGTGGACGTAGGTGAGCAGGGCATCGGTCGTCGTCTCCTCGGAGCCGTCCGGCTGGAAGGGGAAGGCTTCCACGTGGACGGTGATGCTCGTCCGCCCTACGTGGACGACCTCGCCGCGCAGGCGCAGGCTTGCGCCTTTCTCCACCCGGTGGCGGAAATCGAGGTCGTGAATGCGCAGGCAGACGAGGTGATCGGGCGAGCAGCGCAGCGCCGCCCGCGTCGTGAGGAAGCCGACCTCGACGACCCACTCCGCCATCCGACCGGCGTAGAGCGTGCCGTGGTGATTGAGGTCGAGCGACTTGACCAGGTGGACGCTCTCCACGGCGGGCAGATCGTCCATACGCAACGGGGTCTCAGGGTTGCTCACGGTGTCCCTCCACGATGAGCGCATCGTCGGTGATGTAGATCGCCTAGATGCAGAGATGGGCCTGGGGCCAGAGCTCGTCAAGCTGCTGGGTCAACTGCTCCTGTACCATCCCCTTGACCGGCCAGCCCTTGCCGTTGATGCGCACCGTCTCCAGCGTGATCTGCGGGCGGCAATCCACCGCCTGGGCGGTGAAGACGAGGACGACCGTCGGGTCATCCTGGGTGAGGAAGTCGGGAAGCTGGAAGCCGAGGTATTCCTCCATCTCCGAGGTCGCGACGGTGCCCTCCAGTCTGATCTGCCCCTCCTCGAAGGTGACGGAAAGGGAGGAAAGCCCAGGCATCGGCTCGACCCAGCGATCCACCATCGCCTGGAGCGTTGTCTCCTGCAGCGTGACGCGCACCGTCTCGCCGTTCGCCATCTTTTCCCAGAGCGCGACAAGGTCATCGATGCTTTCGGGCGTGTACTCCGACACACCGGGCGGCAGGTCGGGGATGGCGGGAAGTTCGACCTCGGTGCTCTCCGGCGCCAGCCCCAGCCAGCGGAGGATGGGGCCGATGATCGGCCATTCGGGGAGAGGGGGAAGGTCCGCACCCTGCGGCGCGGCCTCCACCGGCGGGGCCAGGGTCGCCAGCACGAGGATGAGCGCGAGAGTGCAGCCTATCCGTTTCATCGTGATACCTCCTTTCACAGGCGACGATGCCCGGAAAACCGGCCTCGACACTTCAGGCCGGGGCATTCGCCGCACCGCTCATCTCCATTGTAGCGCAAGATACGGATTTGTGCCATACCCAAAAAGCCGCGACGCCCCACCATACGGTGGGGCGTCGGGAAAACGGCTCCTTGCGAAGCAGGCTCAGGCTATGCCCGCTTCCTTGAGCGCCTTCCGCAGGCGCTCCGGCGTTACGGGCGTGCGGGGCACCATCACGCCGGTGGCGTCGTAGATGGCGTTGATGACGGCGGGCGCGACGCCGTTGACGACGATCTCGGCGACCGACTTGACGCCGACGGGGTGGGTCGGCTCGAAGGTCTCGACGAAGATCGTCTCCATCGGGGGCGTCTCGTCGGCGCGGAGGACGCGGTAGTCGTCGAAGCGGGGGTTGAGCAAGCGCCCCTCCTCGTCGAAGACCAACTCCTCGGTCAGGCCGTAGCCGTGCGCCTGGTGCATGCCGCCTTCCGCCTGGCCGCTGGCCGTGAGCGGATTGACGACCTGCCCGGAATCGAGCGCGATGACCAGGTGATCGACGGTAACCTCGCCCGTCTCGATGTCCACCGTAACCTCGGCGAACTGGGCGGCGAAGGGCGGCGGCCCGACGGGGCTGACGAAGGAGGCCTCGCCCATAATCTGGCGCGGGTTGTGCTGGTGCGTCGCCCAGAGGCCGATCTCCTCGTAGCTGATGGACTTGCCGTTGGGCAGCCAGGCCGCGCTGTCGTGCAGCGTGATCTCATCCGCCGGAACGCCGGCCATCTCGGCAGCAGCCTCCTTGATCTGGCGGGCGACCTTCTCCGCTGCCTTGGCGACCGCGCCGCCGCTGACGTAGGTCGTGCTGGAGGCGTAGGCCCCCACGTCGAAGGGCGTCAGGTCGGTATCGGAGGAATAGACGACGATCTCGTCGAGCGGGCAGCCGAGCACCTCGGCGGCGATCTGCGCCAGGACGGTATCCGAGCCGGTGCCGAGGTCGGTTGCGCCCATCAGCAGGTTGAAGGAGCCGTCGTCGTTCATCTTGATGAAGGCCCCGCCCATATCCAGATTGGGGATGCCCGACCCCTGCATCAGGAAGACGACGCCGATCCCCTTGCGCAGATGGGGCTTGCCGGGGACGCGGTGCCATTCGGGATTGCCGTACTTGTCGTACCAGCCGATAGCCGCCGCGCCCTGTTGCGCTGCCTCGCGCAGCGCGTTCGTCTGGATGATCTCGCCCTTCGCCTCGCGGCCCTCGCTCCAGGCGCGGCTCATAATGTGCTCGTCACCCGGCTCGATGAGGTTCTTCAGGCGGAACTCCAGCGGGTCCATCCCCAGTTCCCTGGCGATCTTCGTCAGCAGCGTCTCGGTGGCGATGACGCCCTGCGTAACGCCGTAGCCACGGTAGGCCCCGGCGCGCGGCGTCGTCGTGTAGTAGGTGTCGCCGTAGAAGCGGATGTGCGGCGTCTTGTAGAGCGCCAACGTCTTGTGGCCGACGTTGCCTAACACCGTGAGGCCATGTCCGCCGTAAGCGCCGGTATCGCTCCAGGCGTGGAGGTCCTGGGCGATCATCCGCCCGTCCTTCGTTACGCCTACGCGGTAGCGGACGCGCATCGCGTGGCGCGTAACGGTGTAGATGAACTGCTCCTCGC
>JALXBP010000147.1 GCA_026991395.1 Anaerolineae bacterium | reverse complement strand
CCGCCAGGTAGCGCGTCGCCGTCTGCCAGGCGGTGAAGGCCGGTCGGCGGCTCCCGTCCAGGCGCACCAGTCCAAACGGCTCCGGGTTGACGCGGTCGCTTTCCAGATCGCGCATCTTGTAGAAGCCTATGCGCTGCGCACCCCCGGCCAGTGCCATGGCGAAGCCCTCCAGGACGAAGTTCGCCTGATCCTCCTGGGTGATCCGAAAGCGCGGCGCATTGCCCGGAATCGGCCAGGCCGGGTCGTCGGAGGGCGGCGCGTTCGTCTCCACGATCCAGAGCGGCTTGTCGGTGATGCCGTACTCGGCGAGGATGCCGTAGTAAAGCTGCGGCAGGTCGTAGAGCGTATCGGGATTGAAGTAGAGGTGGAGCGTGAAGGCGTCGAAGTAGTAACCGTGCGCCGCCGCCTCCGGATCGGCCTGGAGCACCGTCAGCAGGCGGCGGATGAAGAGTTCGCGCCCGTAGTTCGCATCCCACCAGTGCGTCACGGCGGGCAGGTGGATGATGACGTCGGGATTGGCCTCGTGGGCCGCCAGGTAGGCCACCTTGAGCAGGCGGGCGAAGGACTCCGCATCGCCGCCCCACGACTGGAAGTCGGTCCCCCAGATGTCCGGCTCGTTCCAGATGATCCAGTGGCGAATCTCCGGGTGGCGGGCGACGAGGCGGCGCACGAAGACGGCCCAGAGGTTATTCGGATCGTCCACCGGCAGGTCGAGGCCGGAGGGGACGTTCTTGCCGCCGAACTGCGCCAAGGCCCAGCCCGGCGCAGCGATGATCAACCCGACGACCTCGCGCCCGGCGGCCACCTCGGCGGCGATGACGCTATCGGGGACGGGATACTCGACCCACTCGTCGGGGCCGTTCGGCTGAATCTGATTCCACTCGAAAGTTACGCGCGTCCAGCCCGCACCGAGCGCCGTGGCGTCGGCGGGGGCGTGGTAGCTTTCGATGACGCCGAAACGGCGGTCGGGGATGCCCCCCGCCTGGACGGGCGGCGCGGCCACCAGCAGGAGAAGCAGCCCCAGCAGCCAGAGGCGGCGCATCTACCCCTCCTCCACGCGACCCCGGCGCACCATCCGGTACTTGACCGCCTCGTAGTAGGCCATCCAGACCGAAAGGAGGAGGCCATAGCCGCCATCGCGCCACCCTTCCAGCGTGACGAAGCGCCACCAGAAGTGGCGCAGCGCCTGCGTGTAAGGCGTGTACCAGTGCGTCGGCGTCCCCTTCTCGATCAGGATGCCCGCATCGTAGGCGGTGTAGCGCCGCTGCTTGGCGATGAACTGCGCGGGGCGCTCGTAGTTGTAGTGGATGAGCGGCTCGCGCAGATAGCCCGCCTCCCCCTCCAACTCGGCGACCTCGTGGACGGCACGCTGCGGATCGTAGTGCGCCTTCCCCACGCGCAGCAGGCGGAGCTGATAGTCCGGCCACCAGCCCGCGCCCCGCATCCGATGGCCGAAGATGTAGTTGTGGCGCGGCACCCACCAGCCGACCTCCTCCCGCTCGGCGATGACGCGGCGCACCTCGGCGGCGAGCGCGGGCGTCGCCCGCTCGTCCGCATCGACGAAGAAGAGCCAGTCGGCCCCGCGACGGGCGGCGGCCTCCAGCGCCGCATTCCGCTGCGCCGAGTAGTTGACGAAGCGGTGCTGCTCCACCTCGGCCCCGGCGGCGCGCGCCAACTCGACCGTCGCATCGCGGCTGAAGGAGTCCACGACGAGAAGGCCGTCCGTCCAGCGGAGGCTTTCCAGGCAGGCGGTGATATGGCGCGCCTCGTTCAGCGTCAGGACGACGCCCAGCAGCTTCATCCCTCCTCCCCCCAGGCCCGCAGGATGCGGCGATAGACGGCCTGCCATTCGGGATCATCCGTCTCCGCCAGCCAGGCGCGGAAGCGGCGGCGCACCGCCCACCCGACGAGCGCCCGCGTTACGGGGCCGCGATCTTTGCGGTAGCAGCGGGCGCGGCTCTCCCAGAGGCGCAGCATCGTCAGCGGCCTGACCTGGGCGCTGCTCGCCCCGCCGTAGTGGACGACCTCCGCCCGGGGGACGAGGTAGCTCCGCCAGCCCGCGCGGCGCATCCGCCAGGCCCAATCGACCTCCTCGCAGTACATAAAGAAACCGTCGTCCAGCGGCCCGACGGCGCGCAGCGCCTCGCCGCGCGCCATCATCGCCGCACCGAGCGGATGGTCGATCGGCTGCGGCTCGCGGCGGCGGTAGAGCGAGCGCGGGTAGCGCCCGTTCCAGCGGCTCTCGTAGAAGCGGCGCGGCAGGTAGCCGAGGTCGAAGAGCGGCTGCAGAAGGCCGGGGAAGCGGAAGGCGGAGGGCTGGAGCGTCCCGTCGGGATTGAGCAGCTTCGGGGTGAGCAGCCCGGCACGGGGATAACGGCGCATCGCCTCCAGCAGGGCCGCCGTCGCGCCGGGGCGCACCTCCGTATCGGGATTGAGGAGCCAGACGGCATCGGGGAGTGCCTCACGCTCCAGCAAGCGCCGCAGGACGAGGTTGTTGCCGCCGACGAAGCCGAGGTTCCGCCCCGGCTCCAGCAGGTTGACCCAAGGATGGGCCTCCCGCACCATCGCCGCCGTCCCGTCGCCGGAGGCGTTATCCACCACCCAGACCTGCGCCAGCGCCTCCGTCCGCGCCAGATCGGCGCTCAGCGAGCGGAGGCAGCGGTCGAGCAGGTCCCGCACCCGCCAAGCGACGATGACGACGGCCAGCTTCTGCACTACGGCTCCCAGATGGTGATGAAGTGCGGATCGACGCGGTTGTTGACGGGCGCGATCTCCACATCCTCGTGGATGAGGCCCGCCCAGTAGTAGAGCGGATCGCGCGGCGGAATCTCCACGATCTGCACGCAGCCGGTAACCTCGCTGCGGGCGAAGGGCGGCAGGTACCAGTAGCCGTCGATCTGCACCAGGTCCTTGTCCGGCTGCCCGATTCCCCAGCGGAAGGGGTAGTTGCGCAGGCTGGTATCGAAATCCACGCCGACGCGGAAGACTCCCGACTCCTCCGACCAGCCCAGCGTGTTGAAGTTCTCGTCGCTGCGGTAGGTCGTCCCCGGCCACGGCCCGGTCGTGCGCAGGTAGGTGCCGCTGTCGTTTTCCACCGTCAGCGTGAAGCAGAGCGTATCGGAAAGGACCAGCGTCGTCGGCTCGAAGGTAACCTCGCCGTTGAGGATGTAGGCCATCGGACGCCCGGCGTTGACGATCGTCAGTGTATCGGTGGCGATGACGCGCTGCCCCAGCCGATCGAGCGCATCGGCGACGACGGTGTACGTCCCGTCCGGCGGCGGCTCCGCGCCCGCGTCGATCCCCCCGTCGTAATCGTAGGTGTGCCAACCGGCCTCGTTGCGCCGCGTAACCCGCTCGTCCTCCTCGATGTAGTGGCGCGTCCCCTCGGCATCGAGCATGTAGACCTGCAGCGATTCCACATCCTTCTTCAGGTCGAGGTTGAGCGTTACGCGGTCGGCGATCCCGTCCTGGTTGGGCGAGAAGGTCTTGGGATAGACGCTGAAGCCGATGATGGCCGGGAGCCGCGTATCGGCATCCTCCACCGTCAGCGTGCCGGTTACGACCGCCCTCTCCCCCGCCTCCGTCTCCGCCCGCACCTCCCAGGTGTAGAGGCCGTCGGGCAGAACGCGCTTGACGATGGTGAAGGGATAAGCCTCGCCGGGCATGACGAAGCCGTCCACCACCCCGGCGAAGTAGAGTTCGTAAGGGTCGTCGCTCCCGCTGACGCGCACGTGGTCGCGGAAGGTGTACGTCGTCCCCCCCTCATCGCGGAAGAGGATGGAGACGTAAGCCGTGCGGTTGAGGCGGAAGGTGATCTTGGCGATGTCGTCCCGTCCATTGGCGTTGGGGGTGATCAGCGCGGGGGTCAGGGAGACATTCTCCAGCAAGGGCCTTCTCCCGCAGCCGACGAGCGTCAGCATCAGCACGATGAACAGCAGCCAGTGCCTTTTCATAGCGAAAGTGTACCAGAAAGCAGCCATTTTGCACGACCGCCGCCGATGCACACGCAAGAGGAAGCGCCGGAGGTTGCGGCTCTGTTCCGCGGACTACCCAGATCGGCTTTTTTGTGCTAAAGTAGGGGTACGGTTAAAACAGCGAACAGAGGGGGAGAGCGAGCTATGAAAGCGATCATTGCTTATCTCATCAATCCGACCAATCTCATCAATCTCATTATCTTCGTGGGCACAATAGCCAGCGGCTTTATCCTGGTGCGTTACCACAGCCATCACCCTCCGGCGGAAGGGACGAGCTTCCGCACATCTTTCGAACGCTGGGTATCGACACGGGCCTATCTGATCCTGCCCGTCGTCGTGACGACGTTTTTCTCCTCGCTGCTGTGGCTTCTTCATTCCCCGGCGAGCTATCGTCCCGTCTGGGCCTTGGTCGTCCTCCTCTACTTCATCATCACCCTGACTATGCCGTGGGTCAAGGGAGCCTTCCGCGGCACCGCCTTCGCGTTCTTGGGGCTTTCCCTCGTCGGCATCGTCGGGGCAGTGGCTGCGCACCTTTTGCACGCTGCACTCTTCACCTATGCCTTCCTCCTGTTTGCCTACCTGATGATACCCGTGACGCTGGTGGCCTTCTTCCTCGCCTTCTTCGTCCCCCATCTGGTGCCCATCTCCCCCTCGACGAGCGCCGAGGAGCGCAAGCGCCTGCACAAACAGGCGATGGCCCTCTTCGGAGCCTTCTTCAGTGGCTTCCCCAGGCCGGTCATCGCCGTCCAGGAGGGCAAGCTGGTAACCCGCAGTCCGGGGAATCCCTTCCTCGGCAGCGGGCCGGGCCTGGTGATGACCGAGCCGGAATATGCGGTGCTCGTCCGGGACGGGTCGCGCGTGCGACGTCTCATCGGCCCCGGCGTCGTCTTCACCGGCGACGGCGACGTCGCCGATTACGTCTTCGACCTGCGGCGGCAGCAACGCACCACCCGCGTACACGCCCGCACACGCGACGGGATCGAACTGGATGTGCCGCTCGCCTCGATCTTCCACATCCAGCGCGGCGATGGAGAGGAACCCGCGCTCGACAAGCCATGGCCCTATCGTCCCTCCGCAGCGTTCAAGCTCTACTTCTCCCTGCTCGTCGATCCCGCGGACAAGACGCCGCTCGAAGCCCAACACGCCGAGCCCTGGCAGAACATCCCGCTCAAGGAGGGCGTACCGCGCCTCCAGCAGGTCATCTCGCGATACACGCTGGACCACATCTACGGCGCGCCACAGTCCGACCGCCGCGGCCAGGACGGCCTCCTGCGCGTGCAGATGGGGGCCGAGGTCAGGCAGCACGTCGCCGAGGCGGTGAAGGACAGGGGGATCACGGTCATCGGCGGAGGCATCGGCAACGTCATCAAGCCGGTGGATGATGCGATCTTCAAGGAGCGCATCCGGGCGTGGCAGGCCCGCTGGGCACAGGAGGCCCTGCGCCGCGAGGGGCAGGTCAGCATCGAGATGATCAACGCCTTCTACCGCGCCCGACAGGACGTGATCCAGGAGATGCTGACCGGTCTGAAAGAGCAGGCCCGACACCTCCGCCGGCAAGAACAGGGGGGCCTTTCTCCGAAGACCGCACTCTCCCTCTACCTGCTGCAGACGCTGGAGGACATCGCGCACCGCTCGGAAGCCCAGCGCTTCCTCCCGACCGAGTTGACGGAGACGTTAGACAAGCTGCATCGACGTATGCTCGAGGGCAACAGCGAATCCGCCGGAGAGGAGGGGTAAGATGAAAAAACTCAAGAGCCGTCAGCTTTCCAATCTGCAGTTCTTCCTCTTTCTGCTCGTTGCCATCGCCCTCACAGTGCTCTTCGCCGTCCTCGTGCTCTTCACGATGGGGACAGGATGGGCCGCCACCGCCCTCTGGCTCTCCTTCGGTCTTGCCATCATCCTGGTCATCGCCGGAATCATAGCAAGCAGGAATATCTTCTTCTTCCTGCAACGGCTCTACGGCCTGTCCGAGGAGGAGGCGAAGCAGCTCAGGGACAACCTGGTCTTTGGCGTCTCCACGCTTCCTCCGGTAGGCCCCGTTCTCCTCGTCAGCGAAGGCCGTGCCGATCCCGACGGGCCGGGCGTGCTCAAGAAGGCGGGCGGTCCCGGTTACCTCGTCGTCCGCCCCGATAGCGCCGCCGTAACCTGCCGCGGCGGGGAACTGCACCGGGTCCTGGGGCCGGGCTTCTACGATCTGGAGCCTTTCGAGCGCGTATGGGACACCGTCGATCTGCGGCGGCAGCGACGCACCGACACGGTAGAGGCCGTTACCCGCGACGGCATCCCCGTTACGGCGGAGATCGAGCTTTTCTTCCAGGTCAGCCACGCCGGTCAGCGCGCCGACGAACTGCGGCACTATCCCTACGATCCGGAGATCATCCTTCGTCTGACGACGATGAAGCGCTTCCTCGGCGAGCAGGCCAAGCCTTCGGTGAAACGATGGCCGGAACTCGTTTTGGGCAATGCAAAAGGCACGGTGCGCAACAAGCTGGAATCGATGCGCCTGGAGGAGATCCTCAACCTGCAGAGCGACGAAGCCCCGCTGGCGGCACTTTCCCGGGAACTGGAGCAGGTCGTCCGCGAGGCCGTCGCCGTCTGGGGCGTCTCCTTAGAGAGCCTGCGCATCGGCCCCATCCAGCCGCAGGACGAGGGCGTCTCCCGGCGGTGGATGCAGCGCTGGCGCGCGCAATGGGAGCGGGCCATCCGCCGCTGGAATGCCGAAGCGCGCACTCAAGGCTGGCAGATGGTCGAGACGGCGCGGATTCAAGCGGGCGTCGATCTCCTCACCCGGATGTTCGAGAACTGGGGGGCGATCGAAAACGAGATTAGCGATGAAGAGAGCCGGGAAACGCTTGCGATGATGCTCCAGATCCGCTTTATGGAGGTGCTCCGCTCGATGTCCCGCGAGGACCCGCTGGTTCAGATGACCATGCTCGAGGAGATAGGAATGTTGCGAGAAACCCTGATCATCGGCGAAACACAGGGAGGCAGCACGGACGAAGCGAAAGAATTCCCTGCACCGCCCAGCGAAACGTAGATGCGTTATCTCTTCGTTCCCGATGAGCTGACCGTTCCGGGCCTGTGGAAGCCGGCGACCTTTACCGAGGAAGAGCGCCAGGCCCTGCAGCGCCAGTTCGACGAGGGCGCTCTTCCGCAGCAGGCCATCGGTCAGGCCCTGACGAGCCTCGCCGTCCGGCAGGAGCACGCCTGGAAGCAGCGCAAACGCTACACCTTCGCCGTCTACGGCCTCTTCCGCGCCGAGCTCCTGCGCCGTCAGTGCCGATGGGGGGAGGCGCTGGAGGAACTCACGCGCGTCATCCCCTGGCTGGAAACACGCAACGACATCGACGCACGCTACGACGAGGCGTTAGCACGCTATCTCCAGGGGCTGATCCACTACCGTCTGCACGCCGACGCCGAGGCCAAAGCCTCCCTGCTCCAGGCCGCCAGGTACATCCGACAGTGCCAGGAGGACTGGCACTTCCGCGCCGAAAACGAGAAGTTCGCCATCGGCGAGCGACTGCTCCGCTGGATCGAGGCGCTGCTCGCGGCGCAGGAAGAGACGCCGCCGCTCGCGCGCCGCGCCATCGTCCCGCTCTACCTCCCCCCTGCGGAGGAACCGGCGTTCGAGGTGCGCATCGTCCCCATCGACGGCAACGCGCTGGAGCGGGGAGACGGGAGCACCGTCCGCTGCCGCTCACTTGCGGAGGGACGCTATCCGCCCATCTGCCCGCTCTGCGAGACCTTCTACTTCGCGTTGGCGATGAAAGACAACGACCTGCCGGTCATCTCGCAGGACGTGCCGGACTTCGAGGGCGACTTCCTGGTGATGGCCTGGGAGGGGAACCGTCCTCTCCGCGGCCCCGACGCTTTCGCCCTGCGTTCCTTCCGTCGCTTTCACGACGGACATATCGTCTGGACGAATGACGACCGACCTTTCCTCAAGCTCGGCGGCATTCCGGTGATGCTCTGCAGCATCGAAGGGGCATAGCCGCCCTCTGACCCGACGAGGAGGCACAGGATGGACGAGCACGAAGTCCTGGTCATCGGCTCGGCAAGCGTCGATGTCAAAGTCAAGGTGGCGGAAAACCCGCTTTGGGCGCAATCCAATCCGGCCCCCATCCGCTGGGGCTGGGGCGGCGTGGCACGCAATCTGGCCGAGAATCTGGCGAGGCTCGGCGTCGATGTCCACCTGATCACGGCGTTGGGCGACGACCTCTCCGGACGCCAGCTCCTGGCCCATCTCCACAGCGTGGGCATCGAGACCAACGCCTCCCTCCTCATCGAGGATGGCAAAACGGCGGCCTACGTCGCCCTCTACCAATCGGAAAACGACCTGTGGATCGCCTTCGACGATATGGCCTGCATCGAGCGGATCACCGCCGGGCATCTCTACCGCCACCGCCGCCTCTTCAAAGAGACGGAGATGATCTGCCTCGATGCCAACCTCACCCCCGATGCGCTGCGGACGCTCTTCCGCCTCGCCCGCCGCTACGACATCCCCGTCTGTGCCGACCCGACCTCCTCCCTGTTGGCACCGCGCCTGCGCCCCTACCTCGATCAACTGGCCCTGTTGACGCCCAACCGCCGCGAGGCCGAAGCCATCCTCGGCTACGCGCTGCCCGACGACGAAGAGGCCCTGCGCGAAGGGGCCCGCCAACTGACGCGGATGGGCGTCGGGCTGGCCGTCATCACCTTGGGGGCCAAGGGGCTGATCTACGCCACCCCGTCGGAAAGCGGCCACCTCCCCACCTTCACCCACGAGGTCGTCGATCTGACCGGCGCAGGCGACGCGCTGACCGCCGCCACCGCCTACGGCCTGCTGGAGGAACTGCCGCCGTCGGAGGCGGTACGGCTGGGCCTGGCTGCCGCCGCCCAGACCATCCAGAGCCGCGAAACCGTCTGCCCGGAACTTTCGCTGGAGAGCCTGTACGAATGGCTGATCGTCTGACGGGCGGCGCCGAAGTCGGCACCGGGCCACTTCTCCATTGACAGCAGCACGCCGGACGCTACAATGACCGGAGAAGAGAATCGGGAGGTCGATGTGGGCGACAAGGGACAATCGAAAGAGACCGCACTGCGCCATCTCTTTCTCACCTGGCTGACGGCGGCGGACGATTGGCTGCAACTGGCCGTCGGCGTCATCTTGGCCATCCTGGCGCTGAGCAGCATCCTGCACGGCCTCCACAGCCTCCGGGCCCTCTTCCACTACCAGAGCGACTTCCAGCAGATCTTCCTCGACACGGTCCACAGCATCCTGCTCGCCCTTATTTCCCTCGAGCTGATGTGGACGGTCATCACCTACCTCCGTGAACACAACGTCCCCCTGGAACCCTTCATCTACGTCGGCATCATCTCCGGCGTGCGCAAGCTGCTCCTGCTCAGCGTCGAGCTTTCACGCGAGGACGCCGGCCCCGCCATCTACCGTTACGGCCTGCAGGAACTGGCCTTGGAGGGGCTGATCATCCTCATGCTCAGCATTGCCCTCTACCTCGTCCGCCGAAGCAAGCGATGGTCGGCGGTCTCCCGTCAGGAGGAAGCCCGATGACGCTCAACCCCATCCTGCTGCGCCATCTGCACACGACCGTGCGCCGGAATACGATCTTCTGGCTTCTGGGAACCTACCTCCTGCTCGAGATGCTCTTCTTCACCTTCGTGCTGACCACGATCGGCAGCAGCAGAACTTTCCTCGGTGTCGGACGACGCTCGCTCCTCGATTTCTTCGTGTCGGGCCGCGCCCTCTTCTGGAGCATCTCATCGATTATGTTGGGCACGGCCTGGATGCTGGCTCCCCTCCCCGCGCTGGGGATGATCGCCGGAGAGCGCAGCCGCCGCACGCTGGACATCCTCAAGCTGACCACACTGCCGCGCTCGGCCATCACCTTGGGCAAGATGGGCGCGGCACTGCTGGAAGGCGGCCTCTTCATTCTCGCGCCGATCCCCATCTTCTTCTTCGGCTTCTGGACGGGGGGTATCTCTACCGCCGAACTGATCCTGACCATCATCTTCCTCGTCGTGACGATGACGGGTAGCACGGCCATCGCGCTCTTCATCTCCGCCAGGATGCGGCAGACGCTGACCGCCGTCCTCGTCTACTACGGTCTGATCTTCGCCTCTTGGGCCGTTGCCGGCACGATCGCCTCATCGCTCGGTATGTTCATCGCCCTCAATGCAACCAACTCCGTCGATACCCCCTACTTCCTCGTCGTCGCGGCCTACGTCATCCCCATCATCCTCTCCGCCTTCTACCCCCCCTCGGCGGCCATCGCCACCGAGGTGCTCGGCATACCGCACGGCGAATGGTTCCTCGTCACGGTTGATATCCACCACCCGACGGCGGGGCTTATCGGTTCCGTCATCCTTCCCTCCCCCTGGATCATCTACACCTTCCTCGTCGCCATCGTCACCATCCTCGCCCTCATCGGCACCACGCGGACGCTCAAGCGCAAGGAGCGGTGAAATGCCCCCCAGCCTCCGGCACGCAATCGCCCGCCTGCAACGCGCCTGGCGGCTGCGGCGGGCCTACCTCTATGCACTGTGGGGCATCGTCGTCGGCCTGGGGCTGCTCGATGCGCTCTTCCTCCTCGCCCGTCTCCGCCCCCTGCTCCACCAGCACACCCTCCTCCTCTTCGTCCCCCTGCTCCCCGCCGCAGCGGGTGGGCTGGCCGGACTCGCGGCCCTGCTCTGGCCGACACCGAGGGCGGCGATCGTCCGCCACCTCGACCGCCAACTCCGGCTGGCCGACCGCCTGACGACCGCCTGGGAACTGGCCGCAGGCATCACGCCGACGACCCCGCAGATGCGGCAGCTCCAGTTCCGCGAGACCCTCCACCGCCTCCGCAGCGTGGACAGCCGTCGGCTCCTCTCCCTCCGCCCGCCGCGAGGCGTCGTCCACGGCCTCCTCCTGCTCCTCCTGGCGCTCATCCCCCTCATCGCCCTGCCCAACCCGCAGGAAGCCGTCCTCGTCGAACGAGAGCGGCTGCAGGCCGCGACGGAAGCCGCAGCCGCCCAACTCGAAGCCGCCGCCCAGGCGCTGGAAAGCGATCCGGCCCTGGACGAGGCGACACGTCGGGAAGCGGAGCAGATTCTCGCCGAGGCGCAGGCCGCGTTGGACGATCCGCACGCCACGGCGGAGGAGAAGATGCGCGCGCTGGCCGAAGCCGAGCGCCGCCTGGAGGGGCTGCGTTCGCCGGAGGCCGATGCGCTGGTCCGCCACCTCAGCGAGGCCGCCCCCCTTTCGACGGAGGAGGTGGTCCGCCCCCTGGCGCGGGCGTTAGAGCAGGGCGACGTCGAAGCGGCGGCGAGCTATCTGCGCAGCCTGGCCGACAGCGAGGAAGGCCGCCCGCTCTCGCCGGAGGAGCTGACGGCCCTCGCCGATGCCCTGGCGCAGATGGCCGACACGCTGGCGACGACCGAGCCGGAGGTCGCCGCGCAACTGCGCCAGGCCTCCGAGGCCCTCTACAATGGCGACACCGCCTCGGCCAAAGAGGCGCTCCGCAGCGCCGCCGCCTCCTTCGAGCGGGCGGCGCAGGCCCAGGCCCCCAATCAGGCACTGCAGCAGGCCCAGGCGCAGCTTCAGCAAGCCCGGACGGAGATGGCCCAGGCGAGCAGCGGGCAGGGCGCAGCGGATTCGGCCTCGTCGCAGCCGGGCAACGCGACGGACGGCAACACCTCCGGCCCGGCAGGCCCTCGCGGCGGCACACAGGGCAGCGGCACGAGTCGCGACGGCACGGCCAGCGGGGGGCACAGCGAAGACAGCGGCAGCGGCGCGCCCTACGGGGAGGAAAACGGTCGTCTGGAAGAGAGAGGCGAGACCATCACCATCCCGCGCAAGGAGACGCTGGGAAGCGGCGGCTCGCCCTCCGAGGCAACGCCGGGCAGCAGCCGCATCCCCTACCGCGAGATCTACGCCGCCTATCGTCGGGAGGCGGAAGCGACCCTCTCCAGAGAGCCTCTTCCGCCCGCGTTACGCACCTACGTGCGCTCCTACTTCGCCTCACTGGAGCCGTAGCACCTCGCGTTCCAGCCCGTAGCAGCTTTCGAGTTGGGTCAGCGCTTCGCGCAGTGCACGGCGCACGGCCTCATCCTCCGCCTGTCCCAGAACGTCCCGCAGCAAATCGACATCCTGCTCGCGCCCGATGCGTGTCAGCGTGCGCGCGGCGAGGATCTGCGCTTCCGGCTCGCCGTGTTCCAGCGCGTGCAGCAAGGCCGTGTACGCCTCCTCCCCCACGCCCACGCCAAGCCCCTGCCGCGCCGCCCAGTTGATCAGCCAGGGCAGTTCATCCACGCGCGGCGGGGAGGGGACCTCCGCCTTGACGGCTCCCTGCTGCTGTCGGGCGGCCAGGGCAGCATCGGCAGCCGAGCGCACCAGCCACTCCCCGTCCTCACGGGCCATCTTCGTCAGGCGAAGCTCGGCCCACGCCTCCGGCACGCGGCCCAGGCCGTGTGCGGCGGCACGCCGCACCAGGAGGTCCTCATCCCTGGACGCTTCCTGCAAAATCTCCCAACCGTCGGGGGACTCGGCCAGGGTCTCGGCGATGACCAGCATCAGCGCCTCGTCGCTGCCGTAGAGCAGTTCCCGCAGCAGGCGCAGAGCGCCGCCCGTCCCCAGATCGCCCAAGGCACGGACGGCGGCTACGCGAATCGGCTCGCGGGCATCCTTCACGGCGGCGGCGAGGATGTGCATATCCTGGACCGTTCCCGTCCAGCCCAGGCCGCGCAGCGCCGCCACCTGCACATCCCGGAGCGGATGGCGCAGCGCCTTCAGGTAGAAGGGGCGGGCCTCCTCGCCCGCGACGAGTGCCAGGGCTTTCCCCACCGCCAAGCGCTGCGCCGGGGCCAGCGCCGACGTCGTGAAGAAGCGGGCCAGAGCCATCAACACCGGCTTGCGCCAATCGACCGCCTCCGGTGCGAGCGCAGCCCAGCGCGAGACGCGCAGGAGCGTGGCGACATCCTCCTCCTGCAGCGCCCGCTTGAGGAGCATCCGCACCAGCTCATCCGCCTGGCCCAGGGCAACGAAGCATTCCAGCAGGAAGGCCCACGCCGGATCGTCGATGTGGTGGACGAGGGGGAGAATCTCCTCGCGGCGGGCCAGCGCCAGCGCGGCGAAGAGATCGGCCCACGCGAAATGTGCAAAGCGTACCGTGCGCCCCTCTTTCACCAGGAGATGAGCGCGATCGACGAGGCGCTTCACCCTCTCGGCAAGCTGCGCGGCGTGCTCCGCCTCTGCGGGCACGAGGGAAGCCAGCGTCTCGCGGAAGTAAGCGGCGGTGATGGGCATGCCTTCTACCCGCTCGTGATAGGCCAGGTGCTCGACGAAGGCCCAGGCCAGCCGTTGTATCTCCTCCAGCCGCTCGACCTCCTCCCCCTCCGGCAGGGGGAGGAGGTAATCCCGCCAGGCCAGGAGCACGTCGGCCAGACGGTCGGGGCGCTCGTTGTAGCGGAAGTGGAGCAGCAAGCGCAGGGTCAGCGGAAGATAGCCGTCGCCGCTGGCCAGCGCCCAGCGCAACAGCGCCTCCAGGTCGAGCGGCAGGCTCGCCTCCTGCTCGAAGCGGGCCGCCCACGCGGCGTAGAGTTGCCGCACGTCGGCCATCGAGGGGGGGAGCGGCGTGAGGGGCACGAAGCCGCGTTCGGTCAGCCAGCCGCATCCCTTCGGCGAGACCGCCACGATCCAGCGGGCCTCCGGCAGCGCCTCGGCCCCCTCGGCCAGACGGGCGGCTACCCAGGGACGCACATCCTCGGCCAAGTCATCCCAGCCGTCCACCAGCACGAGGAGTTGTCCCCGCTCCACGGCCTGCTGCAGTAGCGAACGCGAAGCCTGCGGGACGCTGCGGACGGCGACCTCGCCCAGCATCTGCGCAACGGGCATCGACGCCCCTTCCTCCGTCGTGGGGAAGAAGCGCAGGTCCAGCCAGAGCGGGAAGGGGCCATCCTCACGGTCGAGCACGTGCAGGGCGAGGGCAATGAGCGCCGCCGTTCGGCCCGCCCCCTCCTCACCGGAAAGGAGGAGCCGCGGGTGGCCTCGCAGCAGCGCCGAGAGGGGGAGGGTGAGGCTTTCCGCCGCCCGCCCGGCGTCGGCCAGCGTCGTCGGCAGAGGGCCTTCCGCCTGCAGCAGCGGGGGGCGGACGATCTGCTCTGGCTGCGAGGGGCGGAAGAGGAGATAACGCCGCATCTGCCGACGCAGGGCTTGGCGGTACTTTTCCTCGGCGCTGCTCTGAAGCCGCCGCTTCAGGGCAGCCAAGGGGGCAAGCAGCCGTTCCGCCGCGGCCCGCAATCCCTCCCGCTGCCGATAGAGCACGATGAGGAGCAGCCATCCCGCGGCGAAGCCGATCAGCGCAGAGCGCCAATCGAAATGCCATGCCCCACCGCCTGCCATCGTCGCGATGGGAGTCAAGAATCCAATACCTCCATACCGTGCTTGTCCTCGTCCTCCGGCACGACGAGGCGGTACCCCTTGCCCCGCTCGCTGACGATGTACTGCGGGTGGCGGGGGTCCTTCTCCAGCTTCTGACGCAGATACCAGATGTAGAGTTTGAGGTAATCGCGGCGGTTGGCGTGCTCACTGCCCCAAACACGGCGCAGCAGGACATCGTGTTCCACGGTGCGCCCGGCATTCTGCACCAGCGCGAGGAGCAGTTTGTACTCAGTGGGGGTCAAAGAGACGAGACGATCCTCCAGACGCACCTCGCGCGTATCGTGATTGAGGGTCAGCTTTCCGGCGCGGAAAACGGCCTGCTCGCCGCGCGTCCTTCTGGCGCGGGCGAGCGCCGCCTTGACCCGCGTTACCAATTCCTTGTAGCCAAAGGGCTTGGTGATGTAATCGTCGGCCCCCAGTCCCAGGCCATAGGTCAAGTTATGCTCATCCCCCAGCGCGGTGAGGAAGATGATGGGCGCATCGGTTACATGCTGAAGCCGCTCGTACACCTGCCATCCATCCAGATCGGGCATCAGCACATCCAAGAGGATCAAGTCCGGCGAGGTTTCACCGGCCATCTCGATGCCATCCTGCCCGTTACCGGCGATGAGCACGCGATAACCGGCCCGCCGCAGAAGGAACTGTACGAGTTGCGCGAGATCGGCGTTGTCCTCGATTAGTAGAATCGTTTCCTCTTCATGCATCATGAGAGTCCACCTCCCCTGCGAGCTATGGATAGGAAAGCCGCTCTGTATGCTCTATGATAGGTTAGAATTTAGCCGATGTCAAACCCTTTGCAAGCCACCGGCGATGCCGTGCAAGTCTGGCATCCTCTCCGACTTTCCACAACGCCTGCATTTGTAAAGCTCATTCGTCATGCTATACTGGCTACGGCAGCAGATCGACAGGGAGGAAAAACCTATGGCGAAGATTTTCGTGGACACGGCGAAGATCGAAGAGATCGAGGAAGCGGCGGCGTGGGGTATCGTGGACGGCGTGACGACCAACCCGACTTTGATGTTCCGCGCCGGGACGGCCAACCGCAAACAGCGGACCCTGGAGATCGTCGAGGTCGTCCGCGGCTCGGTCAGCGCCGAAGTCATCAGCACAGAGGCCGAGGGGATGATCGAAGAAGCCAAGGAGATCCTTTCCTGGTCGGAACACGTGTACGTGAAAATCCCCACGACGGACGAGGGCTTGAAGGCAATGCACGTCATCTCGCAATGGCCTAACGGGCGCATCAATGCGACCCTCATCTTCTCCGCCAACCAAGCCTTTCTCGCCGCCAAGGCCGGGGCCGACTATGCCTCTATCTTCGTCGGGCGGCTGGACGATGCGGGGCTGGACGGGATGGCCGTCGTTCGCCAGACGCGCCGGATTTTCGACACCTACGGCCTGGGATGCCAGGTGCTGGCCGCAAGCATCCGCCATCCGCGGCACGTCCTGGAGGCACTCCTGGCCGGAGCGGACATCATCACAATGCCCTTCCCCGTGCTGAAAAAGATGGTCGGCAGTCCCTTCACCGACATCGGATTGCAGAAGTTTCTCGCCGACTGGCACAAGATAGCCGCCCAATAATCCGAAACTGTCCATCCCTTACCCTGACAAGAGGAGGCATCGTTGATCCTATCGCGGAAGTCTCCTCGCAGGCCCTATCGCCCCTGGAGACGGGCACAGCGAGGCAGCGCGCCGACCTCACTGCGTGCTTTGCAGGCACGCAATCGCGAGCTGGAAGCGCTGCACGCCATCGCCACGATCATCGCCGGTACGCCGGAGCTGGAAACGATGCTCGCCACGATGATGCCCCCTATCCTCCAGGTTACGCAGGTCGAGGCGGGGGCCATTTGGCTCCTCGACCGGAAGAGCGGCTATCTCCACATCGCCCATATGACGGGTGGCACCGACGAACTGAAACGACATCTGTCGGAAATCCCGCCGGGGCACTTCCTGGAAGGCGAAGTCGCCCTGCGCGGCAAAGGCAGGCTGATCCGCGACCTGCGCACCGAGGAAGGCGGCAAGTGGCTCATCTCCCCGCGCTACCGCAGCGTTGCCAGCGTCCCGCTCCTCGCCAAGGGGACGGTCATAGGCGTCCTTTCCATTATGGCAAGCAAGCCGAATACTATCTCCGAAAAAACCTTCGAACTGCTCCAAAACATCGGCGTCCAGGTCGGCGTCGGCGTGGAAAAGGCCCTGATCTACAGCGAGCAGATGGAGCAGCAACGGCTGGCAGAGGCGCTGGCAGAGTCGGCGGCCATCGTCGGCAGCAGCCTGGAGTTGGAAGAGATTCTGGATCGCCTGCTGGAACAGGCCGCACGTATCCTCCCCGCCGACGCGCTCAATATTATGCTCCTCGAAGGCGAGGTTGCCCGCCCCATCCGCTGGCGCGGCTACGAACGCTTCCCCTCGGCGCACGAGTTACCCACGCTCACCCTTCCCATCGACACCTACCCGAGTTGGAGACAGATGATCCGCGAACGGCGCCCCGTCATCATCCCGCACATCCCTGCCGCGACGTGGAAAGAGGCCCCCAACTGGCGCTGGCTCCGCGCTTACGTCGGCGCTCCCATCATCATCCAGGACGAAGTCGTTGGCTTCTTCAACATCGACGGCACCCGCCCCTACCAATTCGACGAGGGCGACGCCCGCAGACTGGCCATCTTCGCGCGGTACGCAGGGACGGCGCTGGAACATGCGCGGCTCTACCAACAGATGCGCACCTACGCCAAGGAACTGGAGGAGCGCGTTGCCCAACGGGTAAAAGAGATCAAACAACGGAACGCGCGCCTGAACGCCATCTTCAACAGCACCAGCGAGGGGCTGATCGTCGTCAATGCGGACGGCTCCTTCGAATGCATCAACCCTGCCGTCGAACGATGGCTGCACCGCATCCTTTCGCCTCCCGACGCACGTCGCCTGGAAGCAGCCATCGGTCGCATCGCCGCCGAAACGACGGAGCACAGTGTGGAAATGACGATAGGGGGTATCGACTTCCTCCTCTCCGCTCGCCCTGTGGAAGGGGAAGACAACGCCTACCTCGTAACCATCCAGGACATCACCCCCTGGAAGGCGATGGCCCGCGTCCAAGAACGGTTCATCTCCACCGTCTCGCACGAACTGCGCACGCCGATCACCGCCATCAAGCTCTATCTGGAGTTGCTCCGCAATGCCTCGGAGGATCGCCGCCAAGCCTATCTGGACGCCCTCACCCAGGAGGTCGAGCGCCAGGCACAGCTCATCGAGGACATTCTGCGGCTGACCCGCATCGATGCGGGACATCGCACGACAACACTCCATCCCGTTGACATCGTCGCCCAGATCGACAGCATCATCGAGCGCCGCCAAATCCTCCTGGACAAACATCGCCTGAAGCTCATCTACCATCCGCTCAGGCCCGCTCCCCCTATCCTCGGCCATGCCGAAGAGATCGGACTCGTCTTCGACAATCTCCTGCGCAACGCCATCCAGTACACGCCGGAAGGGGGCACCATCCGCATCAGCGTCCGCAAAGTCGAACGGGACGGTCGGTCATGGATTAGCGTTACCTTCGGCGATACGGGGATCGGGATCAGTCCGGAAGACCTGCCCCACATCTTCAGCCGCTTCTACCGCTCCGAGCGTGCCCAACGGTATTATCCCCAAGGGACGGGGCTGGGCTTGGCCCTGGTCAAAGAGGTCGTCAAGCACCATGGCGGTATGATCGAGGTGGAAAGTGAGGTCGATCGGGGGACGACTTTCATCCTCTTCTTCCCCCTGCCTGAGGAACCGCAGGCGAGCACGGACGCTCGGCAGCCTCAATCCCCGCAGGAAGCCGGATAGGGGATCTCCTCCTCCCACGAGAGCGATTCGTCGCCCGAGATGACGATGATCCTCAGCGGATAAGGCTGGCAGCGCGTCCAGCGGAAATGGAGCAGGCCGTCGCGGATCTCCTGCCCGGCGGCGACGTGATCCAGGTAGAAGAGATAGGTACCGCTTCCCCCTTCAGCCGTCAAGCGGAGTACTCCCTCCCACTGATTGGTGGAAGGATCATCCTGCCAACTGAGAAGCTGCGGCTCCAGCATCGTCAGCGGAGGTTGCACGACATTCGTCGCCGTGAAAGTAGCCTGCGGTGTCGGCGTGAAGGGCGGCAGATCGGCCACGGTGATCCGAATGGCGATATCTCCGCTCATCGGACGGCCATCGGAACGCTGCACCTCCCAGTGCATCGCATACTCCCCCAGCGCTTCCGGTGCGGTGAAGGGCAGGACGACCTGCTGCCGCTCCCCGCTTGGGATCGGCTCCAGCGGGAGCGTGGGGGGAGCGCCCATCGAATCCCCGTAGACGAGGGCAAGATGGGTCCCCTTCTCCCAGGCGCAGATGCTGCCGTTACGCAGTGTGATGTAGGCCATCATCGCCGTCTTCGGCGGCACGCTCTCGTCGGGAGGCGTCAGGTAGAGATGCTCCACCTCCGCCCTGGGGACGCAGCTTTCCTCCGTCGGGACGACGAGGGCCAACGTCGCCGTGGGCGTTATGGCCGCCGTCGCGGTGGCGGCCACCTGCGAAGCCTGGGCCTCGGCAGTGGAGGGGGCGGCAACCGTCCCCGAGTTCGGGAAGATGTCCTTTAGCGATCGCCCGTTGAATCGCGTCCATCCGACACTCCCCAAAAGCACGGCGGCCACCAGCATCAACACGATGAAGGGCCAGCGCCACACCTTGCGCCGTACGGGCTCCGTCTGCTGCGTCGCCGTGCCGGGCCAGGTACGCCGCAGGCCCGATCCTGTCTCATCCTCCTCCCGCACCGAGGCGGGGATCGGCGTCGTGACCGGCGGCAGCGACACGTCGATCGCCTCACGCAGCGCCTGTGCCATCTCCCCCGCCGTCTGGAAACGATCCTCCGGACGCTTAGCCATCGCCCGCAAGATGACCGCCTCCAGCGAGGGCAACAGGTCGGGGACGAACTGGCTGGGGTAAGGAACGGGGTCGCTGATGTGCTTGAGGATGACCCCCATCGGCACATCGGCCTCGAAGGGGAGCCGACCGGTGAGCATCTGATAGAGGACGACGCCGAGGGAATAGATGTCGGAAGCCGGGGAGCCGGAATCCCCCGTGCCGATCTCCGGAGCCATATAGGCCGGCGTACCGACCATCGCCCCGCTGGCCGTCAGACCGGTAACGCTGACCATCCGCGCAATGCCGAAGTCGGTCAGCACGGGCTGCCCCTCGGCGGTGAACATAATGTTCGCCGGTTTGATATCCCGGTGCACCATCTCGCGCCGATGGGCATAATCAAGGGCGTCGGCGATGGCGGCGGCAATGAGCGCGCTTTCCCGCTGAGGGATCGGCCCCTCCTCCAGACGCTTCTTGAGGGAGGGGCCGTTGATGTACTCCATCACCATATAGTAGATGTCCAGCGCCTCGTTGTGGTCGAAATCGTAGACCTGGACGATGTTGGGATGCCGCAGCGCCGCCACGAGGCGGGCCTCGCGCAGGAAGCGATCGACGAAGCCCGGATCTTCGGCCAGGAACGGATGGAGCACCTTGATGGCGACATAGCGATCCAGTTGTTCCTGTTTCCCCAGGTACACCTCGGCCATGCCACCATGCGCCTGGTGTTTGACGACGACGTATTTGCCTAATCGCTTGCCGACAAGATAGTTGACGCTGCTCACGACGACCCCTTTACCCCCTCGCCGTCATTATACCGTCTAACCCTATCCCGACAAGGGGGATACCGCCCTGCGGCGGAATCGCCTTTTCCGCGGCTTGACAACCCTCGACACATCGGGTACAATGTAACCGGTTACATCCTCAGGCGGAAGGACAAGGGACGATGACGAAACCTCGTGCTTCGGTAACTATCCGCGATGTAGCACGGCGTGCCGGTGTCTCCGTGGCCACGGTCAGTCGCTACATCAACAAGACGGGCCCTGTTTCCAAGGCGGTGGGAGAGCGACTGGATGCGGTGATGGAGGAACTGCACTATGTCCCGCATGCGGCGGCCCGCAAGCTCGCCACCCACAAAACCTTCACCATCGGCCTGCTCCTCAGCGACATCGGCGGCGACTTCTTCGCTCCCCTTCTGCGCGGCATCGAGGATGTGCTCGCCTCTCACGGCTACGATCTCCTCATCGCCTCCACGAGGAAGCCGCGCCGCTGGCATGGCAAGAGCCTTCCCGTCGGCCCCCACAACACCGATGGTATTCTCGGCTTCGCCGACAGTCTCGACGAGGATCACCTGCGCCGCCTGATGGCGCAGCACTTCCCGCTCGTGCTCATCCACCGCACGCCGCCTCCCGATCTGCCCATTCCCTGTGTGACCATCGAGAACAAAGCCGCCGCCCACGCGATGACCTCGCACCTCATCGAGCAGCATCGACGACGGCGCATCGTCTTCCTCCAAGGCCCCCCCGGCGAGGAAGATTCCCATTGGCGCGAGATCGGCTACCGGCGGGCGCTGGCCGATCACGGCATCCCTTTCGATCCCGGGCTGGTGATGCGTGGCGACTTCGATCGCGACGTCGCCTTCGCCACGATCGAGGCGGCCTTGCGGCAAGGCATCGCCTTCGATGCCGTCTTCGCCGGTGATGACGAATCGGCCGAGGGCGTGCTGGCCGCCTTGCACGTGCACGGGATCGCCGTCCCGGAGGAGATCGCCGTCGTCGGCTTCGACGACCAGCGGATGTCCCCTTACCTGACCCCGCCGCTGACTACGGTACGTGCCCCCACGGAGATGGTCGGACGCCATGCCGCCCAACGCCTCATCGAGCTTATCCGAGATGGGACAACCGAACTGATGACACTGCTCCCCACGCAGCTCGTCATCCGCCGCTCGTGCGGCTGTCCGGACAGAGGAGGTGATGATTCGTAACGGAAGCGGAGAAACAGGCACGCATTCCCCGATGATCCCTTCACATACCCAGATGGAAAGGAGCAATCCGATGAAATCCCGCCTTTGGTTCGTAGTGAGCATCCTGCTCATCACGGTGATGATCTTCGCCGCCGGATGCGGCAACAAGGCCCCCGCCACACCGCAGGGCGGCGAGGAAAGTAGCAGCGGCGGCGCAGCGGAAAGCGGCCCCGTGAAGATCACCATCTTCGTCGGCTTCGGTACGGGCACGGAACCGGAGCAGATCGAACTCCACAATCAGATCGCCGATGAGTTCAACGCCTCCCACGACGACATCCAGATCGAATTCATTACCGTCCCCTATGAGGAGCACACCACCAAGTTCTCGACGATGCTCGCCGGTGATATGGCCCCCGACATCGTCATGCCCATCGGCGTGATGGGTGTCGCCGAATTCCAGGACGAGTGGCTCGACCTGACGCCCTACGTCGAACGGGACAACTACGATATGAGCGACTTTTACGGCCCCGCGCTGGAGCTTCAGCACGTCGGCGACAAGCTGATCGGTCTGCCGCTGGGCGTCTATCCCTCCGCCGTCTACTACAACGAGGATATGTTCGATGCCGCAGGCATTCCCTACCCGCCGCACAAGTTCGGCGATCCCGACTGGACCTACGACAAGCTGGTCGAGATCGCGCAGAAGCTGACGCTGGACGCGAACGGCAACGATGCCACCTCTCCCGACTTCGACGCGGAGAACATCGTGCAGTGGGGATGGGATGGCTGGGACTGGATCCCCTTCCGCATGGTTCCCTCCAAATTCGGCGGCGACTCCATCGGGATGAGCGATGACTATCGCACCGCCGAGATGAACAGCCAGCCGTGGATCGATGCCCTGCAGTTCGTCAGCGACTCGGTCTGGAAGTGGCACATCCGCCCCAGCGCGGAGGCGATCGACGCCGTGCTGGGCGATATGGACGCGCTGGAAAGCGGCATGGTCGCGATGTGGGAGATCCATAGCTGGATGTCCTACAACTACGATACCTGGTCCGAAGCCTTCAACTGGAACGTCGCCGCCATCCCTGCCGGTCCCGACGGCTCGATCGTCGATGAGACCAACATCGACGGCCTGGTCATTCCGAGCCACTCCAAGCACCCCGACCAGGCGTGGGAGGTCGTCAAGTGGCTGATGCAGCCGGATGTGATGAAGCGCCTGACCGACAGCTACGGCTGCATCCCGGCGCGGCAATCGCTGGCCAAGGACTGGCTCTCCGAGATGAGCGAGGCCTACCCCAACGTCGATTTCCAGGTCTTCCTCGACGGCATCGAGTATATGGACAATCCCAACTACGAAGCCTGGATCCCCAACTACGGCCAGGTCTTCGACGCCACCGAGCACGCGATGGAACTGGTCCTCACGGGCGAGAATACCGACGTCAAAGCCATCCTCGACGCCCTCAACGAGGAGGTTCAGGGCTACCTGGACGAATACTGGGCCGAGCACTAAGCTACCTGTAGCTTCCGCGGTCTCCGGGGTCGTCTGCTGGCCCCGGAGACCACTCCCCGAGGAGCAAAGCTATGTTCAAATCGATTTCGCTCAGGCGACGGGAATCCCTGTGGGGCTATTTCTTCATCAGCCCGTGGGTCATTGGCTTCATCATCTTCACCGCCGGGCCGATGCTCGCCTCCCTCGTCCTCTCCTTGACCCACTACGACATCGCTTCCTCCCCCATCTTCGTCGGCTTCGATAACTACGTCAAGCTCTTCACCGGCGACCCGAAGTTCTGGCACGCCCTGCGCGTCACAATGACCTACGCCTTCATCGCCATCCCCCTCAACCTCATCTTCGGCTTTCTCGTGGCCTACCTGCTCAACCTCCGCGTGCCGGGCGTGGCCTTCTGGCGCACCATCTACTACCTCCCCTCGGTGATGCCGGGTGTGGCGACGGCGCTCCTCTGGGGCCTTCTCTTCAATCCACGCATCGGCGTCATCAACTGGCTCCTCAGCCTCGTCGGCATCAAGGGGCCGGGCTGGCTGGCAAGCCCGCAGTGGGCCTTGCCCGCCCTCATCCTGATGAGCCTGTGGGGCGTCGGCGGAGGGATGATCATCTACCTCGCCGGTTTGCAGGGCATCCCGACCTCCCTCTACGAGGCGGCGCAGATCGACGGCGCGAACCGCTGGCAGCAACTCACGCGCATCACCCTGCCGCTGATGTCGCCCGTCATCTTCTACAACCTCGTCACGGGCATCATCGGCACCTTCCAGTACTTCACCGATGCCTACGTCCTCACCGGCGGCGGCCCCGTCGATGCGACGCTCTTCTACAATCTCTACCTCTACAAGCAAGCCTTCACCTATCGCAATATGGGCTACGCCTCGGCGCTGGCTTGGGTGCTCTTCGTCATCGTCCTCGTCTTCACCCTCCTCGTCTTCAAAAGCTCGGACCTCTGGGTTTACTACGAAGGAGAGATGCGCGGATGAGGACTTCAGCGACCAAACCCCAACGCAGCAAGAAGCGGGCCGAGCGGCTGGAGAAGATCATCGGCCTCGTCATCCTCACCATCGGAGCCGTGGCCATCAGTATTCCCCTCCTCTGGATGATCTCCTCCTCGCTGAAAGGGAAGAACGCCGTGAATGCCTTCCCCCCGCAATGGATCCCGCGCGAGCCTGTCAAGGTCGAACTCGACGGGCGGGCCTGCTACCTCTACGACATCCCCATCGACGGCGAGATGCGGCGGCTTGCCCTCTACCGCAAGAACGGCCCCACCGGCATCTTCGTCGATCCCGAAAACCCCGAGGAGCAATACGAAGCGCCGGTCCTCGACGGCAAACGGGTTACGAGGATCAAATTCCACTGGGAAAACTTCGGCCTCGCCTTGAAAGCTGCCCCCTTCGCCCGCTACGCGCTGAATACGCTGCTCATCGTCGTCTTCGGCACCATCGGTACCCTGCTCTCCTGCACCCTCGTCGCCTACGGCTTCGCCCGTTTCCGTGCTCCGGGGATGAACTGGCTCTTCCTCCTCCTCCTGGCGACGGTGATGCTCCCGCCGCAGGTTACGCTCATCCCCACCTTCATCCTCTTCACCCGCATCCACTGGTACGACACCCTCTACCCCCTCATCATCCCCACCTTCTTCGCCAACGCCTGGGACGTCTTCCTCCTGCGCCAGTTCTTTATGAGCCTCCCGCGCGAGCTGGACGAGGCCGCCATCATCGACGGCTGCAGTTACTGGTGCATCCTCTGGAAGATCATCGTCCCCCAGTCCTTCCCCGCCCTGGCGACGGTGGCGATCTTCACCATGCTCTATGCCTGGAACGACTTCTACGAACCCCTCATCTACCTGCAGAGTCCGGAACACTGGACGCTGGCCCTGGGGCTGCAGGGCTTCAACGCCCTCTACGCCAAGCAGGGGCATCTGCTGATGGCGGCCTCCCTGATGATGGTCGTGCCCCCCGTGCTCATCTTCTTCTTCGCCCAGCGGCTCTTCATCCAGGGCGTCGTCGTCTCCGGCATCAAAGGCTAACTTCGGGAGGATTAGATGAAGATAACCGTCATCGGAGGAGGCTCCACCTACACTCCGGAGCTGATCAACGGCTTCCTCGAACGCGCCGAGAGGCTTGGCCTCGAGGAACTCTGGCTGATGGACATCGATCGCGAGCGGCTGGAGATCGTCGGCGGCTTTGCCCGCCGAATGGTCGCCGCGCACGGACAGCCTTTTCGCCTGCTCACCACCACCGATCGGCGGGAGGCGTTGAACGGAGCCGATTACGTCATCACCCAACTGCGCGTCGGCCATATGGCCGCCCGCCGCGCGGATGAGTACCTCGGCAAGCGCTTCGGCATCATCGGCCAGGAAACGACCGGCATCGGCGGCATGGCGAAGGCGTTACGCACCATCCCCGTCATCCTCGACATCGCCGAGGAGATGAAGGCCGTCGCCCCCAACGCGCTCCTCGTGAACTTCACCAATCCCGCCGGTCTGATCACCCAGGCGCTGACGACCTACGCACCCGACTGCCACGCCGTCGGCCTGTGCAACGTCCCCGTAACCGCCAAGATGATGATCCTGAAGCTGCTGCACGACGAGGGCGAGCAGACCATCGAGCCGGAGCGGGCGCAACTGGTCACGTTGGGCCTGAACCACCTGTCCTGGCACTACGGCTTCCTCGTGGACGGCGTGGACCGCTGGCCGGAGGTCATTGCCCTCTACCTGGCCCAACTGCGCCGCGAGGAAGAGCCGGAATGGGAACCACGCCTCATCGAGGTGCTCGACGTCATCCCCAACTACTACCTGCAGTACTACTACCACACCGATCGCAAGCTCGCCGAACAGCAGCACTGGCCCCCCTCGCGGGCGGAGGTCGTGATGGAGGTGGAACGCGATCTCCTGCGCCGCTACGCCGACCCGGCGCTGACCGAGCCGCCGCCCGAACTGAGCAAGCGGGGCGGAGCCTACTACTCCACCGTCGCCACCCAGTTGATCACCGCCCACGCCAACGACCTGGACGAAGTCCACGTCGTCAACGTGCCCCATCGCGGCGCAGTCGCCGGATGGCCCGGCGACTGGGTGCTGGAGATGCCCTGCCGCGTGCGCCACAGCGGCATCACGCCCATCCCCGCCGACCCCCTGCCGCCGGAACGCTTCGGCCTGCTGGCAGCGGTCAAAGCCTACGAGCTGCTCACCGTCGAAGCCGCCGTCCACGGCGACCGCGACGCCGCCTACAAAGCTCTCCTCGTCCATCCGCTCGGCCCTCCCGCCGACCGCATCGAGGAGGCCGTGGAAGCTATGCTGGAGGCTCACCGCCCCTACCTTCCCCAGTTCTTCCCCGGAGATCGACGATGAAACCCGGCCACCTGCTCGTGCTCTTGCTCGTCCTCCTTCTCGCCGCCTGCCAACCTGCCTCCCCTGCTTCGACGCCCGCGCCGGAGCCTTCACTCCGGGCCGGACTGCGGGCCTCGCACTACGGCATCTCCCCCTTTCCCGACGCCGACTGGTGGATCACCTCGGCCAGGGATATGGCCGGGCGCTTCGACGACGCCGCGCCCACCGTCATCTGGATCGTGGGAACGGTGAACGATGATGCTTGCTGGCTGAACTTCCCCGCCCCCGAGGGCGTGCAGAACGGCGACCTTCCCCACATCATCTTCTCCCCGCTGGACGACAACGAAAGCTACCTCGATCGCTTCGACCGCGAGGGCGTGCGCGTCTGGCTCCAGGTCGAGCCGGGAAGCGCCGACGTTGTCACGCTCATCGATCTCGTCCTCGACCGCTACGGCGCTCACTCCTCCATCGTCGGCTTCGGCGTCGATGCGGAATGGTATCGCCACACCGTCTGCGAGAACGGCTGCGCCGTCTCGGAGCAGGAGGTCATTGCCTGGGCCGAGGCGGTCCGGCGGCACAACCCGCGCTACCAGCTCTTCGTCAAGCACTGGCTCTTCGACCGCCTGCCGCTCACCCTCCACGAGGGGATCGTCTTCATCGACGACAGCCAGCAGTTCGACTCCCTGGAGGCAATGCTCACCGAGTTCCAGATGTGGGGCAACTACTACGCCCCCGCCCCCGTCGGCTTCCAGTACGGCTATCCCTCCGACCGCCGCTGGTGGTCGCAACTGGACGATCCGCCCGCCGCTATCGGCGAAGCCCTGCGCAAGCGCCTCTCCAACCTGAGCGACCTCTACTGGGTCGATTTCACCGCCTACGACCTCTGGCCGCAGCCGTAGAGCGTGGCAGCGTGACAACACAGACGAAAGGTCGGCAATGACAGCCTATTTCCTCGGTGTGGACGCAGGCGGCAGCAAGACCGAAGCCGCCATCGCAGATGAACGGGGGCAGGTGCTCGCCGTGGCAACCGGCGGCGCCGGCAACCCCGATACCGTGGGGTACGATGGCATGGCCGCCCTCCTCCAGGCCCTCCTCGACCGTCTCCTGCGGGAAACCGGTCTGCGACGGGAGGCCATCGACGGCGCGGGTTTCGGCATCGCCGGGTACGACTGGCCGGAGGACCGCCCCTTCCTCCTGGCGACCATCGCCACGCTCGGTCTCCGGGCCGAAGTCGAGGTCGTCAACGATACCATCCTCGGCCTCCTGGCCGGGACGAGGGAGGGGTGGGGTGTCGCCGTCGTCTCCGGCACCGGCTGCAACGCCTGGGGCTGGACCCGCGACCGCACACGCATCGGGCGCGTAACCGGCGGCGGCATCGAGATGGGCGAGTTCGCCGGAGCCAGTGAGCTGATCTTCAAAGCGCAGCAGGCCGTGGCCTACGCCTGGACCGGACGCGGCCCGTACACCACCCTGGCCCCTCTCTTCGTGGACTACTGCGGCGCGGCGAACCTGGATGACTTCCTCGCCGGGCTGATGGCCGGACGCTACACCCTCGACGCCGCCGCGGCCCCCCTCGTCTTCCGCGCCGCCGAGCAGGGGGACGGCGTCGCCTTGGACCTGATCCGCTGGGCCGGTCGTGAACTTGGCGAACTGGCCAAGGCCGTCGTCCGCCAATTAGGGATCGCCGCCCTCTCCTTCGAGGTCGTCCTCATCGGCAGTATGTTCAAAGGCAGCCCTCTCCTGGCCAAGACGATGGCGCAGACGCTGCACGCCCTCGCCCCGCGTGCCGAACTGCGCCGCTTGCGCGTCCCGCCCGTCGCAGGCGGCCTCCTCCTGGCGATGGAACGGGGCGGCCACCCGCCCGCGCCGCGGCAGCGGGAACGCCTCCTCGCCACCATCGGCAGCGCCTCCCCGATCCCCGTCGAGACGCCATAGACGGCGAGACGGCTTCCCTCCGGCAACCTTTGCCTTTCCCGCCGCCGGTGCTATGCTGAGGGTCAGAATGACGGAAAGGAGAGAGCGGTGAAGATCAAAGTCAAGCTCTTCGCCACATTGACGGCCTTTGCCCCTCACGGCGAAGCCGCCGGGGAACCGTTCGAGGTCGAACTGCCCGAAGGGAGCGACATCGCCGACCTCTGGCACAAGCTCGGCATCCCGCAGGAAGAGGTCAAAGTCTCCTTCGTCAACGGCGTCGCTCGTTCGCAGTACTACGCTCTCCACGACGGCGATGAGGTCGGTATCTTTCCCCCCATAGGAGGCGGCTAATGCCAAACGAAGGACAGGAAAAGCGGATCACGGTCATCCTCTACGGCCCTCTGGCCGAGTATTTCGAGCCGGGGAACCGCATCGGGGCAGAGCGAACGATGAACGTCCCGCGCGAGATGACGATCGAGCAGTTGCTGGCGCAGATCGGCATTCCCAACGAGGCCCGCAGCTACACACTCCTCAACGGCGATCTGACCTCGATGCCGGGGCTTTACGTCGATCTCGACATCGTCATCCCCGACGAGGGGCGTATCGCCTTCTTCCACGAGAAGAGCATGTGGCCCTGCCAGTACCGGATGGATGCCCAGTACAGCGAGAAGCTGACCAAGGCGATGGAGCAGCGCGAGGATGGAGGCATTCGTCAGCGGTTCGACACCTGAGACGAGGAACACGACGACGCCTCTCGTCTGCCCGAACTGCGGGGCACCGCTGGAGCCCGGCGCGGAGCGCTGCGCCTACTGCGGCACCCTCTTCTCCGCCGCGCGCGGCACGGCGAGGAAATCGGGACCTCCTCCTCGCACGGCAGCGGACTTCGGCCTGACGACACCCTGGCTGCCCCGCCTGGGGGGCCTCGTGGCGGTGAGCCTCTACGCGCTGGGGTGGTCCTGGGAAGATACCCGCTACTGGCTCGACGGGCGGGCGGTGGCGGTGTGGCTCGGCCTCCTGCCGCTCTGGTGGGCCGGGATCGCCTTCCTCCGGCGCTCATCCCGCAGGCTCGTCTGGTTCGCCTTCCCCCTGGCGGCGATCCTCTTCGCCCTCCACCTCGGCCTCATCGCCTGGATTCGCGGCGGCCACCTCTGGGATGACCACGTCGGGATTGCGGCGATGGTGGCCGTGGCCTCGGCGGGCGGCTGGCTGCTCGGCAGGCTCGGCCATGCTGCCGTGCGCCGATGGCGTCTCTCGTAGAACGCGCTACTCTCCTCGCACAACGCGCAGCAGGCGCGGACGGTCGGCCAGATCGCGCAACAGGTGGATGGAACCGCGGGGGAAGCAGGCGTGCGCCAAGGCCAGAACAGCCTCCCCCTGTCGCGCCCCCACCTCCACCAGCAGCAGCCCGCCGGGGCGCAGCGCACGGGCGGCCTGTGCCAGCAAGCGCCGAATGATCGCCAGCCCCCCTTCCCCGCCAAAGAGCGCCACGCGCGGCTCACGGCGCACCGAGGGCGGCAGTGCGCCCCACTCCTCCGCCGCGACATAGGGCGGGTTGCTGAAGACGAAGTCAACAGGCCGACGGCACATCGAAAGCAGATCGCCCTGCACCAGATGTACCTGTCCTTCGACCCGCAACCAGCGGAGATTCGCCTGCGCCACGCGGAGCGCCTCCGGCGAAATGTCGGTAGCGCAGAAACGCACCCCCGGCTCGAAGTGGGCCAACGTCGCGGCGATGCAGCCGGAACCGGTACAGGCATCGACGCCGACGGCGTGCGGATGGCGGGAAAGCCACGCCAGCGCCACCTCGACCAGAAGCTCGGTTTCCGGACGCGGGATGAGCACCGCTTCGTTGACGATGAAACGCAGGCCGTAGAATTCGACCTCGTTGGTGATGTAGGGGAGCGGACGATGGCCACGCCGCTCGGCGACCCACCGCGCATAGTCGCGGCGGGCCTCCTCGTCCAACGGCGCTTCCGGATGAGCGAAGAGCCAGGCGCGGCTGACACCCAGGAGGGCGGCGAGGAGCAGTTCCGCCTCCAGCACGGGACGATCGGTAACCGCACGGAGTTGCGCCGCCGCCCAGCGGAGCGCCCCTCCGACGGTCGCCGGAGCGCGTTCATCGGACGACGGACGCACGGCGCAGCACCTCCAGGACCATCTGACGGAGGGGGAGATCGCTGCGCACGAGGCAGTAGCGCCCGCCGTAACGCCCCAGCCTGTCGCGCAACTGCGCCTGCCAGCGCTCCAGACGGGCCGCGTAAGCCGCCTGCGCCGCTCTATCGACCGTAACCTCCCGCGTCGTCCCCCGCTCCACATCGACCAACCGCACCTCGCCCCACAGCGGCGGCTCCAGTTCCTCCGGCGTGAGCAGGTGGAGCAGGACGACCTCCTGCCCCTGTGCGGCCAGGCGCTTGATCCCCTCCGTCAGGCCCTGCGGATCGTAGCCGTCGCTGATGAGGACGGCAAGACCCGGGCGCGGCTTGCTGGCGAGGAAACGCCGCACCGAGTCGGCCAGCGCCGTCTCCCCCGCGGCCGTCGCCGCCCCGATCCACCGCTCCCAGCGCGGGAGGGCCGCCCGTCCGCGCAGCGGCGGCGTCGGCGCATCCAGCGCCCCGTCCCGCAACAGTACCGCATCGAAGGCCTCCCCGCCGAGCAGTGCGATGGTACCCAAGGCTAACGTCAGCGCCAGTGCCTTGGGCCAGCGGGCCGCCGCCCCCTCGCCCCAGACCATCGAGGCGCTCGCGTCGAGGAGCAGGTGGATGTGGAGATCGGCCTCCTCCTCGTAGAGCCGCACGTAGGGACGGTCGAGACGGGCGAGGAGGTTCCAGTCCACGCGGCGCAGGTCGTCGCCGGGGACGTAGTCGCGGTAGTCGGCGAACTCCAGCCCCTGCCCGCGCCGCGTCGAACGACGCTCCCCCCATCCCCCCTGCCGACGGCGGCGGGTTACGAAACGCAGCCGCCCCAGCAGCGCAGGGTCGATCCGCTCCATCCTTCCCCCTTTCAGAACGTTCGCCTCACGACGGCACCTCGATCCCCACGCCCCCCGCAAGAAAGAGGTGCGCTGACCGTCTCATAGCCCAAGGGGGACGGTTTCGACCGTCCCCCTGTGACAACCCACATCGTGCCTCTCACAGAGTGCGCGGCGTCGATCCTGCCGTTACGCCGCCTTTTCGCGCTGCGCCTCTTCGATGATCTTCTGCGCCAAGTTGCCCGGCACGATGTCGTAGTGCGAGAACTCCATCGAGTAAATGCCGCGCCCCTGCGTGATCGCCCGCAGGTTGGTCGCGTACTGCTGCATCTCGGCGAGGGGGGCCTGGGCGATGATGACCGACTTCTTCCCCGCCTGCTCCATCCCCTGGACGCGGGCGCGGCGGGTGTTGAGGTCGGACATCACGTCGCCGGTGAACTCCTCCGGTACGGTGATGCGGAAGGTGTAGATCGGCTCCAGGAGCACCGGCCTTGCCTGGCGGAAGGCCTCCTTGAAGGCCTCGCGTCCGGCGATCTGGAAGGCGATGTCCTTGGAATCGACGGGGTGTTCCTTTCCGTCGTAAACGGCGACCTTCACGTCCACGATGGGGTATCCGGCAATGACGCCCTGCGCCATCACCGACTTGACGCCCTTCTCGATGGAGGGCATGAAGGAGGAGGAGATGTGGCCGCCGAAGACCTCCCAGACGTACTCGAAGCCGGTATCGCGCGGCAGCGGCTCCAGGCGCATATGGACTTCGGCGAACTGGCCTGCGCCGCCGGTCTGCTTCTTGTGGCGATACTGGGCCTTGGCCGTCTTGGTGATCGTCTCCTTGTAGGGGACTTTGGGTGTGCGCGTCTCCAGGTTGACGCCGAAGCGCCCCTTGATGCGGCGCACCGCCGTTTCGACGTGGGCTTCACCCATCCCCGCGAGGATCGTCTCCTTGGTGCTCGGCTCCTGGTGCCAGTGGAGCGTGGGGTCTTCCTCGCAGATGCGGGTCAGCGTGCTGCCCATCTTCGCCGTGTCGGCCTTCGTCTTGGGATAGACGGCGACGCTGAAGAGGGGATGAGGGAAGTTCGGCCCGCGCATCTTGATGACGTGCTCCTTGCTGCAGAGGGTGTCGCCGGTGAGCGCGGCGCTCATCTTGGCGACGCCGCCGATGTCGCCCGCGTGCAAGCGATCGACGTTGATCTGCTCCTTGCCGCGCAGGACGAAGAGCTGCCCCAGGCGCTCCTCCGTCTCGGCGCGGCTGTTGTAAACGGTCGCCCCCGATTCGAGGATGCCGCCGTAGACGCGGAAGTAGGTCAGCTTGCCGACGTAGGGGTCGGCGGTTGTCTTGAAGACGAGGGCGGCCAGCGGCGCGGTATCGTCCACAGGCAATTCCTCCTCCCCCGTCGGCCCTTCGACGACGACCGGCCCGCGGTCCGCCGGAGAGGGGGCGATCTCGGCGAGCAGGTCCATCAGCCGACGCACGCCGACCATCGATTGCCCGGCAGCGGCCAAGATAGGGACGACGGCACGGGCAGCGATGGCCCGCTTCAACCCGCCGACGATCTCCTCCTCGGTGAGGTCCTCGCCCTCCAGGTACTTCATCAGCAGCTCATCGTCGCTCTCGGCGGCGATGTCGATCAACTGGGAGCGGTAGTTTTCGACCGCCTCGGCCATCTCGGCAGGGATCTCCGCCGCCTTGCCCTCCGGCCCGATGAAGGCTTTCTGCGCCAGGACGTCCACGACGCCCTCGAAACCGGCCTCCGCGCCAATGGGCAGGAGGATGGGGAGGAACTGGGCGTCGAAGGTCTCCTTGAGGGCGGCGACCGCCTTGTCGAAGTTGGCGTTTTCGCGCTCCATCTTGTTGACGAGCACCATCTGCGGGAGCGCCTCCTCGCGGGCGTAGGCCCAGGTCAACTCGGTGCCCACCTCGACGCCGGAGGCGGCATCGATGACCGTCAGCGCCAGATCGGCGACGCGCAGGGCGCTCTTCTGCTCGCCGACGAAGTCGGTGTAGCCGGGGGTATCCATCACGTTGAGCTTCGTCCCCTTCCATTCGATCGCGGCGATGCTCAAGCTCAGCGAAATCTTGCGGCGGATCTCCTCCTCGTCGAAGTCCATCACGGTGTTGCCTTCCGCCACCGTGCCGCGGCGCTTGATGACCTTGGCCAGGAAGAGCATCGTCTCTGCCAGCGTCGTCTTGCCGGAGCTGCCGTGGCCGATCAGGGCAACGTTGCGAATCTGCCGGGTGGTGTACTCTTTCATCTACCTTCTTTCCTCCAACTGATCTTGTGTGCCGATGCCGGGGCCGTGCTGCCACAAAAGAAAGACGGCCTGCAGGCCGTCGCCATGCACGAAGCGGGAGCCATTGTAACAGAAAACAGGGCCTTGTCAAAAAATCGAGAGCCTCTCGGAGGGAATCGACCGCGCGGGCCTCCCTGCGGCACAGCTTGACAGGAGCATCACATTCCTTACAATGCCCCCACGACATCCTCGGAGGACAAACGGACGTGGACGCTATCGAGCACCAGATCGTCGCCTTCCTGCAGCAGTTCCTCGACGCCATCGGCTGGACGGGCGTTGTCGTCATCATGGCGCTGGAAAGCGCCAACATCCCCATCCCCAGCGAGGTGACGATGCCGCTTGCCGGGTGGATGCTGGTGGAGGCCAAGGGGCTGACGCTCTGGCACGCGCTCTGGCACGGCGGGCTGTGGGGCGCGCTCGGCTGCACGGTCGGCTCGCTGCTCTCCTATGCGCTCGGCTACTACGGCG
>JALXBP010000146.1 GCA_026991395.1 Anaerolineae bacterium | reverse complement strand
CTACGCCCCTTTCCGCGGACGGCGCGTGCCCCGGCTTCCCAACGGCGACCTGCTGCTGATGGACCGCGTCATCGAGGTGGAGGGCGAGATGGGACGGGTGGCCGTCGGCGCATCGCTGACGAGCGAGCACGACGTCGCCCCCGACGCCTGGTTCCTCCGCGACAACGGCGGGGTGGTGCCCTACGCCGTGGTGATGGAGATGGCGCTGCAGCCCTGCGGCTTCCTGGCCGCCTACCTCGGCTCCACGCTGCCCTATCCCGACGTGGATTTCTACTTCCGCAATCTCGACGGGAGCGGATACCTGCACCACCTCCCCGATCTGCGTGGCAAGCGCGTCGTCAATCGGGCCGAACTGCTCGGCCACACGGCGACGGGCGGGACGATCATCCAGCGCTACCGCTTCGCGCTGCGCTGCGAGGGCCGCACCTTCTACGAGGGCGAAGCGACCTTCGGCTACTTCACGCGCCGCGCCTTGGAGATGCAGAAGGGGATCGACCGGCGCCCGCCCTGGCACGAAGGCCATCCCCGAGAGGGCGAAAGCCGGAAGGCCTCGGCCCTCCATCTCCCCGGCGGCCACCTGCGCTTCCTCGACAAGCTCCACTTCGCAGCGCGGGGCGGCGAGAAGGGGCTGGGCTGCGTCCACGCCGAGGGCCCCGTCCACCCCGACGCCTGGTTCTTCGACGCTCATTTCTACCAGGACCCGGTGATGCCCGGCTCATTGGGCGTCGAGGCGATGCACCAGGCGCTGGCCGCCTTCGCGCAATGGCGCGGTCTGGGCCGGAAAGCCCGTCCCGCTACGGAGCACCGCGTTGTGTGGCGCTATCGCGGCCAGCTCACGCCGAGCGCCTCCCGCTTCCGCGTCGAGGTCTCCCTCGACGCCGTGACGCCCCGTCCCCGGGGAGGCTGGCTCGTGCAAGGGGAGGGCAGTCTCTGGCTGGACGAACGGCGGCTCTACGCCGTGGCCCCACTGGCGCTGATCGTGAGCGACGAATGACGACAGGCAAAGGAGAGAGACGATGACGAACAATCTCGGATGGAAAGGCGATGCCGCTTCGGTGCGATACGGCGCAGCGGCGGAGGCCCTCGTGCGCCGGGAAAAGGGAAGGCTCTACGTGGTCGAAACGCCGGAGGGCATCGGCGCAACCGCGGAGGGGCGGCCCGTGCTCGACGACGGCCTCCCGCTCCTGGACGTGCTGCCGCCGATGACGGGGCGCGACTGGGGCGATCCGGCCTTCAAGCGCACCTACGGCTTGCGCTACGCCTACGTCGGCGGCTCGATGGCCAACGGCATCTCCAGCACGGCGATGGTCATCGCCTTGGGGAAGGCGGGGATGCTGGGGAGCTTCGGCGCGGGGGGGATGGCTCCGCCGCGGCTGGAAGCGGCCATTCGGGAGGTGCAGGCGGCACTGCCCAACGGCCCCTACGCCTTCAACCTGATCCACAATCCCATCGAACCGGCGATGGAGGAGGCGACCGCGGCCCTGTACCTGCGCTACGGCGTGCCGGTCATCGAGGCTTCGGCCTACATGCGGCTGACGCCCTACCTCGTCCACTACCGCGCCGCCGGACTGCACCGCGACCCCGACGGGCAGATCGTCATCGGCCACCGCGTGCTGGCGAAGCTTTCCCGCCGCGAGGTCGCCCGCCGCTTCCTCGAACCGGCACCGGAGCGGCTGCTGCGCGACCTCGTTGCTGCCGGGAAGATCACCGCCGAGCAGGCGGCGATGGCCTCCCAAGTGCCGATGGCGGACGACATCACCGTCGAGGCCGATTCCGGCGGGCACACGGACAACCGCCCGCTGGTCAACCTGCTCCCCTCGATGCTCGCCCTGCGCGACGAGGTGCAGGCCGAGCGGCACTACCCCTCGCCGGTACGCATCGGCGCAGCCGGAGGGATCAGCACGCCGCAGGCCGTCCTCGGCGCGTTGATGATGGGCGCGGCCTACGTGCTCACCGGTTCGATCAACCAAAGCTGTGTCGAGGCGGGCACCTCGGCAACGGTCAAGCAGATGCTGGCGGAGGCGTCGATGACCGATGTGATGATGGCCCCCGCAGCCGATATGTTCGAGATGGGCGTCGAGGTGCAGGTGCTCAAGCGGGGGACGCTCTTCCCGATGCGGGCACGCAAGCTCTACGAACTCTACCGCACCTACGAGAGCCTGGAGGCCATCCCCCCGAAGGAGCGGGAGAAGCTGGAGCGGCAGACCTTCCGTATGTCCATCGAGGAGGTCTGGCAAGCCTGTATCGACTTCTTCAGCGAGCGCGATCCCTCCCAGATCGAGAAGGCGGAGCGCAATCCGAAGAAGAAGATGGCCCTCGTCTTCCGCTGGTATCTCGGCCTGGCGACCTACTGGGCCATCCGCGGCGATCCGCAGCGCAAGCAGGATTACCAAATCTGGTGCGGGCCGGCGATGGGCGCTTTCAACGACTGGGTGCGCGGAACGCCCCTGGCGCGTCCCGAGGAACGCCGCGTCGCCGAGATCGGCAAGCTGTTGATGGACGAAGCCGCCGCGCTCTACCGCCTGCGGCGGTATCACCTGGCCCGACGACGGGACGAGGCTTAACGAGGAGGGAAAGATGAGCAGTCTGCGAGAAGGCATTTGTCCGAAATGTGGTTCACGGGCCATCGTGCCCAACGCCGAGACCATCGGCGGCAATGCGCTGGCCGTGCGCATCTACGAAAAGGCCGGTATCGTCCTGCGCGGGATGCGCACCTTCCCCATCAAGGCCTGGGTCTGCACCCAATGCGGCTATACCGAATTCTACGTCAGCGCACCTACGGAGCTTGGACGCTCGTACCGGCGCTCGCTGGCGGCGAGCGGCTCATAGCGGCGACGGGACTGCAGCTTTGGCGGCTGCGTCCCTCGCCGGATCGGGAGACGGTGGCGGCGGCCTGGGCGCTCCTCGACGAGGAGGAGCGGGCACGGGCCGCACGCTACCGCCTCATCGAGGTGCGGCAGCGATTCGTCGTCGTACGGGCGGCGCTCCGTCGCCTGCTGGCAGCCTACTGTGAGCGGCCTGCCGCTGCGCTCCGCCTGACCTACGGCGCACACGGCAAACCGGCCCTGTCCGATTGCCCCTGTGTCCACTTCAACCTGAGCCACACGGCGGGCCTGGCCCTCTGCGCCGTCAGTTCACAGCCGGTCGGCGTGGATGTCGAACGGCTGCGGGAGGTGGGCGAAGGCGCTGCCCGCTTCGTCCTCACGGCGGAGGAAAGGCAGTTGCTCGATGAGGCCGGCGGCGGATCGTCGGCGTTGCTCCGCCTCTGGGTGCGCAAGGAGGCACTGCTCAAAGGCACAGGCGAAGGGCTGCGACACCCCAAGCGCGTGAGCACCCTTCATCCGCCGCGTGGATGGGAGGTGATCGACGTCGTCCCGGCGCAGGGATACGTCGCCGCCGTCGCCGTGAAGATCCCCGCAGGCCGCACCCCGTAGCACCCTTCCCCCATTTGCCAGCCTCACGAAGAAGAGTAAGATACCCCCACACGGGGCACACAAACCCCCAACATCACCGAAAGGAGGCTTCTCTATGGGTCGAGGCTATGTCGTCATCGACACAGACCGATGCAAAGGCTGCGAGCTTTGCGTCCACGTCTGCCCGGTACATATCCTCCAGCTTTCGCCGGACGCCTTCAACGCCAAGGGCTACCATCCGGTCATCGTTACCGATATGGACAAGTGTATCGGCTGCGCCGCCTGCGCGATGATCTGTCCGGACGTCGTCTTCACCGTCTATCGGCGCAAGCGCAAACCGCGCACCGTCGCCGCGGCGGCGAATGCCTGAACGAGGAGAAAGGAGCACGACTATGGTCAAAGAACTGCTCAAGGGCAACGTGGCCTTCGCCGAATCGGCGGTTCGGCACGGCCTCCAGGCCTACTTCGGCTATCCCATCACACCGCAGAGCGAGGCGCTGGAGCATCTGTCCAAACGGATGATCGAGGAAGGGCGCGTCTTCCTCCAGGCGGAAAGCGAAGTCGCCGCCATCAACATGGTCTACGGCGCGGCCTCCGCCGGAGTGCGCGTGATGACCTCCACCTCCGGCCCCGGCGTCAGCCTGATGGAGGAGGGACTCTCGTACATCGCCGGTTCCGAGGTCCCCGTCGTCCTCGTCGATATGATGCGCGGCGGGCCGGGCCTGGGCAACATCCAGCCCGCGCAATCCGACTACTTCCAGGTTACCAAGTCGATGGGACACGGCGACTTTCACCCCATCGTCCTCGCCCCCTCCAGCGTGCAGGAGATCATCGATATGGTCGGGCTGGCCTTCGATCTGGCGGAAAAGTACCGCACGATCGTCATCGTCGCCGGAGATGGAAGCATCGGGCAGATGATGGAGTCGGCGGAACTGCCGCCGATGCAGCCGGTGCGTGAGAAGCGCCCCGACTGGGCGCTGACGGGCAAGGGCGAGCGCAAGGAGCACAACGTCATCACCTCGCTCTACTTGGGCGCGGAGAATCTGGAGCGGCTGAATCTGCGCCTCCAGGCCAAGCTGACCGAGATCAAGAAGAACGAGGTGCGCTGGAAGGAATACCAGACGGAGGACGCGGAACTCCTCCTCGTCGCCTTCGGCACGATGGGGCGGATCGGCCTTTCCGTCGTCCGCGAGGCCCGCAAGGAGGGGACCAAGGTCGGGCTGCTGCGCCCGATCACCCTCTGGCCCTTCCCCGAAGCCCGCACCTACGAACTGGCCGACCAGGTGCGCGGCATCCTCGTCGCCGAGATGAACGCGGGGCAGATGGTGGAGGACGTGGAGCGTGCCGTCAAGGGTCGCGCCCCGGTCGCCTTCCACGGGCGCACCGGCGGCGTCATCCCGATGGTGGACGAGGTCCTCGCCGACCTGCGCAAGCTGGACGAAGCGACGAAAGCGTGAAAGGAGCACAAGCTATGACCGTCGAAGTGAAACTTCCCAAGGATATGGAGCTTGTCTACAAGTATCCGGACTCGCTGACCAAGAAAGATACGCACTACTGCCCCGGCTGTACGCACGGTATCGTCCACCGGCTGATTGCGGAGGTGCTCGACGAACTGGGGATCAAGGACAAGGCGATCGGCATCGCGCCGGTCGGCTGCTCGGTGCTCGCCTACTACTACTTCGACGTGGACTTCGCCGAGGCTTCGCACGGACGCGCTCCGGCGATGGCCACGGGGCTGAAGCGCGTCAACCCCGACAAGATCGTCTTCACCTACCAGGGCGACGGCGACCTGGCAGCCATCGGCACGGCGGAGATCATCCACGCCGCCAACCGTGGCGAGTTGATCACCACCGTCTTCATCAACAACGCCATCTACGGGATGACGGGCGGCCAGATGGCCCCGACGACGCTGCCGGGACAGGTTACTACCTCCACGCCCTTCGGGCGCGATGTGCGCATTGCCGGTTACCCGGTCAAGATGTCGGAGATTCTCGCCACCATCCCCGGCTCGGCCTACATCACCCGCGAGATGGTTACCGACCTGCCGAGCATCAACAAGACGAAGAAGGCCATCAAACGGGCCTTCCTCACGCAGATGAACGGGCTGGGCTTCTCCTGTGTCGAGGTCCTTTCCACCTGCCCCACCAACTGGAACGTCTCCCCCTGGGAGGCGATGGAGTGGGTGAAGACGAATATGACGCAGTACTTCCCGCTGGGCACCTTCAAGATGACCGACGCGGTGAAGGCACTGAAGGTGCGGTAAAAGGAGGCGATGATGCGACACGAAGAATCGATCTTTTCCGGATTCGGCGGACAAGGTGCCCTCTTCGCCGGGCAGCTTTTGGCCTACGCCGGTATCGCCGAGGGCCTCTACGTAACCTGGTTCCCCTCCTACGGGCCGGAGATGCGCGGCGGGACGGCGCACTGCACCGTCATCGTCTCCGAAGAGGAGATCGGCGCGCCGATCATCCGCAACCCCACCTCGGCCATCGTGCTCAACCTCCCCTCGCTGGAGAAGTACGGGCCGCTGATCAAACCGGGCGGACTGCTGGTGATGAACGCATCCCTCATCCCCAAGCAGTGCGAGCGCGAGGACATCCGCGTCATCGCCCTCCCCGCCAGCGACATCGCCACCGAACTCGGCAACCCGCGGATGGCGAATATGGTCCTGCTGGGGGCCTACATCGAGGCGACGGGGATCGTCTCCCTGGAAACGGTGATGGAGCAACTGGAGGAGCACCTTTCGCAGCGCCAGCGCAAGTGGCTGGAGGCGGACAAGAAAGCGCTGCAGATCGGGGCTTCCAAAGCGTAAGCCGAGGAGAGAGACAACCGCGAGGGGCGGCGCTCCGTGCCGCCCCTTTTCCCACGCAAGGAGGCTGACGATGAGACGAGCGAAGATCGGCCTGGCGCTCAGCGGCGGCGGCATGCGCGGCCTGGCGCACATCGGCGTCCTTTCGGTGCTGGAGGAGGAGGGCATTCCGGTGGACTTCATCGCGGGGACGAGCATGGGCGGGATCATCGCCCTGCTCTACGCCGCGGGCGTGCCGCCGAAGCGCCTGCGCGAGGTCGGCGAGGAGGTGCACCTGCTGCAGATCGCCTCTCCAGACCCCTCACGGCGCGGCCTCATCGGACACGAGAAGATGCGGGCCTTCCTTGCCCGCCTCCTGGGGCGCGACGACCTCACCTTCGCCGACCTGCAGCTCCCCGCCCTCGTCATCGCCACCGACGTGGAGACGGGCGAGATGGTCGTCCTCGACGAAGGCCCCGTCATCCCGGCGATGATGGCGACCTCCGCCTTCCCGCTGATGTTCGCCCCCGTGCATCATCGCGGGCGCTGGCTGGTGGACGGCGGCACGACGAACAACTTCCCCTTCGATCAGGTGCGGGCGATGGGCGCCGACCGCGTCATCGGCGTCGCCACGCCGCCGAGCGTGAAGCTGGGCCTGAAGGAAAGCGCCGCAACACCCCGCAGGCGGCTGGAGCGCATCACGCTCCTGCGCCTCTTCACCCGTCCTGGCGAATGGTACCACCCCTTCGTCATCGCCGAGGCGAGCGTCGGCCACACGATCGCCCTGGTAACCCGTCGCCGGATGGAGCTTGCTCCGCCCGACCTGGTGCTCACCGTCTCGCTGCCCAACGTCGGCACCTTCGCCAGCCACCTCAACCGGCAGATCATCGACGCGGGGGAACGGGTCGCCCGCGAGCACCTGACGGAACTGCGTGCGCTGCGCGACGCTCCGCTCCCACCGCCGTGGCGTCGGCACCTGGAGGATTGGCGCAGCCGCTGGCGGCGCGCCGTCGCCGCCTGGAAGGCCCCGCGCTACCGCACCTGCCCCTGATCCTCGACCGCCCGCCAGACGCGCACCGTCTCGCCCTCCACCTCGACGCGATCACCGGTGCGCAGCAGGTGAATCGGCAGGTGATCGACCATCGGAATCTCAGCGATGATCGCGCCCACGGCGACGATCGGCTCGCTTTCCGCGTTGAGGATGGCCGCGGGCGCACAGCCGCACTCCGCCAACTGGTAGAGCACGTAGGAGCCGACCGTGCTCCCCTTCCCGTGCGGGAAGACGAGCACCCGTCCGGCGACCGATTGTCCCTCCAGCGGATGGCCGCGTTCGACGACGACCCCCGTCGCGCCGTCCACCCCGCCGAGGAAGCCGATCGGTTCCGGCGAGACGAGCGCGCGCCCCACCGCGTGCCCCGCCTTGACCAGGCGACCCTTCCACGTGTAGAGCAGCCGTTCCTCCGCCATCACGAAACCACCGAGTCCAACAGATCGTCCAGCGTCCCGAAGCGGACGGCAACCCCGGCCAGATTGCGCAGATAGAAGGCCCCTTTCGCGGAGGTCGTCCCCACCGCCCTGATGCCCAGGTCGCGCAGCGGCGCAATGGCCAGGCAGGCATCGGCGTAGAGCCGTCCGCCCGCCGCCTCGATGCGCTCCGCCCAGCCCGCCTCGACCGCGACGCGGCGCACCGCGCGTGAACAAGTGATCCACAGGGGACGCCGCAGCCGCCGACCGGCGACCCGCGCCGCCACCCGCTCGATCTCCTCCAGCGAGGCGTGCGGGCAGCCGACCCAGAGGAGATCGACGTCGCCGCCCTCGTCGAGCATGGCATAGCCCTCCCGCAGCGACCCGACGGTCAGCCGCGCCGCGGGCGGCGTGAACTGTGCCGCCTCCGGCGTAACACCGGCCACGTGATAGAGCGCCACCGCGCCCGTCGCCGCCATCGCCGCGCCCAGCGCCTTCAGCTTCGCCTCCCGCAGCGGCTCTTCCACCCGCAGATCGACGAAGTAGGGGATGCCGCGCCCGATCTCGCGGCCCACCAGCGCCCCCAGGGCGCTGAAGTCGGCAACCGTGCGCGGCGGCTCCTGCACCGCCACGGTTACCGTCGGACGACGGTTGGCCTCCAGGTGCAGGCCGTATTCGGCCACTCTGCCGGTGAGTGCAGCGGCGATGGCTCCGGGGCCTCCCTCGCGGTTCGTCCGCGCTCCCAGCAGGCTGTTGGCGTAGGAGACGGCGGAGGATTCCGCCCACGCCACGTGGCTCCCCGCCCGCGGAGGCCGAGCGAGGTAGTAGGGCGCACAGGTCGGCATCGGCTCCCCCGCCCCCACCCCCATCTGCGCGAAGAGATCGACGATCTCCGCCTGCCGCGCGGCGAAATGCGGGTCGAACCCCTGTTCGCGCCAGGCCGCCAAATCCATCGCCGTCGGGTTGAGGAAGGTCGGCACACGCACCCGCGCCCCCTCCTCCACCCATCGGCGCAGGAAGCGCAGACCGGCCTCGCCCAGATTGCGGTAGGAGACGCCGGAGATCTGCACGCTTTCGACGGGGATCAGCCGCTCCGCGCCGTAGATGCGCCCCAAAGCGACGACGATCTCCATCGCCCGCTGCAGCGCCGGGCCAGCCTCGCCGCCCAGCCAGGACCGCTCCTCAGCGGTGAGCCTCATCGTCCCTCCGCAGGAAATCGAGCAGGATGGGATTCACGACCTCCGGCCTGGCGTAGTGGGGGATGTGCCCGGCTCGGGGGATGGGGTGGAACTCGGCCTGCGGGATGAGGCGCAGGAGAGCGCGGTGCAGCGCGAAGGGCACGACCTCATCCTCCTCGCCCCAGATGAGGAGGACGGGCAGGCCCAAAGCGCCGACACGGGCGAAATCGGCCTCCCCGCTGCGCAGCAGGCCGGAGCGCAGCGTCGAGAGGAGCGCACGCCGGAAGCCGAAGTAGCGCATCTGAGGGCGGTAACGCGCCTCGTAGTGCGCCAGCGCCGGATGCTCCGCGCCCAGATCATCGCGCAGCCCGCGGATGAGCGTCCGCCGCCCGAAAAAGCCCATCAGCAACTCCCCCAGCACGGGGACGAGGAGCAGCCGCATCCGCAGCAGGAGGGGATAGGGCAGACCGGCGGGATCGATGAGGACGAGCCGCCGTACCAGGTCGGCGTGCGCCGCGGTGAAAGCCGCCGCAATCACCCCGCCCATCGAAAGGCCGAAGAGCGCGAAGGGCCGCGGCAGGGCCAGCGCTTCGATGAGCTCTTCGAGTTGGCGGAGGAAGAGCGCCTTGTCGTAGCGCACAGGCGGGCGGTCGGACAGCCCGCGCCCGAAGAGGTCGTAACGCAGCACGCGGAAGCCCGCCTTCGTCAGCGCCTCGAAGGTCGGGTCCCAGATGAAGCAGGGCACGGAGAAGCCGTGGACGAGGACGACCGGCGGGGCCGACGACTCGCCGCCGAGTTCGTAGTGCGTGATGCCATCGCTCAGGCGGATGAAGGCCCCTTCCGCGCCCTTGCGCCCTCGTTCGACCGGCTCCACTTCGCCGTAGACGGCGCGGAGAATCATCGTTCACCTCCTGCAGAATCGGCCAAGGCTTTCGGCAGATAGCGCCGACGGACTGCACCGGGGTCATCGGCGGCGATCGTGTCCACGCCGAGCGAGATGGCCCAGCGATAGTCCCACTGCGCCCCGCCGGGACTGACCGGCATCCCCCGTCTGTGCGCCTCGGCGATGAGCAGGGCGGAAAGCGAGCGGCTGTGCGGCAGCACCATCGTCGCGCCGTGCCGCAGCGCTATCTCTAGGGGGCGCAGGAGCAGAGCGCGCACGAGTGCCCACCTCGCCAGAGAGGGGAGGTGCCGCACAAGCCATGCCACCGGCGGCTGGAACCAGCGCTCCGGCTCCATCACCCCCGCCGGAAGCGCCGGAGCCTCCCGCCGCACCTGTTCGATGGCCGCGCTCTCGAAGGAGATGACCGCCACATCCTCCCCCATTGGCTCGATCAGCGGCAAGACCGCGGGGACGAGATCGGGGCGGAAGCGGCGGTTCGGATACTTCAGTTCCACGAGCATCGCGATCCTGCCCCGCGCCCACGCCACGACCTCCTCCAGCGTAGGGATGCGCTCCCCGGCGTACTCCGGCGCAAACCAGCTTCCCGCATCGAGACGACGCAGTTCCTCCAGCGACATCTCGACGACCGCGCCGTGGCCGTCGGTGGTGCGATCGACCGTTTCATCGTGGATGACGACGACAGCGCCGTCGGCGGTGAGCCGCACGTCCATCTCGATCGCGTCCGCGCCATCGCGCCAGGCACGGCGGAAGGAAGCCATCGTGTTCTCCGGTGCAACCGCCTTCGCCCCTCGATGGCCGACGAGGAGGGGGGGCAGCGCACCCCGCAGCCACTGCACCATCGCTCTCACTCGCCGAAGCGGAAAACGGCGACCAGCGGGTCGTGATCGGAGGCTCGTCGCGCCGTCTCGTCCTCCTCCAGCGGCAGAGTGAAGGGAGCGTCGATGTGCAGCGCCTCCACGCGCACCAGATGCTCGAAGAGCGGCGGCGTGACGAGGATGTGATCGAGCGTTTCCGCCTCGCCCTGGTAGATGTAGGTGAAAGGATGATCGCTCTCGGCAACGGCCTCGTAGACGTGGCGCAAGCCGCCGTCGCGGAGCGTCTGCAGCGTCGGCGCATCGTAGTAGGCATTCAGATCGCCCATCACGGCGATCATCGCCTGGGGATGGGCCGCCTGCAGGCGGTGCACCAGTTCCACGTTCCACTCGGCCTGAGCGACACGCCGCGGCTCGGTGGCCTCCACCCCGCCGCCCATCGAGGTGAAGTGGTTGACGATGGCGTAGAGCGGCAGGTCGCCCTGCGGCAGATGGACGGTTACGGTGATCACCAAGGGCGGGCGGCTGGTCAGGCCGCCGGGTGCCGGGTAGGCGGCGAAGCCCTCGACGGTCGCCACGTCGCCGCGCACGAGGAAGCCGACGTCGATGCCGCGGCTGTCCGTCCCCTCGATGAGGATGGGGACGTAGTTCGCCTCGGCGATGGCGGGCTGCGCGGCCAGTTTCTCCAGCACGCCGATGTTTTCCACCTCCTCCAGGCCGACGATCGTCGGCATCCCCATCCGCGCGATGGCGTCGGCGACCTTCTTCAGCTTGCGGTGGTACTCGCTGACCGTCGGCATCGGCGGGCTGGAGGGATTGGGCGGCTTGAAGTCGAAGAAGTTCTCCGTGTTGAAGGTCGCCAAACTGACCTCGTTCGCCGCGGCAGGCTCCAGCGAGGGCAGCGGATGGTCCGCGTGGGCGATGAGGGGCGGCTCCGTCGGTTCGATCTTGTAGTGGCCGTAGGTGAAGGCCAGCGGCCCGCTCACCGAGAGGACGGTATCGCCCACCTCGGCGAAGTAGGGCAGTTCCTCGCGCGTGGTGTAGGCGGCGAAGGAGCCGTCGTCGATGTAGATGAGCATCCCCGTGGGCATGCCGCGCCGCACCAGGTCGATTTCCCAGCGGTCGGCGACGAGGGCGGTCTCGCCGTACTTCGTCGTCGGGCCGACGACACGCGCCTCCCCCTCCAGACGGACGAGCATGCCCTCCAGCGACTCGTCGTAAAGCTGCGCCGCCTCCGTCTCCTGCGGAGGATCGAAGGGCGCAGGGGACGGCAGGGGCAGGCCGTGGCGCACGATGACGAGATCGCTTTCCTGCGCTGGATCGAGCAGCGTCTGGCCGGAGCGTTCGCGCACCTTGCCGGAGACGATCACGTCATCGCCGACACTCACGGTGATCGGCAGTTCTTCCATCAGCACGAAGAGGCCCTCGGAGGTCGCCGGGTCGTCATCCGGAGCCAGGGATTCGATCCAGAAGCCGCCCAGGTCGGGGAAGATGGCAGTGACGACGCCCTCCGCCGAGGCCCGCGTGCGCACGTAGGGGGAACTCATCCCCGGCCCCTGGATGGCCGCGATGGGCACGCCGTTGCCGACGTAGGTCGTCCACGCGGGGACGACGACCGGCGTTGGCCACTCGTCGGCGGTGGCGATCGCGCCCTCGCTCACGATGCGGTCGGCGGCCTCCGCGCTCACCCGCGCGACGAAGGTTACGGTAACGGCCCCTCCGTCGGGCGGCAGGCTGTCGATCGACCAGACGGCTTCGCTGCCTTCGACGCGCCCGCCGTCGAGCAGATCGACGCCCTCCACGCCCTCGGTGGGGAGACTGGCAGCGATGGTGAGGTGGTGCAGCGTCGCGGCGGTGTGATTGACGGCGATCAGCGTGTAGGTTATCGCCCCGCCGGGGAGCACGCTGTTTTGCGCCATCATCGAAAGCATCAGTTCCGGGGGATAGAGCGGCTCGAAGTCGGACTGCAGGCGCGGCTTGAGTTCCCACGTGTTGACGTAGCGCTCGCAGAGACCAGCGATGCGATACATCCGCCCGACCTCCAGCGGCTCCACGTCCACGCCGGTCTGTTTTTCGATGACGATGGGGAAATCGTAGCCTTCGTCGTCGCTCAGCGTCGCGCGATAGTCGTAGTTCCCCTCCGTGAGCGCCGTCAGCGTGCCGGTGATGGCGATGTAGCGGCCGAGCCAGCTTTCATCGCCCGCCGCCTGCGCCTCGTGCAGCGTCGCAATGGGGACCTCCGTCGGGGTCGGCGTGATCGGCGTCGAATCGACGATCTCCACGTCGTCGGGGTAGGTGCTGGGGATGATCTCCACGGCGTTGCGGTAGAGGTCGATCGTGCCGTGCACACGCACCCGTTCGCCGACCTCGACTTCGACCTTGCCCTGACCGCCCGGACAGTAGACCTGGATGCCGCCCGTCTCATCCTCGACGTAGAACTTCGTGCCGCTGCTCCCGGCGTAGAAGCCGCCGGTGTACATCGTGGCTATCCCCTCGACCGTAACCTCCTGGCCAACGAGCGTGCGGGCCGTGGCGACGGGGATCGTCCCTCCGGCGATGGTGAAGCGCTGCGGCCCGGCGTAAGCCCGCACCGGCCACGTCGCCGCCTCCGCGTGGAAGCCGCCGAGCAGTTCGCTCTCGTAGGTCCAGGGGGCCTGGAGGACGGCCTCGCCGCGCACCGACTCCCCGGCTTCCAGCGTGCCGACCGGCCAGCGCAGCAGTCCGTCGGCGACGGTCGCCCCGTCGGGCAGGGAGAGCGGCTCGTAGTCCGCGGGCAGGGGGGCAACGACGACGACGCCGTCTTGCGCGATGCCGGTCGCATTGGTGAGGGCGAAGGTCACGGTCAGCGAGGCCCCCGGCTCGACGGCGGGGGGCACCTCGACGGCAAGCTGAAGGGCGGCGGCGAAGGGCGGCGTGGGGCGGCTGCCGCTGTTCTGCGGCACGAAGTCGGCGAGGAGGCGGAAATCGGCGCGGTTGTCGTCCGTGTCCTGACCGTTCCCCGCCTCCCCACCGGGAAGCCGTTCCAGGGCCTCGCCCTTCGCGGGGGCCGGAGCCGCCTCGCCCTCCGTCGCCGAACGCGGCGCATCCGCGCCCCACCCCACGCGATCCACCACCTCGCCCGACGCATCCACGAGGAGGAGAGCGCCCTTGCGCTCGAAGAGCGGGCGATCGTACTCGGCATCCGGCACGATGCCGAAGTCGCTCCCCTCGAACTGGAGCAGGTAGTGGCCGTGGCCGGGGACCTCGCCCCCCTCCCAGGCGTAGAGCACCTGCGGCTCCTGCTCATCGGTGAGCCGATAGAGGAGCTGCCAGCCGCTCAGATCGGCGGCCTCCGTGCCCGCGTTGTACAGTTCGATGTACTCCTGCTGATGGTCGGCGGCAGCGCCGGGCATCACCTCGCCGATGAGGAGATGCGCCGGGATCGCCGCGGGCCGCTCGACCGTCGGCGCAGGTGTCGGGGAAGCAGGGAGGCAGGCGCTGAGGAATAGTGCCACCACGATAGCCAGAATCAGACCGCGTTTCATAGGACCTCCTGAGTTACGCGCTACGCATTGCGTGTTCCGTACTGCGTATTCCGTGTTGCGTGTTGCGTGTCCCGTGTTGCGTGCTACGTCGGCGTCTGCGCGATGAGCGAGCGGGCGAAGACGAGGTAGCCGGTATGGGCGACCATGCGATCCTCAGGACGAAGGCGCTGGGGAACCGGTTTGTAAGCCCGCAACAGCAGTTCCTCCACCTCGACGAAGCCGAAACGGCTTTCCTCCAGCGCGGCGAGCAGCGCAGAGACCTGGTTCGTCGTCGGGAGGAGAGCGCCGAAGAAGCCGCCGCTGCGCAGCGCCGCGTGCGCCGCCTCGAGGTAGAGCCAGGGTTCACGCACGTCGAGGAAGAGCGCGTCCGCCTCCTGCTCCTCGAAGCCCTCGGCGATGTCGCGCAGGTGGAAGGTTACGTTTCCCTCCAGACCAAGCCGTTCCAGATTGCGGCGGGCCAGCGCCTGCATCGCCGGACGGGCCTCGTAGGTGTACACGTGCCCCGTCGCCCCCACCATCCGCGCCAGGGCGATGGTCAAGCCGCCGCTGCCCGTCCCCGCCTCGATGATGCGCACGCCGGGGCCGATATTCATCTTGACGATGATGTAGCCGATCTCCTTGGGATAGACGATCTGCGTATTGCGGCGGATGCCGCGAATGAGCTGATCCAGCGACGGCTGGAGGAGGAGGTAGGGGTAGCCGATATGCGTCGTCAGCGTCTCCCCCCAGCGGTGGCCGATCACCTCATCGTGGCGGATGATGCCACGATGCGTGTGCAACTCCGCCCCGGCCTGCAGGCGGAACATAAACTCGCGCTTGTCCTTCCCCAGGAGGAGGACGATGTCGCCTTCCTGCGCGAAGCTGGTCGTCATAGCTCCATCCCCTTCCGCGGGGCCTCGGCGCCGCCCGCCGGATGCGGCGGTCCGTCGAGGAAGCGCCGCAGGTACGGCCCCAACCCGTAGATCAGCAGCATGATGTAGGCCACCTGGAGGATGGGCTTGAAGGAGAGGGCGAAAACGGTCATGCTGCCGAACATCGTCGCCGCCAGGGCGAGGGAGATCGCCTGCGAACTGGCCGTCGCGCCCAAAATCAGGATCATCCCCTGCGCGTAGTCGAGGTGAAAGAACCGGGCTGCGGCAACGGCCAGGGCGGTCTGGATGAGGTAGTAGAGGAAGAGTCCGGCGGCAACGAGGAAAAAGACCACCGGATGCTGGAGCACGCGGCCACTGACCTTGGCGACGGAGAAGAAGACGATGAGCAGAATGCCCAACGCCGACAGGCCGGGGAAATAGCGCTTGATCTCCATAAAGTAGGCCATACCCCGCCGACGAATGATCGCCCGCCGCGTGAAATACCCTAAGATGAGCGGCACGAGGATGTAGAGCAGGAGGTTGAGGATGAGCCGCGTCGTATCGATAGGCAGCAAAGGCCCCCCGCTGATGCGCACGATGAGCGGGGACAGGAGCGGGATCAGCAGCAACCCGATGACAGCGATGACCAGCGCATCCTCGACGCTGGCGTCGGCGATGCCGCTCCAGCCGATGAGCATATTCGAGCAAGGGATAGCGCCCACGAGGATGATCCCTAACGCCAACTCCGGATAGTCCGCGAAGAGCAGGCGCGAGACGACGTAGGCGGTGATGGAGGCCACGACGAAGGCGAAGGTCAGCGTCAGCGCGATCAGCCTGTAGTTGCGTCCGGCCCGCTTGACCTTCTCGACGACCATGCCCGTCAGCATCGGATAGAGCATCAGGAAAACGGCCAGGAGGCTGATTGGCTTGATGTTGATCGACTGCAGATCGACGTGCGTCCCCACCCACAAGGCCAGCACGAAGTCCAGCGCCACGTAGAGATAGAGCCGCTTCTTGATGTGTAGCAAAAGTCCCGCCACCTGTCCTCGCCTCCCTTCGAGCACCCCGCGGGCGGTCGGAGTATCCGGACACCCGCGCGGAAATGACTAATCCAAGGGTTAGATTATAATGAAGAAGGAGGAATTCACCACCGGAGGACGGATGATCGATCGAATGGCCATCATCATCGTGGACGGCTCGCAGACACGGGCGCTGCTCGACGCCCTGCGCGACGCAGGGTTCCGCGCGACGATCATCGATGCCGTCGGCGGCTTCTTCCACGAAGCGATGGTTACGCTCATCGTCGGCCTGCCGCAGCAGCAGGTGGAGCGCTTCCTGCACCTCGTGGAAGAGCGGTGCCCGCGGCGGCGGCGATACATCTCCCTGCGCGCGGGCAACGTCTTCGCGCCCACCGCGCCGATGATGATGGAGGTGAGCGTCGGCGGAGCGACGGTCTTCATCCTGCCGGTAGAACGTTTCGTACAGATCGGATGAGGAGGGACGGATGAAACTGCTCGTGGTCATCGTGCGGGACGACGACGCCGTCGCGGTCAGCGACCGTCTGGTCGAACTCGGCTTCCGCGTAACGCGCATCGCCAGCACGGGCGGCTTCCTGCGGCGCGGCAACGTTACGCTGCTCATCGGCGTCGAGCAGGATGAGGTCCAGGCCGTCATCGAGGCCATCGAGGCCACCTGCGCCCCGCCCGCCGCGGGCGAGCACAAGGCGACGCTCTTCGTACTCCCTGCCGAGCGTTTCGTCCAGGTTGGATGAGGCCGAAAGGGTCGCGAATCGGCGAGCGCCTGGCCCTCCTCGCTGCCGGGGGACGGTGGAGCCTCCACCTGCCGCCCAACAGCCGCCGCAATCTGCGCCGACTGATGGGCAGCGGTCTCTTCGCCAACGCGAGCAACACGTTGGTGAATACCTATCTCTCCGTCTACCTCCTCGCCTTGGGCGCGGGGCGGGCGGAGATCGGCACCTTGAGTTCGCTGAGCAATCTGATGATGCCCGCGGCGATGATCCCCGGCGGCTATCTGGCCGCACGGCGACGGCGCTACAAGGGGCTGATCCTCTGGCCGATGGTCGCGGCACGGGCGCTCCTCCTGCTCCTCATCCTCCTCCCCTGGATACCCGTGCCGCTGAGCGTGCGCCTGGTCGGCGTAGGGATCGGGATCGCGGCGGCACGGGCCTTCCTCGTCAACCTGGTTACACCGGCCTGGACAGCCTTCCTGGGCAAGCTGGTGCCCATGCGCTGGCGCGGACGCTACTTCAGCACCCGCAACATCGTGATGGGACTGGGGGCCTTCGCCGTCCTCCTCGCCGTCGGACGGTGGAGCGCCCACCTCGGCGAGCCGCTCGGCTACCAGGCGGCCTTGGGGACGGCGGCGCTGCTGGGCTTCGGAGCCGCTTTCTTCCTGGCGCAGGTGGACGAACCGCCCTCGCCCCTCCCCTCCGGCAGCGCGGGGAAGCGGCGGTGGTGGCACGCCCTCGACCGCCCCTTCCTCCTCTTTGCCGCCGTGGGCGCGCTGTGGAACTTCACGGTGATGGTGGCCGGCCCCTTCTTCCTCATCTACCTGGTGGAGGAAGTCGGAGCGACCGCCTCGGTGCTGGGGATGGTCAGCGCGGTCGGCCTGCTCGCCGCCGTGCCGGGGCAGCGCTTCTTCGGGCCGCTGAACGACCGGCTGGGGGCCGGATGGGTCCAGCGCGGAACGGGCCTCTTCATCCCCCTCGTTCCGGCACTGTGGGGATTCATCCGCGCTCCGTGGCAGGCCTACCTGCTCCAGATCTTCTCCGGCTTCGTCTGGGCCGGGTACAACCTCGCCGCCTTCAACTACCTGCTGGAACGGACGCGGGCGGATCATCGGGCCTCGCTGGTCGCCTTCTACCAGGCGCTGGCGGGGCTGGGGATGGCGGGCGGCGCGGCGATGGGGGGATGGCTGGCGCAGGTGAGGGGCTACCGGACGCTCTTCCTCACCTCGGCAGCGCTGCGACTGGTCGCGGCCCTGCTCTTCGCCCTCCTCATCGAGGGCAATCGAGGCCGCAAACCCCCACAGAAAGCATCACAAAGGAGCGAAGATGGCAAAGGTAGAACAACGAGCCTATCACGGCGAGATCGACCCGCTGGCGATGGCCGAAGCGCTGGCACTCCAGTTCGACGGCGGAACGACGCGGTCGCGCTGGGTCAAGCTGCGCGACGGCGGGGCGACCGTCCAGGTGTGGACGCCCCGCGTGGAGACGGACGACCCGGTGCTCACGCTGACGCTGCGCATCACCCCCACCCCGACGGGGATCGTCGTCACGATGAGCGAGGAGCATCTCCTGGGCGTAGGCGCCGATCTGGCGAAGACGGGGCTGAAGGCCCTCCTCAGGCCGATAACGCTGCTTACCGAACTGGATGATGTCGCCCGAAACCTGCGCAAATTCCGCCTGCACGACGAACTGTGGGCGGCGGTGGAAAGCTACTGCCGTCTCCACGGCTCGGCGGGGAAGGCGACGCTCTCCCACGTCATCTGCCCCTACTGCGGCACACCCAATCCCGTCGGACGGCTCACCTGCTCCGCCTGCCAGGCCCCGCTGGTCGAGGTACAGCCGATCGCCTGCCCTCGCTGCGGCTTCCTCAACGATCCGGAAAACGAACGCTGCACCCAGTGCGGCGCACTACTGAAAGGAGCACGACAACGATGAATTCGACCCACATCATCCTCGTCCGCCACGGACGCACGGCGTGGAACAAAGTCCCGCACTTCCGCGGTCGCAAGGAGATTCCGCTCGACGCCTTCGGGCGGCGACAGGCCGAGGCAACGGCCCGCCGCATCGCCGCCTCCTGGTCGGTCGAGGCGGTCTACAGCAGCCCGATGGGACGGGCGCAGGAGACGGCCCAGGCCATCGCCCGCCAGTTCGACCTCCCCGTCATCACCGATGAGGCGCTGCTGGATATGAACTTCGGCGATTGGCAGGGCAAGACGATCGATGAGGTCATCCGGCTCTGGCCGGAGGAACTGCGCAAGTGGGAATGCTGTCCGGGCGACGTCGTCATCCCCGGCGGCGAATCGCTGGCCGATGTGCGTGCCCGCGTCCACGAGGGCCTCCACCGCTGGCTGGAACAGCACCGCGGCCAATGGATCGTCGCCGTCGGCCACGCCGTCGTCAACCGCGCCCTCCTGCTCGACGTGCTCGGCCTGGACAACAACGCCTTCTGGAAACTCGCCCAGCGCAACTGCGCTGTGAACATCATCACCGACACGGGCAAACTGCTGCAGGTTACGCTGATGAACGACATCTCCCATCTCCAGCGCTACAGCCGCTGGTGGCGGTAGCCGCGGGGAGAGAAAGGAGCGATCCGATGAGAAAGATCCGCGTGCTGATAGGCAAGCCCGGCCTCGACGGGCACGATCGCGGCGCGAAGGTCGTCGCCCGCGCCCTGCGCGATGCCGGGATGGAGGTCATCTACACCGGCCTGCGCCAGACCCCGGCGATGATCGCCGAGGCCGCCCTGCAGGAGGACGTGGACGTGGTCGGCCTCTCCATCCTCTCCGGCGCGCACCTCTCGCTCGTCCCGCGCGTCATCGAGGAGATGGAGAAGCGCGGCATCAGCGACATCCCCCTCTTCGTCGGCGGCATCATCCCGCCGGACGATGTGCCGAAGCTGAAGGCGATGGGCGTCGTCGAGGTCTTCGGCCCCGGCACGCCGACGCAGACGACGATCGACTTCGTGCGGCGCGTGGTGGCCAAATGAGCGGCACAGCCCCGACATTCGTCGAGGCGGCGCTGGGGGGCGACCGCCGGGCGCTGGCGCGGCTCCTTTCGGCGGTGGAAAACGGCACGGCGGAAGGGGCGGAGGCCCTGCGCGCGCTCTACCCGCGCACGGGCGAGGCGCACATCGTCGGCATCACCGGCGCACCCGGCGCGGGGAAGAGCACGCTCGTCGGCAAGCTGGCCCGTGAGTTCCGACGGCGCGGGAAGCGGCTGGCCATCGTCGCCGTCGATCCCACCAGCCCCTACTCCGGCGGGGCCTTGCTCGGCGACCGCCTGCGGATGCGCGACCTGCTCACCGACGATGGCGTCTTCATCCGCAGCATGGCCTCGCGCGGCCATCCCGGCGGCGTCGCCGCCGCCACGCGCGACGTCGCCAACGTGCTCGACGCCGTCGGCTATCCCCTCATCCTCGTGGAGACGGTCGGCGCAGGCCAGGCGCAGGTGGAGATCGCCCGCCTGGCCCACACCGTCGTCCTCGTCGAAGCGCCGGGGATGGGCGACGAGATTCAGGCACTCAAGGCGGGGCTGATGGAGATCGCCGACATCATCGTCGTCAACAAAGCGGACAATCCCGCCGCCCGCATCACGCTGCAATCGATCCGCGCCGCGCTGGGACGGGATCGCAGCGCCGGGCATCACGGGGCGGCTCCCTCTGCGAAGGACGAGGAAGCCGCAGGATGGGACATCCCCATCCTGCAGAGCAGCGCCATCGAAAACCGCGGCCTTGCGGAACTGGCGGACGCGATCGAGGCGCACCGCGCCTACCTGCAGCGCAGCGGCGCGTGGGAGAATCGACGCCGCCGCCTGGCCCGCGCCGACGTCGAAGCCTGGCTCCAGCGCCACCTCCTCGCCCTGCTGGAACGGCGGCTCGGCGGCGGCGCGGTCGAGGAGGCCGTCGAGGCGGTGCAGCGCCGCCGTCTCGACCCGATCACGGCGGCGGGCACGCTCCTCGACGCTCTGCTCCGCGCGGAGGGGGAGCGATGAGGCTCTGGCTCATCCGACACGGACAATCCACCTGGAACGCCCAGCGGCGCTTGCAGGGACGCGCCGACCCGCCGCTGAGCGAGCTTGGGCGCTGGCAGGCGCAGCGCGTCGCCGCGGCGCTGGCTGCGCAGGTCGAGCATCCCTCGGCGCTCTACAGCAGCGATCAGCGCCGCGCGATGGAGACGGCGGAGCCGATCGCCGAACGCCTGCACCTCCCCATCCGCCCCGATCCGCGCCTGCGCGAGCACGATATGGGCGAGGCGACGGGGCACACCTGGGAGGAACTGCTGGAGAAGTACCCGCACCTGCTGGCGATCGACGCGGCGGGGAAGAGCGTCCTGCCCCACCTGCCCGGCGCGGAGCCGCCGGAATCGGCGCGGGCACGGATCACCGACTTCTTCGACGAGATCATCGCGCGGCACGGCGCAGAGGGCGGGGATGTGATCGTCGTCGCGCACGGCGGCGTCTTCCGCACCTACTTGGGGCACATCCTCGGCCTGCCCGACCTGCCGACGCTCACCCTGCGCTTCGGCAACGCCTCCATCACCAGGCTGGAGCAGAACGAGCACGGGACTTTCTACATCGCCGTGCTCAACGAGCGCTGCCACCTGCGCGAGCCGCTGCCCTTCAGCCCGCCGCCTTCACCGCGGAGATGAAGACATCCTCCAAGGTCGGTTCGATCCAGGCGACATGCTGCACCCGGAAACCGGCCTCCTCCAACGCCCGGCGCAGCCGCTCCTGCCAGCGTTCGGCCTCCGGCACGACGACGTGGAGCAGGACGCCGTAGAGGGCGACCTCGTCCAGCGGCAGCCGCCCCGTCGCCTGGAGGCTCTTGAGGTAACGCAGGCCGCGCTCCGGCTCCTCCATCGCCACCTCCAGGACGTCGCCGCGCATCTGCGTGCGCTTGAGTTCCTCCGGACTGCCCAAGGCCACGAGCCGCCCCCGGCTGATGAAGCCGACGCGCTCGCAGAGTTCCGCCTCGTCCATGTAGTGCGTGGTCACGAGAACGGTAACGCCCTCCGCGGCCATGGCGTAGATCAGTTCCCAGAACTCGCGGCGGCTGATGGGATCGACGCCCGCCGTCGGCTCATCGAGGAGGACGACCTGGGGCTTGTGGACGATGGCGCACCCCAAGGCAAGCCGCTGCTTCCACCCGCCGGAAAGGTTGGCGGTGAGCGGGTCCCCGCGCCCGTGCAGTCCTGCCATCCTCACGATCGCCTCCTCCCGCCGACGGAGCGCCTCGCCGCGCAGGCCGTAGGCGTGGCCGTAGAAGCGGATATTCTCGCGCACCGTCAGGTCCTGGTAGAGCGTGAAGCGCTGCGACATGTAGCCGACGTGGAAATGCATCTCGTGGGCCTGCTTCGCCGCATCGTAGCCGACGACGCGGGCGTAACCTTCCGTGGGACGGAGCAGGCCGAGGAGCATGCGGATGGTCGTCGTCTTCCCCGCGCCGTTCGGACCGAGCCATCCGAAGACTTCGCCCCGCGGGACCTCGAAGGTTACGTGATCGACGGCGGTGAAATCGCCGAAGCGCTTGGTCAAGTTGTGCGCGATGATGGCCGGTTCAGGCATGCTCACGCTCCTGCCGACGGCGCAGCAACGAGATGAACGCCTCCTCCATCTGCGGGATGATGCGGCGCATCCCCCGGCACCGGATTCCGGCGGCCTCCAGCGCGGCGACGATCGCCGCGCGGCGTTCATCCGCGCGATCGACGAAGATGTGCAGGCTCGGCCCGTAGGTCTGCACCTCCAGGACACCGGGAAGTTCGGCGACGAGCGCTTTCGCCCGCCGGACATCGGAAGGGCGGCATTCCAGCAGCTCCCCCGCCACCTGGCGGCGGATGGCGGCGGGACTGTCGCAGGCGATGAGGCGTCCCTCGGCGATGAGCGCGACGCGCTGACAGCGCTCGGCCTCGTCCATGTAGGGCGTGCAGACGAGGATGCTGACGCCCTCGACGGCCCGCAGATCGTTGAGCAGGTTCCAGAACTCACGGCGGCTCACCGGATCGACCCCCAACGTCGGCTCGTCGAGGATGAGGACGCGCGGATTGTGGACGAGGCTGCAGGCCAGGGCCAGCTTTTTCTTCATCCCGCCGGAAAGGTGCCCGGCCAATCGGGAGCGAAAGTCGAGCAGGCCGGCGAAGGCCAGCAGGCGGTCGATGCGGTCGCGCTGCTCGTGCCGCGGGACGCCGTACACGTTGGCGAAGAAGCGCATATTCTCCTGCACCGTCAGGTCGGGCGGGAGGGCGAACCGCTGGGCGATGTAGCCGGTTGCGGCGCGGATGGCAAAGGGATCGCGCATCGAATCGTAGCCGAGGACGCCGCTTTCCCCCGCCGTCCGCCGGAGGAGGCCGAGGATGAGCCGCACCGTCGTCGTCTTCCCCGCCCCGTCCGGCCCGATGAGGCCCACCGTCTCCCCGCGGTGCACCTCCAGCGAAAGCCCGTCCACGGCACGCACCTCGCCGCGGCGGGTGTGAAAGACCTTGACCAGATTGCGGGCGTAGAGTGTAACTCGCTCGTCCATCAGTCCAGCCTCAGGTGGAAGAAGCGGGCGGCCAGATACATCGCCAGGGCGGCGTAGATCGCCAAAGCCGCGACATCCTGCCAGACCAACGTCAGGCCGACGCCCCGCGTTACCACGCCGCGCACGATGCGCACGAAGTAGGTCAGCGGGATGAGGTCGCCGACAAGGCGGACGATGGCCGGCATCGGCTCGCGGGGGTAGATGAAGCCGGTGAGCAGCATGCTCAGCAGCATCAGCATCGAGGTGATCGATTCCGCCTCGTTCTGCGTGTGGGCCACGGTGGAAACGAGCAGCCCCAGGCCCAGGCCGGAGATGGCGAAGAGGAGGGAAAGGAAGAGGAAAAGCAGCACGCTGCCGCGAAAGGGGACCCCCATCCCCACGAAGCCGATGAGCGCGATGAGCACAAGGGCCACGGCGGCGATGATCAGGTTGGGCAGGAGCTTGCCCAAAATCAGCTCCAGCGGGCGGATGGGGGTGGCGAGAAGCTGTTCGATCGTCCCCAGCTCCCACTCGCGGACGATGGATTGCGCCGTCAGGTTCACGGTGAGGATTTGGAGCAACATCGCAATCAGGGCGGGGACGATGAAGATGAGGCCGTCCAGCGTGGGGTTGTAGAGGACGCGCACCGAGCTTTCCACGGGCATCAGCTCGAAGGTCTGCCCCTGACGGCGCAGCTTTTCCACCATCAGATCGAGCGCGTGATGCTGCGCGATGGCGGTCGCCGCACTGTAGGCCGCCTGCACGGAGTAGGTGTCGGAGCCGTCGAGGATGATCAGCACCTCACCCTGGCCGCGCGCGACCTGCGCGGCGAAGTCGGGGGGGATGACGATGCCGGCCCGCACCCGCCCCTCATCCAGTGCCGCGATGACGTCCGCCTCGCCCGCCGCGTATTCCGCGATGTCGAAGTAGCCGGAAGCGACCAGCGCATCGATGAAATCGCGGCTGCGCACGTCCAGGCTCAGATCGCAGACGGCGGTGGGGATGTGATCGACGCTAAGATTGACCGCGTAGGCGAAGAAGAAAAGCTCCAGGAGGGGCATCATAAAGATGAGGAGGAGCGTGATGCGGTCGCGGAGCAGTTGCGTCAACTCCTTGCGCAGTACAGCCCTGAGCCGCTGCAGGTCGATCATTCCAGCCTCCGGCGAAAGGAGACGACGGCCACGCCCAGGACGACGAGGACGTAGAGCGCAATGGAGAGCACGGAAGGACGCAGCACCGACCAGCCGATCCCCTTGTTGATGACGCCCCGCGAGATACCCAGGAAGTAGGTCAGCGGGAAGAGCAGGCCGACCATCTGCACCCACTTGGGCATCGCGTAGCGGGGGAAGATGAAGCCGCTGAGGATGGCCCCGAGGAGCACCACCACCATCACGATCTGCTGGGTCTGCTTCTGCGAGCGGGAGATGCTGGAGACGAGGATGCCCAATCCCAGGCCGGAAAGCAGGTAGAGCGCGGAGACGGCGAAGAAGAACAGCACATTCCCGCGGAAGGGCACCCTGAGCAAGCCCGTCCCCAAGGCGAGGATGAGGAGCATATCCAGGATGACGAGGATGATGTTGGGGATGATCTTGCCCAACATCAACTCCAGAGGCCGGATAGGGGTTACGAGCAGCGCCTCCATCGTCCCCAATTCGCGCTCGCGGACGATGGCCGCCGAGGTCAGCACCAGCGTCTGCGTCTGCAGGAGCATCGCCAGCAGGCCGGGCAGGAGGAAGACGAGGTCGCTCATATCGGGATTGTAGAGAATGCGCATCCTCATATCGAGGGGCGGATGCAGGAAGCGCGTATCGTAGCCGCTGCGCTCCAGGCGCTCCACCATCACCGAAAAGCCGTAATCCTGCGCCGTAACCCCCGCCATGCCGTAAGCCGTCTGCGCGGGGAAGAAATCGGAGCCATCGACCAGGATGAGCACCTGCGCCGTCCCTCGCTGGAGGTCGCGGGCGAAGGTCGGGGGGAAGACGACGCCGACCCTCGCCCGTCCGCCGTCGATGGCGCGGATGACCTCCGCCTGGTCATCGACGTAAGCCACGACGTCGAAATAGCCGCTCGCCTCCAGCGCCTGCACGTAAGCGTAGCATTCCGCCCCCTCCGCTCCGGCGACGACGGTGCGCAGGTGATCGACGTTCATCCGAATGGCGTAGGCGAAGAGGAAAAGCTCGATGATGGGGATGCTCAGCAGGAGCAACAGCGTGCGACGATCGCGCAGCGTTTGGATGAATTCCTTCTGCATCACGGCCCAGATACGCAAGCCCATCGCACGCCTCCGTTATGCCGCCATTGTCGTCAAGGCCGCCGAGATGACAAGCACGCAAACGTCCCCGGCACCGAGGGTACCGGGGACGCTGCACCGCCAACGTCGGCTATGCCATCGTTCCTTCGAGGGACAAGGCCACCAGCCCGCTGACGATCTTCGGGTAGAAATCGGTCGATTTCTGCGGCATCTTCTCCCCCGCCGCCGTGCAGGCTCGCACCTGCTCCATCCGCGTGCCGTTGAGGAGGAAGAGGAAGTCAGCCTTGCCCGCATCCACCGCCGCGTAGCCGGGGGCGGGATCGCGCAGGTAGTCGATGTTCTCCTTGCGGGCGATGCTCTCCTTCGTCAGCCCCATCACGTGCTCCAAGATGATCGTGTGCAGCACGGCGACGTCCAACGCCCGCCAGGCCGGATCGCGGTCGGGGGCGAGGTCGTTCATCGCCGCGAGCGACTTCAGCGTGAGGAGATGGTAGCGGCCGTCGTAGAAGCCGAAGCGCGGATGCTCCGGCTCCGCCTGGGCCAGCGCCGCCTCCATCGCCGCGCGGTCGGCCATCGGCTCAACCTCGAAGTAGGGCGCGATCGCCTCCAGCAACTGCGTCCCGCTCATCCGCCCGTAGTCGTGGATGAGGCGGTGGGTCGGCAGGATGACCAGCCCCGGATCGCTCATGCTGACGAAGGTCGCCATCACGTAGTTGAAGGCGGCCTCGGCGGGCGCGTCGGGGAACTTCGCCCGCATCTCGTCGCGGTAGTTGAGCGCCGTCTCGTAGCGGTGGTGGCCGTCGGCGATGATCAGGTTGCGCTTCGGCTCCATTGCCTCGACGACGGCGGCGATGAGCGCCTCGTCCTCCACCACCCAGAAGCGCTGCTCCACCGCCGGTTCGATGACCTGCTCGCGGAGCACGAAGGGCGGGTGGCTTTCCAGGTAGGGCTGGAGCAAAGCATCGATGGCGTTGTCGGCGTCGGGGTAGAGGATGAAGATGTGCCCCCAGGCGGTCTTCGTCGCCCGCGTCAGGTTGAGCCGGTCGATCTTCGGGCCGCTGAGCGTCCGCTCGTGGGGCAGGATGACGCCCTCGTCGAAGCGGGTCAGCTTGAGCGCGGCGGTGAAGCCGCGGCGGACGTGGGTCTTCCCGTCCGGCGTAGTGAAATGCTGCTCCAGCACGTAGAGGACGGGCCTCGGCTCACGGGCCATCACCCCCTCGGTGAGCCAGGTCTGCTTGTAGCAGTTGGCCCGCGTGTAGACGTTGTTCGTCGGCTCATCCGGCTCGCGCAGCCCCTGGATGATGCGCACGAAGTTGTAGGGCGAGAGGGCGTAGTAGCTCGCCTGCTCCGCCGCGTGGATGCGGTCGTAGGGCATGGTGATGACCTGCGAAAGGTCGCCCACCTTCTGCGGATCGTAGCGGAGGCCGTGGAAGGGTCGGATGGTCGCCATCGGTTCGGCCTCCTACATCAGGTGCTCTTTGACGATGGCGACGATCTCGTCGCCGATGCGGGCCTGCGCCTCCTTCGTCGCCGCGCCGATGTGCGGCGTCGCCACGAAGTTGGGCATCTCGATCAGCGCCCGCAACGTCTCCGACTTGGGCGGCTCCTCGCTGTACACGTCCATCGCCGCCCCCGCCAGGTGGCCGCTCTCGAGCGCCTCCAGCAGCGCCGCCTCGTCTACCACGCCGCCCCGCGCGGCGTTGATCAGGTACGCCCCCGCCTTCATCTTCGCGATCTTCTCCGCATCGATGAAGTGGTGCGTCTCCGGCGTGTGGGGGATGTGCAGGCTGATGTAGTCCGCCTGGGCCAGCAGCGTATCGATGGGCACGATGACCTCGCCCTCGACGTAGGGGTCGTAAGCGACGACCTTCATCCCCAGCGCCCTGGCTTTCGAGGCCAGGGTCCGCCCGATGCGCCCGTAGCCGATGATGCCCAACGTCTTGCCCGCCACCTCGGTACCCTTCAGCTTCTTCTTCTCCCACTTCCCCGCCTTCATCGAGGCGTCGGCGCGGGGGATGTGGCGGGCCAGGGCGAACATCAGGCCGGTAACCAGTTCGGCCACCGCGTTGGAACTGGCGCGAGGCGTGTTGAAGACCTGGATGCCCTTGCTGCGGGCATACGCCACGTCGATGTTGTCCAGTCCCACGCCGCCGCGGATGATCGCCTTGAGGCCGGGGACGGCCTTGTCGATGAGCGGCTTGCGCACCTTCGTGCGGCTGCGCACGACGATGGCATCGTAGTCGGCGATGACCTCCGCCAGTTCGTCCACCGTGATCGTATCGCGAACGGTAACCTCGACGCCCATCGCCCGCATCGCTTCGATCGCCTTCGCGGACGTGGGATCGCAAATCAGAACCTTGGTCATGGCACACCTCCTCTTTGTGCAATCTCAGGCCAGGCCGAGAATGTCGCTAATCTGATCCAGCAGCCAGCGGATGTCGTCCGGCGTCAGATCGCCCATATGGGCGATGCGGAAACTCTGCTCCTTCAGCTTGCCGTAGCCGTTGGAGATGACCGCGCCGCGCTCGGCCAGCGCCTTGTTCAACTCGACGACGCTGATGCCGCGCGTATTCTTCACCGCCGTCACGGTCGGCGAGAGGTAGTTCGGGTCGGCGAAGAAGTCCCAGTACTTCCGCACCCAGGCGTGCACCAACTCGGCCATCTGCTGATGCCGCGCCCAGCGGGCCTCCAGCCCCTCGGCGAGGATGTCGTCCATCTGCACGTTGAGCGCCCGGATGAGGCTGATGGCCGGCGTTGCGGGCGTCTGGTTGCGCTTGTAGTACTTGAGGAAGTTGAGGAAGTCGAAGTAGTAACCGCGATTGGGCACCGCCTCCGCCCGCTTCAGCGCACGCTCGCTGACGGCGGCGACGGCCAGTCCCGGCGGGAGCGCGAAGCACTTCTGCGAACTGGAGAGGACGACGTCCAAATCCCAGGCGTCGAACTCGACCTTCGCCCCGGCCATCGCCGAGACGGCATCGACGAGGATGAGGATGTCGGGGTACTTCTCGCGCACGGCGGCGGCGATCTCCTTGAGCGGGTTGAGGACGCCGGTCGAGGTCTCGTTGTAGGTTACGGTAACGGCATCGTAATCGCCCTGCTCCAGCGCCGCCATCACCAGCGCCGGTGTGATTGCCTGCCCCCAGGGGACATCCACGCGGTCGGCGGGGACGCCGTTGGCGACGGCAATCTTGTGCCAGCGGTCGGAGAAGGCCCCGCAGACGGTTACCAGCGCCTTCTTGCCGGGACGGACCGCCTGGCGGATCGACCCCTCCATCACGCCCGTGCCGGAGTTGGTGAAGAGGAAAACGGGCTGCTCGGTGTAGAGCAGTTTCTGCAACTTCGGCGTAACTTCCGCCTGCAGGTCGGCATAGGCCTTGCTGCGATGGCCGATCATCGGCTCGGCCTGCGCGTCGAGGATCTTCTGCCGAACGTGCGTCGGACCGGGGATAAAGAGTTTCTGGTACATCGGAAAGCCTCCTTAGCAAAATGATGCGAACAGGATCAACGAGAAGTATAGTCCCCGCAGCACGGGGGCCAAGAGAGCTTCCTCCTGAAGCGGGATGAGTTTCCTCACGAAAAGAAAAGCCGGTCAGACCGGCTTCAGGGTGTCAACCATTGCTGCGTCCGCGCATCGTAGAGCCAGACGACGATCTCCGCCGGACGGTCGTCCAGCCGGTAGCGGGCGACGATCGAGGCCGGCGGGATGCCCGAAGGGACGAGCAGGCTCCCGTCAGGGAGGTGGAGGTTGTCGCCGAAGTAGAAGACATCAGGCCGCCGGGTATCGACGACCCAGATCGGCCCGACGATGCGCTCCCCCGAACGCGGCGCGAAGATAGCCTGCCACGCCGCTCCCGGCTCCAGACCGTAGCGGAGGGCGACGGCGGCGGCGTAGTCGCGCATAATCGTCGTGGCGAAGTACCTGGGACCGCGGTACATAATCTGCTCCCAGCCGCCGTTGTAGGCGGCCAGCGTGTTGAAGAGATCGCCCCGCCCCTGGTGAACGATATCCACCAGCGTGCGGCAGCCGGCCTGGAGATTCGTCTGCGGGTCCATCAGCGCCTGGCGGGAGGGCCGCCAGGAGAAACCGGCCTCCTTGGGCATCACCTGCATCAAGCCAACCGCGCCCACCGGACCGACGGCCCGCGGATCACCGCGCGACTCCATCCAGACGAGCGAGGCGAGGAAATCGGGGTCGAGTTGACGCGCCTGCGCCGCCTCGACGATATAGGGCGACCAGCGCTGCACCCGCGGCGACCAGTAGGGCGAAAGCGTCGCCGTCTGCTTTTCCTCCCCCGTCCCCGGCGTTCCTGCCGCCGAGATCGGCACCGCTACGCCCATCACGACAACGAGCATCAGCAGCAACGCTATCCTCAAACGTGCCAACGATCTCACCTCCTCCTCGGGTTTCACGAAACACTTATACGCATCTCGACGCTCTTGTCAAATGGCGAAGCCGCCCGCGACGGGTTGCTCTCCCTGCGTCGAATGCTATCATAGCCCGTCGCCAAGGGAGAGGCGATCGTTACCAGCCACAAGGAGGTCTTCTATGAACGAGAAGAAGCCGGATATCCGCACGCTCACCCTCACCGCGCTGATGGCCGCCCTCATCCTCGTCCTCACCCGCGCGGTGCAGATTGCCACGCCGGGCAAGGGCTACATCCACTTGGGCGACAGCGGCATCACCTTCACCGCGCTCGCCTTCGGGCCGTGGGTCGGCGCGGTCGCCGGGGGGCTGGGGACGGCCCTGGCCGACCTCACCTCCGGCTATCCGACCTGGGCACCCTTCTCGCTCGTCATCCACGGCCTGCAGGGATGGGCCATCGGCACGCTGACGCGGCGCAGCCGCTCCCTCCCCTCCCTCATCGCCGCGACGGCGGCGAGCCTCGTCATCATCGCCGGTGGCTACTTCCTCGCCGGGCTGGTGCTGATGGGGATGGGCGCGGCGCTCGCCGACATCGTTCCCAACCTCATCCAGGCGCTCAGCGGCGCGGTGATCGGCATCCCGCTCTACTTCGCCGTCCTCAAGGCTTACCCGCCGCTGGCACGCGATCGCTGAGCCGCACCAGCAGCCGCTCCAGCGCTGCCCGCCAGGCCGCCTCCTCGACGGCCAAGGGCAGCCAAACGGCATCCCGACCCACGCGCCCGCCCGTCCCCCTCAAGGCCGCGACGAGGCGGGCGCGTTGCTCCGCAGGCCACGCCGAAAGCCACGGCATCCGCAACACCACCTGCCCGCTCTGCACCGTGATCGCCTCCACCCGCGCCTGACGCGCCAGCACCTTCAGCCGAAGCTGGTAGAGGAGGTTGGCCGTCTCCTCCGGCAGGGGGCCGAAGCGATCGCGCAACTCCGCCTCCAGCGCCGCGATCTCCTCCGCCGAGGTCAGTTCCGCCATCCGCCGGTAGAGCCGCAGCCGGAGCCGTTCGTCGGGGATGTAGCGGGCCGGGAAGCCGATGGGCAGCGGCAACTCTAACGTGATCGCGCCCAGCGGCTCCGGCGGTGGAGGTGCGCCCTCCATCGCCGCCTTGAGGCGGGCAATGGCGCGATTGAGCATCCGCGTGTAGAGCGTGAAGCCGACGGCGGCGATGTGGCCGTGCTGCCGCGCCCCCAGCAACTCACCGCCGCCGCGCAGTTCCAGATCGCGCAGCGCCAGCGCGAAGCCCCCACCCTGGCTGTCGCTTTCCACCAGCGCCCGCAGCCGCGCCCGTCCCTCTGCCGGGAGATGGCGGCTGTGGAAGAGGTAGGCGTAGCCGCGACGGCTCCCCCGTCCCACCCTGCCGCGCAGTTGGTAGAGCTGTGCCAGCCCGAAATGCTCCGCGTGCTCGATGAAGATCGTGTTGGCATTGGGGAAGTCCAGCCCGCTCTCGATGATCGTCGTCGCCGCCAGCAGGTCGATCTCCCCCTCCGCGAAGGCGGTCATCACCCGCGCCAGATCGCGCTCCGCCATCTGCCCGTGCGCCATCCCGACGCGGGCCTCCGGCACGAGCTTGCGCAGTCGCTCGACCACGCTGGGCAGCGTCTCGACGCGGTTGTGCAGGTAGAAGCTCTGCCCGCCCCGCTTCAACTCTCGCAGGACGGCGCGGCGGACGATCTCCGCATCGTAGGGGCCGACGTAGGTCGCGATGGGAAGCCGTTCCTGCGGCGGCGTCTCGATGAGGCTGATCTCCATCGCCCCGCTCAGCGCCAGGTAGAGCGTGCGCGGGATGGGCGTCGCCGTCATCGTCAGCACATCCACCTCGGTGCGCATCCGCTTCAGCCGCTCCTTGTGCGCCACGCCGAAGCGCTGCTCCTCGTCGATGATCACCAGCCCCAGGTCGCGGAAGCGGACATCCTCCTGCAGCAGCCGGTGGGTGCCGACGACGATATCCACCTGCCCCTCGGCCAGCCGCCGCAACACCTCGCGCTGCTCGGCAGGCGTGCGGAAGCGGGAGAGCAACTCGACGACGACCGGATAGGGCGCAAGCCGCCGCCGGAAGCGCTCGAAGTGCTGCTGGGCGAGGATCGTCGTCGGCACGAGGAGCGCCACCTGCTTGCCGTCCATCACCGCCTTGAAGGCTGCCCGCAGCGCTACCTCCGTCTTGCCGTAGCCCGCATCCCCGCAGATGAGACGATCCATCGGATAGGGGCGCTCCATATCGCGCTTCACCGCCTCGATGGCGGCGGCCTGATCCTCCGTCTCCACGTAGGGGAAGGAGGCCTCCAACTCCGCCTGCCAGGGCGTATCGGGCGAGAAGGCGTGCCCCTTCACCAGCCGCCGCCGCGCGTAGAGATCGAGCAACTCGCGCGCCAGCGCATCCGTCGCGCGGCGCACGCGACGCTTGGCCTCCGCCCAGCGCCCTCCGCCCAGCCGGTGGAGCGGCGGCGGGGCCTCCCCCGTGCCGATGTAGCGGCTCAGCCGGTCGGCCTGGTGGATGGGGACGTAGAGCCGATCGCCGCCCGCGTACTCCACCAGCAGGTACTCGCGCTCCACCTCGTCCACCGTGCGCCAGACCAGCCCGCGAAAGAGGCCGACGCCGTAATCCTCGTGGACGACCGGCTCCCCCACGCGCAGATCGCCAAAAGGACGCTCCGGCGATTCCACCCTGCGGCGGCGACGGCGGCGCGGCAGGGGAGGCCGCCAGCCGAAAAGCTCCTCGTCGGTGAGGAGATGGCGGCTCCGCCGTTCCCCCACCACCTCGAAGCCGCCGAAGGCCGCCCCGCGCACGAAGGTGATCTGCGCCGAGGGCAACGTCGTCAGCCCCTCGACGACCGGCGGCGGATTGAAGCGCTCCCACAACTCGGCCAGCCGCGCCGCCTGTCGGCTGACGAGGACGACCGTATCGCCCAGGCCTACCCACTGGCGCACCTTGCCCAGCGCCTCGTCCAGACGGCCGCCCCAGGTCGGCTGCGGCTCCACGTCGGGCAGGAGCGGCGGAGCGCCCTCCCCCTCCGGCACGAAGTGCATCTGCGGGAAGCGCGAGGCGACCTGTGTCCATCGCGCCCAGTCCAGGTAGGGCGAGGGATGATCGGGGAGGATGCGCCCTTCCGCCAGTGCCGCCTCGCGCAGATCGGCCTCCCGCGCCAGCAGCGCCGCCCATTGCGAGCGCACCGCCTCCTCCTTCCACACCACCAGCCGCGCCGTGGGCGGAAGGTGGTGAAGCAGCGCGTTCACCTCAGCGTAGAAGCGCGGCAGGTAGAACTCCAGCTCCGGGAAGGGATGGCCCGCCTCCAGCGCAAGCGCCACCGCCTCCAGCGGCGCGGTGAGGTCGGGCGGCAGCGGACGTTCCATCAGCGCCTGCACGGCGGGCAGCGCCCGCGCTCCATCGCGCGGCAGCGGCGAGCGGACGGGCAGCAGCCAGAAGGAGTCCACCTCGCCCAGCGAACGCTGTGTCGCGGGATCGAAGGTGCGGATGGATTCCACCTCCTCGCCGAAGTAGTCCAGCCGCAGCGGGTGGTCGGCGTGGGGCGGGAAGAGATCGAGCAGGCCGCCGCGCAGGGCCATCTGCCCCGGTGCGGTTACGACGGAGACCGTCTCGTAACCCACGCCCCGCGCCGCGCGGGCCAGCGCACGCAGCGGATGATGGCCACCACGCCGGATTTCGAGCGCCGCCTTCCTCAACTGGCGGTAGGGGAGCACGCGGCGCACCAACGCCGCCGCCGAGGCGACGATGAGCGGCGCGGGACGTGCCCCCACGCGGTGGAGGAAGAGCGCGGCGAGCACCGCCATCCGCCCCTCGCGGCTCTCCGGCGGCCAAGGCGCGTGCTCGTAGGGGAGCAGCGGCGGTTCGGGGAAGTCGAGGAGCGGCACCTGTGGCAGCATCCAGGTGCGCAGCGCCTGGAGCATGCGGCGGGCCTCCTTCACCGTGGGGACGACGAGCAGCGTCGGCGCGGCGTGATCCTCCATCAGCGCCGCCAGCAGCGGCGGCAACAACGTCTCCGCCATCGCGCCCTCCAGCCTCCCCCCAGCCTCCCAGCCGCGACGGAGCCGCGC
>JALXBP010000145.1 GCA_026991395.1 Anaerolineae bacterium | reverse complement strand
CTCAGAGCGAGCGGGGCGATGAGCCGTTCTCACTCTATGCCGCTTTGCGTCGCTGTCAACGGCCGCTTTGCTGAAGCGGCAAAAGCGTGGTACACTGTAGATGTTATGAGGATAGGCAGCAGGGTCAAGTGTCAACTTTAGTGATGGGGGTTAGTATGGATTGTGAAGAGATTGAGGAGGTCTTGAACGCACGCATATTTCAGGGGGATAAAAGAGCATTGATTACGAAGGTGGCTCGGTATCCTGAGCGGTATATGGGGCTTTTTCGCCCGACAAAGCCTCGTGCGAAACTAATTCAGAATCTGCTACAGTCTCATGAGATTCGCTTCGGTGATGCGATGGAGGAAGTAATCAGGAAGATGCTGAGCAAGGCGGGCTTCCAGAATATTGAAGCCCGTTGGGTCAGAGAGGCCGGTTCTGATAAAGATTTGGATTTAGATCAATATTTCACTGATGGAGATAAGTTTTATTTGATAGAGCAGAAAGTGAGAGATGACCATGACTCAAGTAAAAAATCAGGGCAAGTGGATAATTTTGAGGCGAAGGTCGGAGCCTTGTATGATTTACACGGCAATCGCTTGGTGGCCATAATGTATTTCATCGATCCGGACTTGAAGAAGAACAGGAACTATTATCAGCAGAGAATGGAGGAGTTGAGAGGAATCTATTCTGATGTAGAGTTTTATCTCTTTTACGGGGCTGAGTTCTTTGCATATCTGCAACATCCGTCTCTGTGGGGGTCTTTACTGAATTGCTTGTTTGAGTGGAGGCAATCGCTTCCTGAGTTGCCTGAAGTGAATATGGACATCTTCCCCCAAGATAGCTTTCAGGAACTTCGGGTCTTGCCATTGCCGGTATGGCGGAAGTTCCTTTCTAATGAAAAGCTGTGGGAAGAAGGGATCGCTCAGGTGTTGTTCGAGACCGGGCGCACTTTGTCCTTATTGCGCGACGATTTCCGCCAGGAGAGCAAGAAGGCCGCTTATCGCAAAATAGCAGATCTCATAGAAGATCGTTTGGAGAAATACTATGGAGCAATATAGAGAACTTCCGTTAGATACCGTTATTCAAGGCGACTGCCTTGAAGTTATGGAGGCATTGCCGGCCAACTCTGTTGATCTGGTCTTCGCCGATCCACCTTATAACTTGCAGCTTCGCCAAGAACTTTGGCGTCCCAATATGACCAAGGTCGATGGTGTGAATGATGCTTGGGACAAGTTTGGTAGCATGCAGGAATACGATGCGTTCACACGCGGTTGGCTGACTGCAGCAAGGCGAATTTTGAAGGATACGGGTACCCTATGGGTTATCGGCACTTACCACAACATCTTCCGCATTGGGAGTATCATGCAGGATTTGGGATTTTGGATCCTCAATGATGTCATTTGGATCAAGACGAACCCGATGCCGAACTTCCGTGGTGTGCGCTTCACGAATGCTCATGAGACACTGATTTGGGCGAGTAAACATCGAAAGGCGCGTTACACTTTTAATTACCATGCGATGAAGGAACTTAACGGGGGCAAACAGATGCGGAGCGATTGGGTCCTTCCCATATGCTCTGGATCGGAGCGGATTAAGGTCAATGGGAAAAAAGCGCATTCTACTCAAAAGCCGGAGGCGTTGCTTTATAGAGTCATTTTATCGTCAACGGGTGTCGGTGATGTTGTTCTCGATCCTTTCTTTGGCACGGGAACTACGGGGGCTGTCGCCAAAAAACTACACCGTCACTGGATTGGCATAGAACGAGACTCCTTTTATGTGCGTATTGCGCATGAAAGACTTGCGGCTATTCGCCCTGAGCCGCTTATTCAATCGGTGTTTGATGTGCGGGACAAGAAGCGATTAGCCCCCCGCGTCAGCTTCCGGCAGTTGATAGAAGCGGGATTCTTGCAACCTGGACGGAGATTGTTCTTCCAACGCGATCCGCATAGAGTCGCGTATGTTAAGCCCGATGGAAAATTGCGAATGATGCGCGATGGCTTTGAAGGATCTATTCATCAAGTCGGCAAACGGTTATTAGGAGGCCGTCCCTGCAATGGCTGGGAACACTGGTATTTTGAGCGAGGCGGAAAGTTGCTTTCTATAGATACCCTTCGTGAGGAATATCGCCAGCGGTGTCTGGAAGGGGAAAAACGGAAATCTCCTGATGGTGGAGAGCAGTTGCAACTTTTGGAAAAGGAAGAAGAATATGCGGCACGTTGATTCGTTGTCTAACACTGTGCTGGGCGGGTGCGGCTGTGTTGTTCGCCGATGGTAGCCAAAAATCGGTCGATGGGGATGAGGCCTGAGGAGCTGTCCAGATGAGCCGTGTCGCTCTCTTCGAGGGATTGGTCTTCGACGAAGAGGGGCAAGCCGTCGATGTCGCCTTCGTCGGCGGGGAGGCGCATTATGTCGTGAGCGACCAGGGCTTCCTCCGCCACATTCCGGCAGAGCAGATCGACCGCTATGTCCTGGAGCAACTGCGTCTCCCCTTGCTGGCCCAGCGCGAGGAGGTCGTCGAAGGCTTGTTGCAGTGGATGGGACAGGAGGACCTCTTTACCAAGGCGATGGTGGAGCATTCCCTGGACAAGATGGACGAGACGATCGAACGGCTGCTCCAAGTCGGCCTGCCGGAGGAGAACCGCACGATGTTGGGGATGATCGGTTTCCGCATCATCGTGAATGTCCACGGCGAGGTTACCGATGTCGTCCTTCCCGCCGAACCGCCGGTGTGAGTCAACCGCGTCATCTGTGGCCGGGGTCGGTTGTCCTTTTCCCGTTTGCAGGTAAACTGAAAAGAGTTAGATATTCGTTTATTCAGGGCATCGATGTTCGCCTTCCTTGCCCTGTCTTCAACGGTTTTTGCGCTTACCTTGACAGAGGCCGTTACCTGTGGTAACCTCGGAGGTAGCTAAACTCAAAAGGTGGAGGCGTGCTATGGCTAGGTCCCGTACTGAGCGAATGGTTGAGCGTCTGCGTGATCTGCAGGCCGGCAGCCCGGACATTGAGGCTGCGGCGATTGTCAGCGTCGATGGTCTTTCGATCGCTTCCTTCCTCCCGCAAGGCGTCGAGGAGGACCGTGTCTCGGCTATGTCGGCTGCGATGCTCTCGCTCGGCGAACGGATTGCCAGCGAGCTGGGGCGCGGTATGCTTGACGAGGTTTATGTCAAGGGCGAGAAGGGCTACGTGATCTTGCGTGCTGTGGGCGAGGAGGCCGTCTTGACGGTGTTAGCCCGTCAGCAGGCGAAGCTGGGGTTGCTTTTCCTGGATATGCGCCGTGCGGCGGAAGAGCTGGCAACGATCATCTAAAGGAGGCGTCCTGTGGCCAAGGTTCCTGCACTGAGCGGCTATTACTACCCGAACCGCTTCGCCCGCATCCTCCTCGATGCGCTGGAGGAGATCATGGGGCGCAACGGGCTGAATGCTATCCTCAATATGGGCGGCCTCGCTCACTGGATCGAAAATCCTCCGGCCGACGATATGGAAAAAAGCGAGTTCGATTTTTCCTACATGTCCGCCCTGAACCAGGCACTGGAGGAGATGTACGGCCCGCGAGGTGGACGTGGCTTGCAGTTGCGGCTGGGGCGCGTTCTCTTCGCGCAGGGGCTGGCGACTTTTGGCGGGCTGGTGGGTGCAAGCGAACTGGCCTTCAAGGTGTTGCCGCTCCAGGCCAAGCTGAAGACGGGGCTCCCGGCCATTGCCAAGGTCTTCGACAGTCTCAGTGATCAGATCTCCTATGTTACCGATCCCGGCGGTGATTACTACCTCTACAACATCGGCCGCTGCTCGATGTGCTGGGAGCGGCATGTGGATCACCCGGTCTGTTACATCGCCACGGGCATCATCGATGAGGCCCTGCGCTGGCTTAGCGGTGGACGCACTTTCCGCGTGGACGAGATTAGCTGTATCGGTATGGGCGACAAGACGTGCTCCTACGCCGTTTACAAAGAACCCTTAGGGTAGCCGAGGCATTGCGGTGAGCATGGTGGGGCAATGGGAGGAGAAGCCGCGTCATATCCTCATCGTTGAGGATGACCCGAACACGGCGGACATGCTGAAGACCTACTTCACCTCCTTGGGCTATCAGGTCTCGCATGCGGCGTGGGGGCAGGATGCGTTGGCCGTCGCCGAAAAGCATCCGCCGGACCTGGTGCTCCTGGACATTCATCTGCCGGACATCGACGGCTATGAGGTCTGTATGCGTCTGCGCTCCCAGCGGCGTACCGAGCATGTGCCGATTGTCTTCCTGACCGAGCGCAAGGACAGGATGGATCGGTTGACCGGGCTCAACCTGGGTGCCGTGGACTACATCACCAAGCCTTTCGATGTGCAGGAACTGCGCTATCGTATCCGCAACATTCTCCGACGCAGCAGCCTGGAATCGTTGCTGCATCCGGTTACCGGCTTGCCGACTTCGGTGCTGGTGGAGGAACAACTGGAGAAGGTGCGCGCCGACCCCCGCTTTTCCATCGTCGGCCTGCGCTTGAAGGGGATGAAAGCCTTCAGCGATGCCTACGGCTTCATCACGCATGATGATGTTTTGCGGGCCGTTGTGCTCATCCTGCGCAATACGGCCTCCGAGTTGATGGCGCAGGACCCCTTTGTTGGACAGTTGGATACCTACCTTTTCGTGCTCATCGTGCCGGAGGAGAAGCGCTATCTGGTGATGGGCCGTTTGCATCAGCGGTTGGGAGAGGTGCTTTCGTTCTTCTACCCCCACCGCGATTGGGAGACGGGTCAGCGCAGCGACGGGCAGCCTTTGCCGCGCATTACGTTCGAGATGGGGTACGTTACAGCTTCGGACTTCAACCCCGAAGGCGGCCTGACGGCGCTGAAAGAGGTGCTCTTCCCACCCATTCGGGATTGAGTGCAGCGACGGAGGACAGGGCCAAACCTCGTGTTTCTGGCCCTGTCCTTTTGTCTGATGAGGGGGAGCCGCGCCCCCTCTTGCGAGGAGGCAAGCTGCGATGAGCAAAGCGATGCCCTGGGTCGTCATTCCCACCTACAACGAGGCCGACAACATCCGCGCGATGGGGGAGGCGCTGATGGCGCTGCCCGTACCCGATCTCCATCTCCTCTTCGTCGATGACGATTCCCCCGACGGGACGGGGGCGTTGGGGGATGCGCTGGCGGCGGCTTATCCCGACCGCGTACACATCCTGCACCGGGTGAACCGTCCGCGCGGCCTGGGGCGGGCCTACGTGGCCGGCTTTCGCTATGCGTTGGAGGCCGGGGCGACGGCGATCGTGCAGATGGACTGCGATTTCTCCCACCAGCCGCAGGATGTGCCGCGACTGCTGGCGGCGTTGGCGGAGGCCGATCTGGTCATCGGTTCGCGCTACGTCCCCGGCGGCGCTGTCGATCCCGATTGGGGCTTCAATCGCAGGCTGCTTTCCTGGTGGGCCAACGTCTACGCGCGGACGATCCTGGGCATTCGCGGCGTGCGGGACGTAACGGGCGGCTTCCGCGCCTGGCGGCGTGCGACGCTGGAGGGGATGGCGCTGGAACGCATCCGCTCGCAGGGCTATGTCTTCCAGGTCGAGATGACCTACGTGGCCTGGCGGCTGGGATATCACATCGTGGAACTGCCGATCTTCTTCCCGGACCGGCGCAAGGGCGCTTCCAAGATGAGCATACCGGTCAAGGTCGAGGCGGCGCTGCGCGTTTGGGAGGTGCGCTGGCGGCATCGTGCGCTGCATCCTTCCTCACGTCGGGAGCCTTGACGCGGTTATGGGCCGGGCGCTGCGTCGAGAGGGGCCATACCTGGTCCTCCTGCTCCTGCTGCCTTTCCTCTTCTTCGCTTCGGTTACGGTGGGGGGAAAGACGCTCATCCCTGCCGACGCGCTCTACCTCTTCGAGCCGTTCAAGTCGATGGCGGCGGCGATGCACGTCCCGCCGCCGCACAATCCGCTCCTGGCCGACCTGGTGCTGGAAAACTACCCCTGGCAGCGTTTCCTCCAGGAGGCGGGGCATCTGCACGAATTGCCGCTCTGGGACCCTTTCATCTTCAGCGGGCATCCCTTCTTCGCCAACGGACAGCATTCGGCGCTCTATCCGCTGCGCCTCGTCGTCTTTGCCCTCTTCCCCCTTTGGCGGGCTTACGGCATCTTCATCGCGCTGCAGCTTGGACTGGCCGGTCTTTCGGCCTACCTGCTGGGGCGGGTGATCGGGGCCTCGCCGGGAGCGGCCTTTCTCGGCGGCCTCGCCTTCCAGTTCAGCGGCTTCCTCGTCGTCTCCGTCGTCCACCCGATGATCGTGGCGGCGGCTTCGTGGCTGCCTGCGCTTCTGGCTTTCATCGCCCTGACGATGCGCCGCCATCCCTTCCTGCGAGGGGAGCGGGCGGCTCTGCCGTGGGCGCTCGGCGGGGCCGTTGTGCTCGGCCTTTCGATGCTCGCCGGGCACGCGGAGATCACCTACTTCACGCTGCTGGTGGCGATGGCTTTCGCGGCCTGGCTCGCGCTCTGGGCGGCCTTCACGCTGCCTCGTCGGCAGTGGGTGGCCGAGCTTTTCCGCCCGCTGGGGGCGGTGGCGATACTCTTCCTCCTCGGCGGGGGGCTGGCGATGGTGCAGTACCTGCCGCTCTATGAGGTCGCCCGCCTCAGCTTCCGCCAGGATGCGGTGTCGCTGGCCCAGGTGCTAAGCTGGGCTTACCCGAAGCGGCGGCTCATCACCTTCTTCGTCCCCAACTTCTTCGGCAACCCGACGCACCGCGTCGTTTGGGATTTCTTCCGCGGTGTCGCCGTCCCCGCGAGGGTGAATGCCTGCGGTCAACCGACAGGGGCTTTCGACTGGGGGCTGAAGAACTACGTGGAGGGCGGGGCTTACGTCGGACTGCTCACGTTGGCGCTGGCGGCGATTGCGCTCCTGCGGCCACCTGCGCGGGAGCGCCGTTCGCTGCGAGACCGGCCTTACACGCTCTTCTTCGCCCTGCTGGCGCTCTTTTCGCTGGGCTGCATCTTCGGAACCCCGATCTACCGGCTGGTCTACGCGCTGCCCTTCCTCAGCCAGTCGCACTCCCCCTTCCGCTGGGTCTTTCCGCTGACCGTCTCGCTGGTCGCTCTGGCGATGTTGGGCGCGACGGCGGTCGAGGAGGGGCCGCGGAGGGCGGTGCGTTCCCCTCGCGGCCTCGTGCGAGTGCTCCTCCTCGGTGCCCCCGCGCAGGCGGTGAGCTGGGTCGCGGCGGCGGCTTTCTGGGGCGGCGCGTGGCTCCTGGTCCTGCTCTGGGCGACGCGGTTGGCCTTTGCCCGCGTGGAGCCGTTCGTCGAGCGGCTCTTCCGGGCGCTGGCGAACGCGGCCAACGCCTTCCCCGATGCGCGTACCTTCTACCTCTACGAGTTCCCGCAGGTGGAGCGGGCGGCGCTGCTGATGCTCGCGACGGGGATCGTCCTGCGCCTTTCGCGAACGACGCGCCGAGCGGGCAGGCGTCCGTTGTGGCACCTGCTTGCCGGGCTGCTCCTGCTGACCGATCTGTGGCTCTTCGGTGCGGGCTTCAATCCCCAGACCGATCCGGCGTGGCTGGAGGTGGAGCCGCCGGTCGTCCGCTTCCTCCGCGAAGACCACGGCGTGTGGCGCTTTTCCACCTTCGACCCGCACGGGCACAAGCTCTTCAACGCCAACAGCGGGATGCTCTTCGATTTTCAGGATGTGCGCGGTTACGATAGCCTCTTCACCGCGCAGTATGCCCGTTATATGGGCTGGATCGAGCCGCAGGGCGAACTGCCCTACAATCGCATCGCTCCCTTCTCGCGCTTCGAGAGCCTCGACAGTCCTCTGCTCGATCTGCTGAACGTCAAGTACATCATCACCGATGTGGAGATTCCGCTGCCGCGCTACAGGCTGGTGTACGATGATGCCGCGCTGAAGGTGTACGAGAATCTCGGCGTGATGCCGCGGGCGTTCACGCTGCCGCGTTCGGCGACGATCGTCGTGCCCACGCAGGCGGCGGTGGGAGAGACGATCCGCCGTTACGATCCGCGCTTCTACCTCATCGCCGACGAGGAGACGCTGCCCGAGGCGCTGAGACCGGCGGAGGGGTCGGCGCAGCCCGGCGAGCCGCGGGCGCAGGCCGTCGTCGCCTACGGGCTGGATCAGGTGGTCGTCGAAGCCGAGGTGGACGGCCCCGCCTGGCTGGTGCTGGGGGATGCCTATTTCCCCGGCTGGAAGGCGTTCGTCAGCCCGGCGGCGCTCTCTGTCGAGGCGTCGCAGGAGGTGGAGGAGGAGGTTCCCGTCGTGCGGACGGCGGGCAACTTCCGCGCCGTGCCGCTGGAGGCCGGTCGCTGGCGGGTGCGCTTCAAGTATTCGCCGGATAGCGTCAAGATCGGGGCTTTCCTCTCCTTCCTCAGCGGGATGGTGCTCGTCTTTCTGGCCGTTGTCTGGGGCTGGCGCTACCTCTACCGCGAGGAGAACGAGAGGAGCACGATCCACCGCATTGCCAAGAACAGCATCGTGCCCATTGCGCTCAATCTCTTCAACCGGATGATCGACTTCGCCTTCGCGGCGCTGATGCTGCGCCTGCTCGGCCCGGCCAATGCGGGGGATTACTACTACGCCATCGTGATCTTCGGCTGGTTCGAGATTCTCACCAACTTCGGGCTGGATGCCTACCTGACGCGCGAGGTGGCGCGGCATCGAGAGCAGGGCAACCGCTACTTCTTCAACACGATGATCGTGCGGCTTGTCCTCGTCGCCGTCGGCATTCCGCTGCTCGTCCTCTTCATCGCCTTGCGGCAGACGCTGGTCCATCCGCCCGCGCCGCAGCAGGCGATCGTCGCGCTGCTCTTGCTCTACGGCGGCCTGGTTCCCGGCTCCATCTCCAAGGGGCTGACCTCGCTTTTCTACGCTTACGAAAAGGCGGAGTATCCGGCGGCGATCGCTACCCTCACGACACTGCTCAAGGTTATGTTAGGAACGGTCGCCTTGCTGTTGGGATGGGGGATCGTGGGACTGGCCGGTTTCTCCATCGTCATCAACGTGGTCACGATGGGGATTCTCCTCTGGCTGGCGTTGCGCCTCTTCTTCCGTTTCCGCCGTGAGCCGGACGGAAGGCTGCGCCGCGAGATGCTCTCCGAATCGTGGCCGCTGATGCTCAATCACCTGCTGGCGACGCTCTTCTTCAAGGTGGATGTCGTGCTGCTGGAGGCGGTGTGGGGGAGTGCCGTGGTCGGCTGGTACAGCACGGCCTACAAGTTCCTCGATGCGCTGAATATCATCCCGGCGATGTTCACCTTCGCCGTCTTCCCCATCGTCTCGCGGCAGGCGCGGGAGGATCGCGGCGCGTTCCTGCGCTCCTACCGGCTGGGCGTGAAGCTGCTCTTCGCTCTGGCGCTTCCGGCGGTGGTGGTGACGACGCTCTTCGCCAAAGAGCTGGTGCTGCTGCTCGGCGATCGCGCCTATCTGCCGCATTCGCAGATTGCCCTGCAGGTGATGATTTGGTCGATCCCCATCGGGTGGATGAACAGCTTGACCAACTACGAGCTGATCGCTCTCGATCAGCAGCGTTACCTGACCCGCGCTTTCTTCATCGGCGTAACGTTCAATGTCATCGCCAACCTCCTGCTGATGCCTCGCTATGGCTATCCGGCCTCGGCGCTGATTACCATCCTTTCCGAACTGGCGCTCTTCATCCCCTTCAGCGTGGGGATGCGGCGGCAGTTGGGGCCGATTGGATGGTGGGGCATCCTCGGCAAGCCGTTGCTGGCTGCGGCGGCGATGGGGGGGGCGATCGCGCTGCTGCTCCCCGTGGGCAAGGCTGCCGCTGGTCTGGGTGCGGTGCTGGCCTACCTGCTGGCGATGTGGCGATTGGCCTTCTTCTCGCCGCAGGAACGGGCGATGCTTGCGCCTTTGGTCGGCAGGGGGTCGTCATAGTTCTCCGGAGGAGGTGCAACTTGCCTTTTCCGGGAGGAGTAGGGTATAATGAACGTGGTTGGCAGAGCCGAAGTCGTTCCCTCTCCCCCCAGCTTTGCTTCCTCTGCCGCGGTTCGTCTCTCATCATTTTAGCTTAAGGAGGTTCCGATGAAGCACAACAAGTGGATATGGGTTATTCTCACGCTGATGCTTCTTGCATCGATGGCTTGCAACTTTATCTCTGGCGGCGGCCAGACGGAAACGCCGCCACCTCCTCCCCCGCCGCCGGAGCAGGGCGGTGGCACGGGCGGTGGCCAGACGGGAGGGGGCGGCGGCCAGACGACGGGAGGGGGCGGCGGCTTTGCCATCACCATCGTCAACAAGGCCCCGATGCCTATC
>JALXBP010000144.1 GCA_026991395.1 Anaerolineae bacterium | reverse complement strand
AGGAGTAACCACTCATCTTTCGGTGCTTCTTTGGCGGAGAAGACCGATCGCATAAAGGAGGCCTATGGAAATCGTCAGTGAGTTACTGGATAAGGCGGAAAGTCGGGGTTACCTTTCGATTGAAGACGTGGTAGACGCATTGGCCAACAGCGATATGGATGAAGACCTCTCCTTGGAAGCTATCCTCACCGAACTGCGGGCAGCAGGTATCGAATTGGAATTCACCTCCGAAGAAGATGACAGGCTTACCGATGACGCTCCCACCGAGCTTCTCCCTTCTCCCGTCCTGGAAGAGGAATCCCCCACCTGGGAGGAGGACTTCTCCCTCGATGGCATCGGCATCGACGATACCGTCGCTCTCTACCTGCGGGAGATGTCCCGCGTCCCCCTGCTGAGCACGGAGGAAGAGGTCTCGCTGGCGAAACGGATCGAGGCCGGCCGTGAGGCTGCGGCCCGCCTGGAAGACCAGGCCCTCCCGCCCGACGAGCAGCGCCGTCTGGAGGCTATCGTCGAAGACGGGAAAGCGGCACGCGATCACCTCATCCGCGCCAACACGCGCCTCGTCGTTAGCATCGCCAAAAAGTACATCGGGCGCGGCGTCCCCTTCCTCGATCTCATCCAGGAGGGCAACCTGGGGCTGATGAAAGCGGTGGAGAAGTTCGAGTACCAGCGCGGCTACCGCTTCAGCACCTACGCCACCTGGTGGATACGCCAGACGATCACCCGCGCCATCGCCGACCAGGGGCGGACGATCCGCGTCCCCGTCCATATGAGCGACCGCATCCGCAGGCTCTACCGACGGGCGCAAGAGATCGAGCAGGAGCGTGGAGAACGCCCCACACCCGAAGAGTTGGCGGAGGAGTTCGATCTCGATCCACGCAAGGTCCAGTGGATGATGCGCGTTTCCTGGCAGCCGCTGAGCCTGGAGAAGCCGGTGGGCGAGGACGAGGACAGCGAACTGAGCAACTTCATCGAGGATGAACGCACCCTCACCCCGCCGGAGACGACCTACCAGGAGATGTTGCGCATCAAGCTGGAGGAGGCCCTGGCGACCCTTCATCCGCGCGAGGTGCGCATCCTGCGTATGCGCTTCGGATTGCAGTACAACCGCAGTTACACGCTGGAAGAGGTCGGGCGCAAGTTCGGCCTGACCCGCGAGCGCATCCGCCAGATCGAGGGACAGGCCCTGCGCCGTCTGCGTCATCCGATGCGCAGCAGAGAACTGCGTGATTATCTCTTGCGATGAAACGAAGCACGATCCTTATGATGATGCGAAGCCTGCCATGGGGTCGGCGGTGCGAGGCTCCCTGACCCCGGCGCGTTTCGCGCCCACGGCATCGGAGACCGTCAGCCTCGCTGGCGGTCTTTCTCTTTAGGAACGTTCGGCTATACTCTTGCCACGAAAGGTTTGCATCAAGGAGGTAAGCTATGACGCAGCGCATTCTCGTCGCCGTCGCCTGGCCCTACGCCAACGGGGACCTGCATGTCGGGCATCTGGCCGGGGCCTATCTGCCCGCGGACATCTTCGCACGCTACCACCGGCTGGCGGGGAATGAGGTGCTCATGGTCTCCGGCTCCGACTCCCACGGCACGCCGATCACCGTCCACGCCGAGGAGGAGGGCGTAACACCGGAGACGATCTTCCGGCGCTACCACCGGCGCTTCCTCGAGACGCAGAAAGCCATTGGCATCTCCTACGACCTCTTCACCCACACCGACACCCCCAATCACCACCGCGTTGCCCAAGCGATGTTCCTGAGCCTGTGGGAAAAGGGCTACCTCTACCTGAAGAAGGAGCGTCAATTCTACTCCGAGACTTTGCATCGCTTCCTCCCCGACCGCTACGTCGAAGGGACGTGCCCCTACTGCGGATACACCTCAGCCCGCGGCGACCAGTGCGACAACTGCGGACGCATCCTCGACGCCCTGGAACTGCAAGACCCTCGCTGCACCATCGACGGTTCGATCCCCGTCGTGCGGGAGACGGAGCATTTCTTCCTCGATCTGCCCAAGCTGGAACCGCAGATTCGCGCCTACCTGGAGGAGGACAAGGAACACTGGCGGCCTAACGTCATCAAGTTCTCGCGCAATTACGTCAAGGGGGGGCTTAAAGGGCGGCCGATCACACGCGACATCAAGTGGGGGATACCCGTCCCCCTGGAAGGCTACGAGGACAAACGGCTCTACGTATGGTTCGAGGCCGTCATCGGCTACCTTTCGGCGAGCATCGAATGGGCACGATTGAGCGGCGACGACGACGCATGGAAAGCGTGGTGGTACGATCCTGCCGCGAAAAGCTACTACTTCATCGGCAAGGACAACATCCCCTTCCACACCATCATCTGGCCTGCGGAACTCATCGGTGTCGAGCGGCTCTACACCGACGAGGGACGTTTCAACCTGCCCTACGATGTACCGGCCAACGAGTTTATGAATATCCAGGGTGCCCAGGCCTCCAAGAGCCGCCATTGGGCCGTCTGGATACCCGATCTGCTGGAGCGATACGATGCCGACGCCGTCCGCTTCTACCTGACGAGGGTGATGCCGGAGACGAGCGACAGCGATTTCGCGTGGGAGGACTTCGTCCAGCGCAACAACGGCGAACTCGTCGCCATCTGGGGCAACCTGGTTCATCGCGTGCTTTCCTTCACCGCCAAGCACTACAGGGAGGTGCCCGTGCCTCAACAACTCGACGCCCGCGACCGCGAGATGCTCGCCCTCACCCGCGAGGCCTTCGAGACGGTAGGCGAGGCGTTGAGCGCGGCACACTTCCGCGCAGCCCTGACCGCCGCCCTGCAACTGGCCCGAGAGACCAACCGCTACCTGGAGCTCAAGGCTCCCTGGTTCCGCATCAAAGAGGATCGCCAGGCTGCCGGGACAACGCTCTACGTCGCCTTGCAGGTCATCAACAACCTGAAGACTCTCCTGGCCCCCTTCCTCCCCTTCTCCGCGGAGAAGCTCCACCGCTACCTGGGCTATGAACGCCCCCTCTTCGGCGAACAGCGCATCGAGGAGGTCACGAGCGAGGGGAAACGCTATCCTGTACTCCGCTACGATCCCGCCTCCGCCGAAGGGCAATGGGCTTACAGTGAATTACCAGCCGGTCAACCGCTGAGCAAGCCCAAACCCCTCTTCCGCAAACTCGATCCCAAGGTAGCCGAGGAGGAGATCGCCCGTTTGGGGCACTGACGCCCCAAACTCCGTTTGAATTTTCTTACGTTGTCTTTTCCATAGATACCGCTACAATGTAGAGTAAGCTCTCTTGCCGAGCGTCTCCGCTGGGTGCAAGGCAGTATCGTTGACCGGTAGCCGCGGGCATCGTCCGAATGCGGAATCTTATGAACCCGATTCTGGTTGCTTCCTATAGCCCCGATATCACCGAACATCTGCGGTTGGCACGGGAATACGGTTGCGGATTGGAGATACAAGCCTTCTCTAATCCCAGCGTGATGGAGTATAGCTGGAGGGAGTTACTCGCCCGCTATAAAGAGCAACTACGCAACTTCGAAGGTCCCCTCTCCTTCCACGGGGCCTTCTTTGATATGTCCACGGCCAGCCCAGACCCCCGCATCGTAGCCGTAACCCGTCAGCGCTACCTGCTCAGCATGGACATCGCCGCCGAACTGGGGGCCAAGCACATCGTCTTCCACACCAACTTCCTGCCGATGATCCGTACCGAACAGTACCGCCGTGAGTGGATCGAGCGTCAACGGGAATTCTGGTCGGAGATGAGCGAGGAACTCGCCAAACGCGATCTGGAGGTCGCACTGGAAAATATGTGGGACCCCGATCCCTTCGTCCTGCACGGTCTCTTCTACGATCTCACCATCCCCCACCTGGGCATCTGCCTCGACGTCAGCCACGCTTACCTCTACCGCCACAACAAGAAGAGCGACGTCAAGATATGGTTCGACGTCCTCGCCCCCTACATCATCCACGTCCATATGAACAACTCGCGCGGTGTCGTCGATGAACATCTCGCCCTCAACGTTACCGGCGGCGCACTCAACTACGCCCGGCTCCTGCCTTACATCTTCCGCCTGCCGCGCACCCCTTGGTTGATCATCGAGATCGACAATCATCAGGCGCTGGAACAGAGCCTCGCCTTCCTCCAGCGGCTCTACCCCGATCACTTCCACCCCCGCCGATAGCCCTCACGGGGCCAACATCTCGTCCAAAAGCGCGACGAGCCGCCTTTCCAGCACGGCATGCGAATAGAAGTGCCGTCCCAACTCGTAATTGCGCTCCCACATCGCACGATAACGCTCCGGATGCAGCAGGATATCGCGGACTCGCGCAACGGTCGCCTCGGTAATGTAGTTGCGGAAGCCGATCACCTGGAACCCTTTACGGCCGATGTCGGTCTGGAAGATTTCGTAGAGGTTGACGACGATCGGCTTGCGGTAATAGACGGCCTCCAGGAAGGCGTTGCCGAAGCCCTCGATGGCGGAGGGGTAGGTTACGAGGTCGGCGGCTTGGTAGGCATCGGCCAGGCTGTAGATTTTGCGCCCGTCGGCGGTGCGCCCCCGCTGCGGGGCGATGATCGCGTCGGCGAAGAGGAGCGGCACGCCGAGGAAGCGGGCGTAATGCTCCAGGTAGCGCTGGTAGGCCATCCCCTCATCGCCCGCGCTGTGGCTGACGACGAGGACGGCGGGCAGGTCCAGGCGGCGCACCAGCTCGATGGCCCGCTCGATCCGCTTGCGCGGCACGACGCGCGTCGGCTGAAGGATGAAGCAGGCTCCCTCCGGCAAGCCCAGCGCGGCGCGGAGATCGGCGGCGTAGCCATCGGGCGGGGGTGGCGGGGCGTCGAAGTCCATCACGTTGGGGATGAGCATCGAGCCGACGCCCGCACGGAGCGCCAACTGCTGTGCCGCGACGCTGTTGATGACGACGTGGCGCACGCTGGGCAGCGTCGGTGGAAAGGCCGCACGCAGGTAATCTTGCGCCGCGCCGACGGCGTAACGTTGACGCTCCCACCAGAAGTCGTGATGATGCCCGATGGTCGGCAATCCCGTCTCGGCGATGACCTCCGTCAGCGCCAGCCCCAGCGGGATGTTCATCGGCAGCGAGAGCACGTTCTCGGCGATGAGGAGGTCGGGCTTGACCTCCTCGAGGAAACGGCGGAGATGCCGCTTGAGTACGAGCCGCAACCGATCGACGCTATCCGAGCTTTCCGGCTTGCGTCGCTCGGCATCGAAGAGATCCCCGGCAAGACGCCGCACCGGCTCATAGGCGAAATGGGCCTCTTCGGCCACGTAGCAATAGGCCGCAGGTCGGTCGCACGCCCCGGCGAAATAGTAGCAACGATGGCCAAGCCCCTCCAGCACCTGCGCCCACTTGGCAATCTCCAGCGAGACCCCGTCCGTTCCGGCGATGCGCGTTGAGACGAAAGCGATGCGTCCCGGTTTGTGATTCATCACTCCTCCGTGGATTTCGTGAAGGGCGGTCTGTGATTCCGTCGCCGCGTTTGCCTTACCCCCCCGCCTCCGAGCGGAGCCAGAGGATGCCGTAGGGCGGGAGGGTCGTCGAGGCGGGCGAGGTCAGCGCCGTGCCGTCAAGCAGGGAGGCCCATCGGCCCCGCAGCGGGAGGTTCAGCCGCTGTCCTTCCGCCGTAACGTTGACGACGGCGATGATCCGCTCCTCGGCGGCGAGCCGTTCGACGACGAAGAAGCCCCTGCCCCAATCGTGGATGCGCTGTTCGGCTCCGGGGTGGAAGGCCGGGTGGCGACGGCGCACCTCCAGCAGCCGAATCAGCGCCCGATAGACCTGCGACCGCAGTGAGGCGGGATCGGCCAGCGCTGCCTCCAGATCATCCCGCCGGAACTTGGCGCGGTTGATGGCCCGCTGCCGACCTGTCCGCTCCACAGCGGCGCGATCGCTGCGAGAGCCGAAGAGGCTGTGGACGTAGAGTGCCGGCAATCCCTGCAGGGCGAGGATGATGGCGTGCGCGGCGACGAAGCGGGCGACCTGGAGCGCGAGCGGCTCCTCTCCCTGTGGATCGGAAAGCGCGTCGAAGTAGGAGATATTCAACTCGTAAACGCTGCGGCTCCCGTCGGGATTGGCCTTGTAGGAGACATATCCGCCGTGGTGCAGCGTCCGCTTGACCAGCGCCTCCACCTCCGCCGAGGTCAGCAATCCCTCCACCGGGCGGAGACCGATGCCATCGTGCGAAGCGAGGAAATTGAAGAAGGTCGTTTCCGGCGATGGCGGCTTCACGGACGAAGCCCAGGCCGTCAGACGTTCGCTGTTCCCCTGGACGAAGGTGTGCAGCACCAGCGGCGGCAGCGGGAACTGATAGACCAACTGCGCCTCGTCCTCGCCGTTGCCGAAGTAGGCGATGTTCTCCTCGTGGGGAACGTTGGTCTCGGTGATGATCATCACCCCCGGCGCGACGGCGTCGAAGATGGCGCGGAAGAGCTTGACGACGCGGTGGGTCTCCTCCAGGTGGATGCAGGGCGTGCCGATCTTCTTCCACAGGTAGGCGATGGCATCCAGGCGGATGATCTCCGCCCCGTGGGCGACGTAGGTCAGCAGCACGTCCACGATGCGCAGCAGCACCTGCGGGTCGGCATAGTTGAGGTCGATCTGATCCTCGCTGAAGGTCGTCCAGACCCAGCGAGGACCGGCAACCGTCTCGACGCGCGTCAGCAGCGGCAGGGCACGGGGGCGCACGACCTGCGAGAGATCGACGCCCGGATCGACGGTGATGAAGGCGCGGGCGAAGGCCGGATCGCCGGCGAGGAAGCGTCGAAACCACTCGCTCTTGCGCGAGATGTGGTTGATGACGGCATCGAACATCAGCCTGAACGAGCGCCCCAGCCGCTCCACATCCTCCCAACTTCCCCACGCCGGGTTGACGGTGGTGTAGTCGATGACGGAGAAGCCGTCGTCGGAGGAGTAGGGGAAGAAGGGCAACAGGTGGACTATGGAAATGAAGGGCCTCGCATAACGCCGCAACACCTCGCCCAAACTCTGGAGCGGCGGACGCCCCTCCTCGCGCACCTGATCGCCGTAAGTGATCAGCAGGGCATCCTTCTCGCTCAACCGATCCTCCGGTGGCGGGGCCTGCTGCAGGGCAGGATGTCGAAGGCGGAAACGCTCCAGGCGCGGCAAGAGGAGGGACATCACCCGTCGTCCCTCCTCCTCACCGTAGAGAAAAACGAGATGCTCTCGAATGCGTGTTATGACTCGTTCGCTATTCATAGCCTCTTCCCGTCATTGGGGCACTCCCAGATGGCGGAAATTATCCCTTGACCCCGCCCGCCGTCAATCCCTCCTCCAGGAAGCGCTCCAGGCTGAGGAAGAGGAGGACGACGGGGATGGTCATAATCGTCGAGGCGGCCATCACCACGTGGGGGCGGGGGCTGGGATCGTTGAAGATGGTGTTGATCTTGATCGGCATCGTGAAAAGCTCGCGGCTGTTGAGGAAGACGAAGGCGTAGAGGAACTCGTTCCAGGCGATCATAAAGGTGTAGATGGCGACCGAGACGAGCGCAGGGATGGAAAGCGGCAGCGTTACCCGCCAGATCACCTCCAGACGGGAGCAGCCGTCGATGAGCGCCGCCTCCTCGATCTCCTCCGGGATGGTGCGGAAGTAGTTGGCGAGCATGTAGAGCGCCACCGGCAGCGTCTGTGCCAGGTAGGTGAAGACGAGGACGTTGAGGTTGTCCTGCACCTCGAAGCCGATGCTCGCGCCGACCTTGGAGAGCATAGCGAAGAGCGGGATGATGAGCAGGATGCCGGGGAAGAGGTAGATGATGAGGATGCTGTTCATCAGCGCCTCGCGCCCCCGAAAGCGCAGGCGGGCAACGGCGTAGGCCCCCAAGGTCGCCAGGATGACGGCGATGATGGCCGTCGGTACCGCCACGCGCACGCTGTTGAGGATATTCCGACCGAAGTTCTGGTAGCTGGGATGATTCGGATCGAAGAGTTCGCGGTAGGCATCGAGCCGGAGCTTGGCCGGTACGTAGGTGGGATGGACGCCGCCGATCTCCTGATAACTCTTGAAGGAAGAAGAGACCATCCAGTAGAAGGGGAAGAGGATGCTGACGAGGAAGAAGACGAGGGCGATGAGCGAGACGATCTGCCAGAAGTCGAACCGCCGCGCGACGTAGGTGATGGGATTCATCGCTTCTTTTTCCATCGTCCCCTCCTCAGCTCGCATCGGTGTCGCGCATCACCAGGCGGACGTAGACGAGGAGGAAGATGACCAGGATGGCCAGAAGGATCATCGCCGTCGCCGCACCCTTGCCGAAGTTGTAGGATTTGAAGCTGAACTGGTAAGTGAGCACCGGCAGGACGTTCGTCCCGTAGCCGCCGCCCGTCAGCAGCCAGATGTCGTCGAACTTGTTGAAGGTCCACATCAGCCGCAGGAGGAAGACGGAGCCGATGACGTAGCGCAGGTCGGGCAGGGTAACGTACCAGAATTGCTGGAGCGTGTTGGCCCCGTCCACCTTCGCCGCCTCGTAGAGCGTCTTGTCGAGCGCCTGCAGGCGGGCGAGGATCATCAGCATGGCGAAGGGGAAGTAGCGCCAGGCCTCGAAGATGATGACGAGCACCAAGGCCAGCCCGCGCGTCGCCAGATAGGCTTTGGGCATCTCGATCAGGCCCAGCCGCATCAGCACGTCGTTGAGCACGCCGGAGGGACGCGGGTCGAGGATCCAGCGCCAGACGAAGGCCACGCTGACGATGGGCGCGACGTAGGGGATGAGGAAGATGGCACGTGTCAGCCCCCGCCCGCGGAAAGGACGGTTGAGCAGCAGCGCTGCGATGAGTCCGACAATGACCGTGAGGATCGTTGAGGCGAAGGAATAGACGATGCTCGTTACCGCCGCGCCCCAACTCTGCGGCCCCTGATACTTGAAGGCAAAGTCGTTGATCACATTGCGGTAGTTCTGCCAGCCCACGAAGGGGGCGTGGAAGACATCGTTCAGATTGCGCAGGGTTACATCGTGAAAGCTAATCCAGACGCTGAAGATGGCGGGGAAGAGCACCAGGCCGAAGACGATGAGAAAGGTCGGCGAGACCAAAGCCCAGGCCAATCGCGTCTCCTGCGCTACCATCGAGCCGCGACGGCGGGGGATGGCTTTTCGGGCCGTTGACATACCGCCTCCTTTCGGTGGAAGGCCCTCCGAGGGCGACCTCCCCGGAGGGCCTGACTGCGGGATGGGAGAGAGTCGCTACGCTACTGCTGTTGACGCTCCGCGAGCATCGCCTCCACCTGCTCCTGGAGCCACGCCGCCGCCGTCTCCGGCGTCATCGTGCCCTCCAGCGCAATGGCGCTGATCGCCTGCGGGATGAGCAGCCGTCCCTCGATGTCGCCGATTACCGCCCGCTCGGTTGCGTCGTAGTCGGGGCGGAAGAGCCAGCGCTGCATCGCATCGTAGCCGTTGGCGATCTGCTCCATCGTCTCGTCGGAGTAGTACTGGAAGTACTCACTGCTCTGCCGCCACTCGTCCACGGCGCTCTTGAGCACCGGCACCTTGCCGAAGGGCGCGAGCGAGAGGATGTCCTGGTAGCCCTCGGTGAGGAAGTATTCGGCCACCATCTTGGCCTCCGGATCGGCCCCGACGGGGATCGCCAGCGTGACCAACTGGCCGTAGGTCGCCTCGCCGTTCGGCCCGACCATCTTCGGCGCGAAGCCGGTCTTGCGGGCCAGGTCCTCGATGGCGATCTGCACCTTGCCGCCGCCCTCCGTGCCGGAGCCTTCCACCAGGTCATCCATGATGTAGGTGCTGTAGAAGAGCATCCCGGCCTGCCCAAGCTCGTAGGCCTCACGCGCCCCGCGCCAGTACTGCGGGCCGGGCACGGCGCAGCGCTGGAGGCTGGTGTAGAAGCGCAGCGCCTCGATCATCTCCGGCGTGTTGAAGGTTACGTTGCCCTCCTCGTCGAAGGGCCAGGCGTTGTTGGAGATGGCGACCTGCTCGAAGATCTGGTGCGGGTAGTTCTGCCCCGGATCGGTGCCCAACGTCAGCGCGTAGAGCAGCCCCTCCTGACCGGGCAGCGTGTCGCACGCGGCGTTGATGTCATCCCAACTGATGGGCGGATTCAGCCCCAGCTTGTCGAAGACATCCTGCCGATACCAGATCGCCTGGATCCAGCCGTCGAAGGGGATGGCGGCGTACTTGCCGGTGGCGGGATCGGTAACCATCTCCAGCGGGCCTTCGCGGAAGTCGTCCTCGCCGACGGCTTTGATGACCTCGGTCGCTGCGTCCTCGTCGAGGATGCCGTCGGCGGCGAAGGCCGCCACGCGCTCCACGCCCATGCGGACGATGTCCGGCATACGGTTGGCCGCGCGTGCCGTGGCGATGCGCTGCGAGACGCCCGCCTCCTCGATCGGGACGATGCGCACCTCGATCTCCGGGTGCTCCTCCATAAAACGAGCAGCGACCTCTTCATAGCGGGCGACGCGCTCCTCCTCGTTGTCCGTCGTCCAGAATTCAATGACGACCTCCGGCTCGACGGGGACCTCGACCGTAACCTCTACGGTCTTCTCCACCGTTACCGGCACTTCGACCGTCTTCTCGACAGTCACGACCTGCGGCTGGCAGGCGACGAGCAACATACTGACAACAGTCAGCAGCCCAAGAACGAACATCAACTTCCTCTTCATCTACCTCCTCCTTTTAGTTTGGAAATGAACGGCTCAAGGGATGATGGGTACGACAAACGCTCACGAGATTCGGTTCAAAACCTCCTTTCATTCGGATGGATAGACAAAGTCCGTCGAAGCACGGACTATCAGCTCAGGCTGGAGGAGACGATAAGGCTCGGCAATCGTGCCCTGGAGGATGCGCTCCAGCAACATGCGGCAGATCGTCTGTCCGATGGCGTAAATCGGCTGCCGCAAAGTCGTCAGAGGAGGATGGGCAAGGCTCGCCAGGGAGATGTCGTCGAAGCCGGCAACGGCCAAATCGCTCCCCACCTGCACGCCGCACGACTCGGCGGCCCCCATCACGCCCAGGGCGATGAGGTCGGTCGCCGCGATGATCGCCGTCGGCGGCGGCTCCCGGCGCAGCAGCGCTTGACCGGCGCGGAATCCCTCTTCATCGCTCATCCCCGCCTCGACGATCAACTCGGCATCGAAGGGAAGGCCGGCCTCCTCCAAAGCTCGCCGGTACCCCTGAATGCGATAGTGGGAGAACATCAACGCATCGGAGACGGTGATGTACGCAATGCGACGGTGGCCTTTGGCGATGAGGTGATGAGTCAGGCGGTACATTCCTGCCTCGCCGTCCACATCGACATAGGGAAATGGCTCTTCCGCCTCACAACGCCCGAAGGCCACGAAGGGAAAGTGGTGGCTCTGCAAGTACTCGATGCGCGGATCGTGTCGGCGCGTGCGCACGACGAGCAGGCCATCCACGCGGCGCTCCTGCACCATTCGCTCGTAGGCGATCATCTCCTCCTCGCCGGGCGGGCGGGTCGAAACGAGGAGGTCGTACTCGTGGACGGCGGCCTCATTGCCGATGCCGGCCAGGAGTTCGCTGAAGAAGGGGTCGGAAAAGCGCGGCCCGAAGGTGGGGATGATGAAGCCGATGGTATCGGTGCGCTGTTTTTGCAAGCGCTGAGCCAGAACGTTGGGACGATACTGCATCGCCTCGGCGGCCTCGACGATGCGCCGCCGCGTCTCTTCGGCAACGCCGGGAGCACCGCTGAGCGCACGGGAGACGGTCGCAACGGACACCCCGAGTTTCCTGGCCAGATCGTGCAGGGTAACGGGCATACCAACCCCCATCGCAAACGTTTACGAAGCATACCCAGTATAAGCGAAAACGTTTACGATGTCAAGAATTGCGCGCCTCGACGCCGTCGCGATGAGCCTCCCTGCGGCGAAGCGACAACACACACTGCCCTCTCTTGTTTGAAAGGCTGCTCTATGCGTGCTATACTAAAGTCGTCAATGTCGTGCCTTAACAATTCTAACGAAAGGAGTCTCTATGACTAAGATGCAGGCGGTTGCCAAGTTGAGGCCCGGTCCCGGGATGGAGATGATCGAAGCGGAGATACCGGAGATAGGGCCGCGCGACGTGCTCGTCAAGGTGAAGGCTACCTCCATCTGCGGCACCGATGTCCACATCTACAAGTGGGATGCCTGGTCGGCGGGGAGACTGCGACCGCCGCTGATCATCGGGCACGAATTCGCCGGGGAGATCGTCGCCGTCGGCGAGGAGGTCCGCCCCGATGAGCCGCAGGTCGGCGACTACGTCTCGGCGGAAAGCCACATCGTCTGCGGCACCTGCCAGCAGTGCAAGCTCGGCAAATACCACGTCTGTCAACGGACACGCATCATCGGTGTGGATACCAACGGCTCCTATGCGGAATACATCGCCATTCCTGTGGAAAATGCGTGGAAAAATCCCCCCGATATGCCGCTGCCCGTCGCCAGCTTGCAGGAGAACTTCGGCAACTCCGTCCACACCGTCTCCTCGGTGGATGTGCGCGGCAAGACGGTCCTCATCACCGGATGCGGCCCCGCCGGTCTGATGTCCATCCCCGTCGCGCGTGCTTTCGGCGCGGAGACCATCGTGGCGACCGACATCAGCCCCTACCGGCTGGAGCTGGCCCGCAAGGTCGGGGCCGACCTGGCGCTCAACCCGCTGGAGGATGACGTGGAGCGCAAGGCCCAAGACATCGTGCGCAACAAGGGCTTCGACGTGCTGCTGGAGATGTCGGGAGCGCACGCGGCGCTCAAGCAGGGGCTGGGGCTGCTCAAGCCGGGCGGGGAAGCGGCGCTCCTCGGTCTCTCCCCCACGCCCATCGAGAAGCTCGACCTGGACAACCTGGTGATTATGAAGGGGATCACCATCCACGGCATCGTGGGGCGCAAGCTCTGGGAGACCTGGTATATGATGCGGGCCTTGATCGCCTCCGGCGCTGTCGATCTCCGTCCTATCATCACCCACGAGTTCCCCTTGAGCCGCTGGGAGGAGGCCATCCAGATTATGGCCTCCGGCAAGAGCGGCAAGATCGTGATGTACCCCGGCGCGTAGCGCCACCATCCATTCATCATCAGGAGGTAAGGATGACCGAAAAGAAGCTGGCCTGGATTCAGGATGCGATGGACGAACTGGAGGAAAGCGGCCTCCTCATCCACTTGCGGACCATCGAATCGCCGCCGGGCGCGTGGATGGTCGTGGATGGCAAGCGCGTGCTCAACCTCTGCACCAACAACTACCTCGGCCTGGCCGACCATCCCCGCCTGAAGGCAGCGGCGAAGGAGGCGGTGGATCGCTACGGCGTGGGGCCAACGGCGGTACGCACCATCGCCGGGACGCTGGCCCTGCACCAGGAACTGGAGCGCAAGGTTGCCGCCTTCAAAAAGGTGGAGGATGCGCTCTACGTGCAGAGCGGCTTCCTCGCCAATCAGGCGGCGATCCCGCCGCTGGTGGGCAAGGGCGATGTCATCTTCTCCGACCGGCTCAATCACGCCAGCATCATCGACGGCGCACGGCTGAGCCGCGCGAAGATCATCGTCTACGAGCACTGCGATCCGCACGACCTGGAGGCGAAGGTCAAGGAGCACCTGCCCGACTACCGCCGCGGCCTCGTCGTCACCGACGGCGTCTTCTCGATGGACGGCGATGTCGCGCCGCTGGACAAAATCTACGAGGTCGCCGAGCGCTACGGGCTGATGACGATGGTCGATGACGCCCACGGCGAGGGCGTCTTGGGCGAGGGTGGCCGAGGCATCGTCGATCACTTCGGACTGCACGGCAAGTTCGACGTGGAGATCGGCACCTTCTCCAAGGCTTTCGGCGTCGTCGGCGGAGTCATTGCCGGCAAGAAGATCATCGTGGACTACCTGCGGCAGAAGGCACGCCCCTTCCTCTTCTCCAACGCTGTAACCGCCGCCGATACGGCCGCCTGCATCGCCGCCATCGATGTTCTTTCCGAATCGACCGAACTGGTCGATCGCCTCTGGGCGAACACCGACTACTTCAAGACGGCAATGAAGGAGCTGGGCTTCGACGTCGGGCAGAGCGTAACCCCCATCACGCCGGTGATGCTCGGCGATGTGAAGCTCGCCAAGCAGTTCAGCCGCCGCCTCTTCGATGAGGGTGTCTTCGCGATGGCGCTGGGCTATCCCACCGTCCCCAAGGGGCTGGCCCGCATCCGCGTGATGCTCTCCGCCGCGCTGACGCAGGAAGACCTGGACTTCGGCCTGGAGAAGTTCGCCAAGGTCGGGCGCGAACTGGGCGTCATTGCGTAACCGGCCTGCTCGAATCACGCCCCCTCGTGATGAGGGGGCTTTTCTTTTCTCGGCTATGTCATAGCCGAAAGATGACAAACGTCACTACTCCCGCTTGCCTCTCCGGCCTATGATGAAGCTATGAAGATATGTGCATATCTCCATATCATCGCACGGGAGCATCACCGATGAAGCCGTTTACGGTGCAGGAAGCGGAGCTGTTCCATCACTACATCTGCAGAGGGTTCAGCGACCCCAAACGGCTGCTCATCCTCTACCTGCTGGCGGAGCGACCTCTCACGGTCTCCCAACTGACGGAGGCGCTGGGTGTCCCCCAGCCGACCGTCTCCCATCATCTGCGCATTTTGCGGGAACGCGGCCTGGTTACGCGGGAGCGCCACGGGCAAAGCACCTCGTATTCACTCAGCGACCCCAGCTTGATCGATGCTTTGGAGATTCTGCGCGGTTTCATCGCCGAACTCGCGCACCGCAACGCTGTGATCTTGCAGGCTCAATCTACTTAGCAGAGGAGGCTCTTATGTCTTTGACACCATCCCAAAAGGATTGGCTCCAGTCCACCTTCGGAGAACGTTACAACGATCGCCGCCTGGAGCGGAAGCTCTACAGTCACGACATCGGCGAGATGCCCCGTCTCGTCAAGCCGCTCCTGGGCAAGCATTTGGCCGACGCCATCGTCCAGCCCCAGTCCGAAGAGGAGATCGTCAAGCTGGTGCAGTGGGCGGCGCGCGAGAAGGTCAATCTCGTCCCGCGCGGGATGGCCTCCTCGGGCTATGGCGGCGTCCTCCCCGTGAGGGGGGGCGTCGTCGTGGATTTCTACCGCATGCGCCGCGTCGTCGCCGTCGATCCCCAGGCAATGACGGTTACCACGGAACCCGGCATCACCTGGGAGCAGGTGGACAAGGCGATCAACGTCGAGGGGCTGACGCTACGCACCTATCCGAGCAGCTACCCCTCCTCGACGGTCGGCGGGTGGCTGGCGCAGGGCGGCGGCGGCTTCGGTTCGTATGAGGCCGGCTGGTTCATCGACAACGTGGTCAGCGCCCGCGTCGTGCAGGGCAACGGCATCGTGCAGGAATTGCGGGCCGACGCGCTGGAGATGCTCTACGAAGCGGAGGGGATCACCGGCATCATCACGCAGATCACCTTCAAGGTCAAGCCGCTGGAGCGGATGGAGGTCCTCGGCTTCACCTTCGAGCAGCCGACGGCGATGCAGCGCTTCATCGAGGGCATCATCGGCGCAGACCTTCCCCTCTGGTCGCTGAGCTTCGTCAACCCCGGCATGGTCTCGCTCAAGAACCGCGCGCCGCTCGCCGAGCACGGCGGCGTGGAGGAGGAGCGCGTCCTCCTGCCGGAGCGCTACATCGTTACCGTCGTCTACCGCGCGCTCGACCGGCGAGCGGTGCAGCCGACGCTGGCCCGCCTGGCACGGGAAAGCGGGGGCGATCTCCTGGCCGAAGACCTGGCCCATCACGAATGGGACGAGCGCTTCAAGATTATGTCGATCAAGCGGCTCGGCCCCAGCCTCGTTCCGGCGGAGGTCGTCGTCCCGGTCGAGGGCCTCGGCAAAACGCTGGCCACGCTGAGCGAGCGGATCAGCCAGACCATCGCGATGGAAGGGATGATCATCCGCCGGGGGCGCAACGGCACATCGGAAGCCATCGTCCTCGGCTTCATCCCCGCCGACCAGCGCAGCTTTGCCTACAACTTCATCTTCGGCCTCTCGCTCACCGTGCTCAAGACGGCGGAGGCGTTCGGCGGGCGGCCATACGCCACCGGTCTCTACTTCAGCAAGATGGCGGACAAGGTGTTAGGCGCGGACAAGGTTCGCCGTCTGCGCGAGTACAAGCGCCGCGTCGACCCCGCCGGTATCTTCAACCCCGGCAAGGTCCTCGACGGCGGGCTGATGCCCACCTTCCTGAAGATGGCCGCCGGTTTCGAGCCGCTCATCCGCCCCTTCGGCAACGCCGTGAAGGTCAAGCTGGGCGAGCGCATCCCGCCCAAGGCGGTGCGCGGCATCCCGAAAGAACTGGTCTGGTACGCCTACGCCTGCTCGCAGTGCGGCTTCTGCGTGCAGGAATGCGATCAATTCTACGGACGCGGCTGGGAAAGCCAAAGCCCCCGCGGCAAGTGGTTCTGGCTGCGCGAGTACATCGAAGGGCGGGAGAAATGGTCGCAGGAGCAGGTTGACACCTTCCTGGCCTGTACCACCTGCGAGATGTGCAACTACCGCTGCTCCGAGGCCCTGCCGATCGAGCCGTCGTGGATGGAACTGCGCGGCAAGCTGATCGACGAGGACAAGCGGATGACCATACCGCCCTTCGAGATGATGATGGCCTCCCTGGACGACAACGGGAACATCTGGGGGGCCTATCGCAAAGATCGCAGCGCCTGGTTCCCGGACGACCTCAAGGCGAAGCACGGGCCGGAGCACAAGGCCAAGGTGGCTTATTTTGCGGGCTGCACGGCCAGCTACGTCGAAAATGACATCGCCCAGGCTACGGTCCGCCTGCTGGACGAAGCCGGTGTGGACTTCACCTACTTGGGCGAGAAGGAGAACTGCTGCGCCCTTCCGGCCCTCGTCGCGGGCAAGTGGGACGTCTTCGAACGGGTGATGCGGAAGAACATCGAGGCGATGCTGGAAGCCGGTGCGGAGACGGTCACGACCTCCTGTCCGGCCTGCGATATGGTGTGGCGGCACGTCTATCCGGAGTGGGCCGAGAAGCTGGGTATCCCCTATCCCATCAAAGCCAAGCACTACACCGAGGTGCTGGAAGAGCAGATCGCCGCGGGGCAGTTCGCCTTCCCGGAAAACGGCGCGGAGAAGACGAAGGTAACCTGGCACGATTCCTGCCACATCGGGCGGGCCTCCGGCGTCTACGAACCGCCGCGGGCGCTGCTCCAGGCCATCCCCAACGTGGAACTCGTGGAGATGGCCTTCAACCGCGAGGAGGCCCACTGTTGCGGTGGCGTCATCACCCTCATCAGCGACCCGGAGATCGGCAAAAAGGTCGGCACCTTCCGCATCAACGAAGCCTTGGAGACGGGAGCCGAGAAGCTGGTCTCCCTGTGCCCCTGCTGCGAGTTCCAGTTCCGCGTTACGCGCAACAAGACCGACGCCCCCATCGAGGTCGTCGATCTGGCGCACCTGGCGAGCGAGGCCCTCGGCTACACCTTCGAGAACCCCGATCCGGAGGTCCAGCGGCAGTGGCAGGTCTTCGAGGGGATGATCGCCCTGATGACACCGGAGGGCTTCGCCAGGATCATGGAGCAGATGTGGCCGGAACTCATCGACGCTATGCCCTACGGGATGGGCTCGATGATGCGCAAGATGGCGCACATCCCCGGCGCACTGGAGGCGATGAAGCCCTTCTTCCCCGTGCTCTTCCCCATCTTCCTCCCCAAGATGATGCCCAAGGTGATGGACAAGATGAACGAACTGGTCAAGGAGGCCATCCACATGCCCGACTACATGGAAGAGCAGATGCCCGACCTGATGCCGCGCGTCATCGACAACCTGATGCCCCATATGCTTGGCGACCTCGTCCCGCTGGTTACCGACCCGATGATCCGCTACCTCAAGCAGGAGCAGGGCGTCGCCTGAGCAGCCCCCAACACGAACGCGCCCCGACCTGGTCGGGGCGCGTTCGCTCTATCCAGGTTACGGCAACCAGGCTCGGCCTGTGCGCATCTTCCACTGATAGTACTTTTCGAAGATGATCTTCGCCAGCGAACCGGTGGGGTCGGGGATGACGAGGGAGAAACCGTGGGGCGGCAGGAAGTGCTGCACGAAGATGATGATCTCGCCTCGACCGGCATCCAGCACGCAGGGCGCGGGCATCTTCGCCAGGGGGAACTCCTTGTGCGGCTCACCCTTGATGTCGGCGATGATATTGTCCACGACGACGCGGGCCATCGTCTCGGTCGGGAAGCCCGTCTTCGGAACGCCCATCGGCACGGGCGTCTCCTCCGGCGGAGCGGCGGCCACCGCGATACCGGCGGCGTAGATGTCCTCGTACTTCACGTGCCGATAATCGTCGCGCGTGGGGATGAAGCCGTTCGCATCCGCGATATCCGGACTCTGCAGCAGGAAATCCACGCCCTTGAAGGGTGGGATCAACACCGTATACTTCTGGGGAAGCACGCGGCCATCCTTCATCACGATGGCCTCCTGTGTGATCTCCTCCACCTCGGCATTGATGATCCACTTGATGCCACGCTTCTGGAAGAACTTCTCCACCATCTTGATCGCCCCTTTCCCGATGCCGCCGATCCCGAAGTGGCTCAGGAAGGGTTCGGGGGTGATGAAGGTTACATCCACCTTGTCGCGGACCCCCGCCTTGCGGGCCGCATACTCCAGGTTGAGCACGACCTCGTAGGCCGCACCGAGGCAGCTCGCCCCCTGCACGCCACCAACGACGATGGGGCCGGGGTCCTTGAGGAAAGCCTGCCATGCCTTGTAGGCCGACAGCGTATGCGGCAGCGTACAGACGGAATGGGTGAAGCCACCCTCAGGGCCCAAGCCGGGAACGGCATCCCAGTAGAGCTTGGGGCCTGTCGCGATCACGACGAAGTCATAAGGCAGGATGTCCCCCGTATCGACGTGGACCTTCTTGGCCTCCGGGTCGATCTTCGTCGCCTTGCCCATAATGAACTTGACATTTGCCTTCTCCAGCGCAGGACGCATGCTGAAGCTGGCCTGGGAGGGCTTGCGCCGTCCGTAGATGACCCAGATCATCGAGGGGGTGAAGGTGAAGGTCTGCGTGGGGTTGACGAGCGTTACCTCGACCTCATCCTTCATCTTGCGCTTGAGTTCCAGCGCCACAGTCAATCCGCCGATGTTGCCACCGACAACTACGATCTTCTTCGCCATAGAAACGCCTCCTCGTATAACGTTAATCGCCGAATGCCTTAAAAAATCATTGACGCCGCCTCATTATAGCCCGCCCTCACCCACTATCAAGGCAGGCAGAGCCGAGGCAGCACGGGCGCTCCTTTGGACGCTACGACGGCGGATAGCCGGTGATCTCCCGAATCTCCTCGTAGAGCGGCTTGAGGCGGCGATACATCTGCCGATAGACCCGCCGGTAGAGCGCATCGTAGATCGCGTGGCGGTGCGGATCGGGCTGGAAGCTCTCGCCGATGCGCGTCATTGCGGCGACGGCATGCTCGAAGTCGGGGTGCAGCCCCAGGCCGACGGCCGCATCGATCGCCGCGCCCAGCCCCGCCGTCTCGTAGGTGTGCGGACGGCGCGTCACCAGCCCGAAGATGTCGGCGGTGATCTGGAGAGCCGCATCGCTCTGCGAACCGCCGCCGGAGACGCGCAATTCGCGCACCGGGATGTGCGTCCGCCGCTCGATGCGCTCCAGCCCCTCCCGCAGCGCGTAGGCCACCCCCTCGATGATCGCACGGTAGAAGTGCGCCCGCGTGTGGACATCGCCGAAGCCGATGATCGCCCCCTTCGCCTCCGGGCCGGGCAGCCGCACGCCCGGCGACCAGTAGGGTTGCAGCGTCAGCCCCAGCGAGCCGGGCGGCACCGCCGCCACCAGCTCATCGAAGAGCGCCTCCGGTGCAATGCCGCGCCGCGCCGCCTCCGCCACCTCCTGCGCCCCGAACTCCTGCTTGAACCAACTGACCAGCCAGTAGCCGCGATAGACCTGCACCTCCAGATTGTAGGCCCCCGGCACGGCGGAAGGGTAGGGCGGCACGAGAGGGATCGGCTCGCGGTAGCGGCGTGAGGTTACGTTGACCGTCGCCGTCGTCCCGTAGCTGAGGCTGGCAATCTCCGGGGCCAGTGCGCCGGAGCCGAGCACCTCGCAGGCCTTGTCCGCGGCGGCGGCGATCATCGGCGTACCGCGAGGAATGCCGGTCGCCTCCGCCGCCTCGGCGGTGATCTCCCCCAGGAGCGCCGTCGGCGGCACCAGTTCCGGGAGCTGCTCGCGGCGGATGGGGAGCACCTGCCACTTCCAGTCGTGGCGCGAAGCCCAGCGGAGCCGCTTGTAGTCGAAGGGGACGTAGCCGACCTGCGAGCCGACCGAATCCGCGAAGCGCCCCACCAGGCGGAAGGTCAGGTAACCCGAAAGGAAGAGCACCTTGTGCGTCCGCCGCCAGACCTCCGGCTGATGGGTGGCGATCCAGTTCGTCTCCGCCTCCGCCTGGAAATAGGCGATCGTCTCCGAAAGCCCCAGCAGACGGAAGAGCGCGCCCCACGGGCCGCGCAGCGGCGGCAGTCCCTCCGTGCGGCGCTGATCCAGCCAGACGATGGCCGGGCGCAGGGGATGTCCCGCCTCGTCCACGGCGACGACCGTGTTGCGCTGCGTCGTCAGCGCCACGGCAGCGATCGCCTGCGGCGCAATCGGCCCCTCCCGCCAGAGGCGCTGCGTCGCGGTGCAGAGCTGGTTCCAGTAGTACTCGGGGTCGTTTTCCGCCCAGCCCGGATGGGGCGAGCGATAGGGGGTCAACGGCACCTTCACCTTGTGGATGAGCGTGCCGCGCTCGTCGAAGAGCATCGCCCGCACGCTCTGCGTACCGTTGTCGAGCGCGAGGATGACCGCCATCGCAGGTTCTACCTCGTCGGCTGCCGTCCCTTGCGAGGGTGCATATGCCAGCGCAGGCGGATATCCGGCTTCCAGACCGGCTCGAACATCAGCCACTGGTCGGGGTGGAGGCGGATGAAGGCCTCCATCTCCCGCAGAACGCGGGCGACGTTGAGCCGCTCCTCCTCCTCGCGGTCGCCGGTGCGGATCGGCTCCCAGGGTGGATTGACTAAGATGCGGTACTCCCCCTCCTCGAAGACGGAGGCCAGGGTGATGATCAGCGAATCGGTGCGCAGCGGCAGGCGGATGTAGCCGGTCGGCAGGTAGGCCGTATCGCCGAAGAACTCGACCGGCGCATCCCCATCCCCCAGCGGGCGCTCCACGCCGGTGATGATCGCTCCGCCTGCCTTCAGCCGCCCTATCGCCTCCCGCAGCGAGGCGGTGCCGATCGGCGTGATGAGCAGCCCGGCCTTCCGCCGCAGATCGTTGAAAAGCTCGTAGCCAGGAGGCGGGTCGGCGTAGGAAAGTGCCTGCAACGGAACGGGCAAGCCTTGAGCCAGTGCGATCCCGGCCATATCGAAGTTGGACATATGCGGCGCGAAGAAACAGACGCCGCGCCCCGTCGCCAGCGCCTCGCGGATATAACGCCTCCCTACCTCCGTGAGGCGCACCGGCGGACGAAACTTCTCCGCCTTCGTCCGCCCTCGCCCGACGTTGTGGAAAAGCTCGTAGTAGGCCTTGCCGGAATTGAAGAAGACGCGATAGACGTTCCGTTTGATCTCCTTCGGCGTCGCCTGCGGCCCCAGCACGTGGCGCTGATTGTCGTAGGTGAAGTAGGTGATATCCAGCCGCAGAGCGACGATGAGACGGGCTACCGTTGCGGCGACGGCGTGGCCGCCCCACGTCGGCAGCACCTTGCCCAAGTAGAAGGCGGCCCGCGTCGGCCAACCGGCGGTGAAGAAACTCCGCGCGCTGCCCATCGCCTCAGCGCTCCATCAGGACACGCGGCGCTTCCACGATGACGGGGAGACCGCGCACGAGACAGAGGGCAAAGGCGAGCCAGGCGGCGATTTGAGCAGCAACGTTCCAGCCCGCCGCAGCGGGGCTACCCATCGTTCGGAGCGCGTGGGTCAGCGCCAGCAGCGAAAAGGCCAGCGCCTTCACCAGCGCGTAGGGGCCGCGCAGCCACGGCGATCCGACGAGGAAACGCCCCAGCTTGCTGTGCAGCAGGTCGAAGGGGGCCAGACCGCGCGCGGGCGCGACGGAGCGGAAGGCATCCACGAAGGTGCCGCGCAGGAGGACGGTAACGGGGATGAGCAGCAGCACCAGCCCCTCCACGGCGAAGGTTACCCACAGCGCGTACTCGACCGCGCGATCGGCGGCAATATCGAGCACGCTCCCCAGGATGGAACTTTCCCCGCGCGAGCGGGCGACCCATCCATCGATCGAATCGAGCGCGATGAGCACGAGGATGAGCGGGACGGCAGCCACCCGCGTCCCGACCGAAGGCAGGGTGATGAAGAGGATCACCAGCAGCAGCAAGGGCACACGGGAGATGGTAATGTAGTTCGCCAGCATCGTTCACCTCACAACTCGGTATCCGGCGGGAAAAGCCCCGCGTGATGAAGGCGCTGCAAGGCACGCAGCACCAGGACGGGCCGGAGCAGACCGTCGGGCGGCAGCGAGACCGCACCCCGCAGCTCCGCCCAGGGCAACTGCTGCAGCGTCGCGAGCGGCCAGGGCCTGGTCGCCGAGAGGAAGGTCGGCAGTGCCTCGTGCCGCACGTAGAGCAAGGGGCGGTTCGGGACGGGAGGACGGCGCAGGCGGACGAAGTAGGCCGCCTGCACGAGGGCATCGGGCAGCGGCTCCCCGCCCAAACGCGGCGGTGTGAGCAGCAACAGGTGGGGCAGCCCCAGGCGGTCGGGAAGCGTCGCGGTGGCGACGGCCTCGGCATCCTCCGGCCAGAGCAGGTAGAGCCAGGGGAGCGGCGGCAGATCGACCTTCACGCGCCACGCGCGGCGCAGATGGCGGGCAATCGTGCGGAAGGGAGGGCGGGCGTCGGGGCGCACCTGCAGGCCGCCGACGCCGATCGAGGTGCCCTCGGCACGGCGGAGCCAGTACCGCGGTTCGCTGAGCGCGAAGTAGTACCCCTCCCCGTCGTAGGGCAGCGCCGCGAGCACGATCAGCCGCAGTGCACGCCCCGTGATGGCCGAATGCTCCAGCGAGCGCAAGGCGGGAAAAGCGGCGAAGAGGTCCATCGCTACGGCCTGAGCAGGGAGAAGAGATCGATGCGTCCCGCCTGCGGGTCGCTCACGTAGAGGATGCCCTCATGGACGGCCACCCCACCGACCGAGGCGAATGCGCCCCCGTCGAAGGTCGGGCCGAGCGTCCACAGCAGGCCGCCTTCCGCATTGAAGACGAGGACGCGCCGATGCTCGATGTCGGTCGTGTAGATGTGGCCGGCTCCGTCCACGGCGAGGAAGGGCTTGTCCAGCGGATCGAGCGGGTTCCACGTTACCACGGGCCACGTGGTGATGAAACGCCCCTCCGCGTCGAAGCGCTGCACCCGCCGGTTCCAGCTATCGGCGATCCAGAGATCGCCCTGCGCGTCGAAGAGCAAACCCACCGGCTCGTTGAGCAGCCCCGGCGCTTGCCCGCCGCCCCCGAAGTCGAAGAGGAAGGTGCCGTCGGGGTCGAAGACCTGCACGCGCTTGTTCCCCGTATCGGCCACGTAGACGCGCCCATCCGCCGCCACGGCCACATCGCGCGGGCCGAAGAAGAGACCACCGCCGGTCCCGCGCGCGGCCTCCCCCTCCTCGCCCCACTGGCGCAGGAAGCCGCCCTGCCCGTCGAAAACCTGAATGCGGTGATTCCACGTGTCGGCCACGTAGAGATGCCCCTCGCCGTCCAGGGCGATGCCCCACGGCTCCTGGAACTGCCCCGACTCGCTGCCCTGACCGCCCCACAGCGCCAGCACGCTCCCCTGAGCGTTGACGTGCCAGATACGATGGCCCGCCGTGTCGGCGGCGTAGATCGACCCGTCCTCGGCAACGGCCAGATCGCGCGGCTGCCCGCCCGTCAGGCCGATCATCCCCGCCAGGGGCAGGGAACGCGCCCAGCCCTCATAGGGATCGTAGGACGTCTCCGCCCCCTCGTCCCCGCCGCCCAAGCGGTACGACCAGACCTCCTCCGCCACATCCCGCCGCACGTAGAGCCGGAAATCCTTGCGGTAAGGCCAGTGCTTCAGGGTGATCTCCTTGCCGGTCAGTTCGGCGTACTCGTGGTAGTCCCGCCACCAGATGATCTGCCAGAGCGCGTGGCGCATCCGTGCATCGCTCAACGCGCCGCGGATGCGCTCCCAAGTCAAGCCCTTGTAATCCTCGATCGGCCACCAGAGGTAGGTGTAGTCGTAGTGGAGGTAATCATCCCCCACGATGGCATCCACCGCATCCCACTGCGCCCATCCGGCGATGATGACCGGGCAATCGAGCAACTGCGTCGCATCCGGCGTCGTGCCGTAGTAGTACCGATTGGGGTAGTGGGGGTTGAGGTACCACGAGAAAGGCCAGGAGCCATCTTCGCCGTAGGCCACCTTCACATCGTGGGGAGCGCCCGTCAGCCGCCACGAAACGTCCTCGATCTGCCGCAAGGCGACCTTCACATCGGGAGCGCCGTGGGCGTAGACGAGGAACTCCTTGGCCAGGTCGTAGTTGATGTAGTTGAGCATCACGCCGGTGCGCACGGTGAGCAGGGCCAGGCTCAGCACGACGACGGCCAGCACGAGCCGATCGGCCTCCTCCCCCAGTCGGCGGACGGCATAGCGGATCGCGAGCGCCGAAAGGAGAGAGGCCACCAGGCCGCCCAGCCCCTGCCCGAAGGCATCGAGCTGGGCCAGCGTGTAGCCTTCCGGCGGCGCACCGCCCCGCAGCGCCTGGAGCACGACGGGCACATCCGATATGACGAAGAAGGCCCCCGCCACCAGCAGCGGCAAGGCTAAAACGAAGGCCCACACCGCCCTGCGGGGTCGCAGGTGCGTCCGCTCACCGACCTGTCCGAGCCACCATCCGCCCAGGAAAGCACCGGGGAGCGCAAGATGCACCGTCAGCCAGGGCATCTTCTCCCCGGCGATGGAGTAGGCCGCCCACGCCATCACGGCCCAGCCGAAGAGGAAGAGGGGGAGGAGACGCGCGAACCATCGCCGGGAGTGCCCCCTTTCGGCGTGGAGGAAGGCCGCCACACCGCCGCCGAGCGTGAGCACGATGATGAGGTATTCGTAGAGCGGCGCGACGATGAAGTAGTAATAGCCCGGCTGCCCTCCCCGCTCGACGCCCTGCTGGGCCATCCAGTAGGCCAGGCTGCCCACCAGACCGCTGATGAACCCCAGCGGATTGGTGAAGAAGGTCGTGTAGAAGAGCGTGAAGATCACGTAGTAGATCAACGCCAGCCGCGGCCACAGTTCCCGCCGCCACCACAGGCCGATGAGCGCGGAAAGGGCGAGCGAAGAGAGGACGATGAGCGTCGCCACGATCGTCTCCCTCTGGAGGAAGATGTGCAGATCGCCCTCCGTGAGCTTCGTCGCCAGGCCGAGCATATCGACACCCGCCAATCGAATGAAGAAGGCCGACCCTAACGGCAGCAGGAAGGTGCCGCCGAGGACGAGCAGGTCGAAGAGGGGCGAGCGGCGCAGCCGCTCCTCGCCCACGCCCAGCACCAGCGCCGCGCCCGCCGTCAACAGGGACAGCAGCACCAGATCGCGCGCGACCCGTCCCCACAGCGGCAGGATGAGTTCCGCCGCACGGGTGTTGCCCGCCTCGTCGAGATTGCGCGTATCCACCTGCGCATAGCGCGTAGCGACAGCGAGGACGAGGAGCGCCACCACCGCGATGATCAGCGCCGCGTAGAGCAGCGTGCGCAAGCGGGGATAGCGCCATGCCCCGCCTTCCAGCGCCACCAGGGGCACGGCCTCGATCAGCGCGGCGAAGGAGAAGAAGATCGCCGCGTAGATGTACGCCGTCTCCTTGGTGGTGAAGAGAAAGGCGAAGGCCACGGCGAAAGCGGTCAGGTAGCGATCCTCGCGCTTCTGCACGTAGGCCAACGCCGCCCACAACAGCAGGACGGCGGCGAGCATATTGTACACGTCGTGGCGGATGTAGCGCGAGTAGTAGGTGATCGAGGGGGAGATGAGGAGGAGCAGCCCTGTCGCCGCCGCGCCCTTGCGCCCGATGAAGCGGCGAAAGAGGAGCGGCGTCAGCACGAGCGCGACCCCGGCCAGGGCGGGGAAGAAGCGGGCGGCGAAATCGTTCACCCCGAAGAGAAAATAGCTCAGCGCGGCCAGATGGAAGAGCAGCGGCCCGTGCATCATCGGATTGTGCCGATAGCCGTTGCCGGCGTAGAGGTCCCAGGCGAACTCGGTGTGCAGGCTCTCGTCGTGGCTCATCACCCGCGCCCCGAGGATGTAGAAACGGGTGAAAAGGGCTGCTACCGTCAGGACGATCCAGAAGACCGTCTCCCACCGCTCCCACGTCAGTTCGCCTTTGTCCTCGCGCATAGTGTGCTATTCCGCTCCTCCGAAAACTGCGGGGAATTATAGCACGGGCGTGGAGATGAGGAAACGCGGGGCGGACGGCGCTACATCGGCGGCTCCATCTCCTCCCAATTCGGCCCCACCTCCAGATCGACCTTGAGCGGGACGACGAGATCGAACGCTCCCTCCATCGCCTCGCGGATCAGCGCGGCGACGGCGGCGACGTCCGCCTCTCCCGCTTCGACGATCAGCTCATCGTGAACCTGGAGGATCATCGCTGCATTCTTCGCCCCTTCGTGCAGCCTCTCCCACAGGCGGATCATCGCCAGCTTGATGATGTCCGCAGCCGTCCCCTGGATGGGGGCATTGATCGCCATGCGCAGGGCCGCCTGCCGCTGCGAAGCCGTCGCGCGGCTTCCCGCCATCAACTCGGGGAAGTAGCGGCGGCGGTGGAAGAGCGTCTCCACGTAGCCCCGTGTCGTCGCCTCCTGCTGGATGCGGTGCATATACGCCCTGACGCCGGGGAAGCGCTGGAAGTAGCGCTCGATGAAGGCCCCGGCCTGCGCAGGCGTTACGCCGATCTGCCGTGCCAGGCCGTAGGCGCTCTGTCCGTAAATCAGCCCGAAGTTGACCGCCTTGGCGATGCGGCGCTGCTCATAGCTCACCGCCTCCAGAGGCACGCCGAAGATGGCCGCTGCCGTCGTCGCGTGGATGTCCTCGCCGCGCAGGAAGGCGGCGATCATGTTCTCATCACCGGAGATGTGCGCCATCACGCGCAGTTCGATCTGCGAGTAGTCGGCGCCGACGAAGCGCTTGCCCTCGTCGGCGATGAAGGCCCGCCGTACACGCCGCCCTTCCTCCGTGCGGATGGGGATGTTCTGCAGGTTGGGGTTGGAGGAAGAGAGCCGCCCCGTAACCGTCCCCGTCTGATTGAAGGTCGTGTGCACCCGCCCCGTCTCGGGATTGACCAATCTGGGCAGCGCATCGACGTAGGTCGATTTCAGCTTGGCCAATTCGCGGTAGCGCAGAATCTGCTCGACGATGGGATGGAGACCCCGCAGCTTCTCCAGCACGCCCGCGCGGGTGGAATAGTGGCCGCTCTTCGTCTTGCGCAGCCCGCGCGTCGGCAGTCCGAGCTTCTCGAAGAGGATGCGGGAAAGCTGCTGCGTCGAGTTGATGTTGAACGGCTCACCGGCGAGTCGGTAGATTCTCTCCTCCAACGCCGAAAGCCGTCCGTCCAGTTCGCGCGAGAGGGCCTCCAGGTAGGCCAGGTCGAGCTTGACGCCCGTCATCTCCATCGCCGCCAGGATGGGGACGAGCGGCATCTCCAGCTTGCGGAAGAGGTCGAACTGCGCCCGCGCCTCCAGTTCGGTGCGGAGCAGGGGGACCAGCCGATGGGCCATATCCGCATCGGCGCAGGCATACGGCACCACCTGCTCTAAGGCGACGGCGTCCATCGTCGTGCGCTGCTTGCCCGTCCCGATCAGGTCGCGGATAGGCGTCATCGAAATGCCCAGCCGCGCCCACGCCAGGTTCTTCAGGCCGAGATTGGGGGAGGCCGGATTGATCACCCACTCGGCGATCATCGTGTCGAAGGCCAGTCCCTCCAGCGGCAGACCGGCCCGCCGCAGCACCTTCAGGTCGTACTTGAGGTTGTGTCCCGCCTTGGGCAGCGCCGCATCGGCCAGCAGGGGGCCGAGCACGCGCCGCACCGCCTCCAGAGGGAGCACGGGTTCCCCCGCCGGGGAGCGCAGCGGCAGATACCAGGCTTCCCCCTCGCGGTGGGTCAGGGAGATGCCCACCAACGCCGCCCGCATGCTGTCCGTGCCGGTCGTTTCCGTATCCACGGTGAGCATGGCGGCCCCGTGCCACTCGGCAGCCAGACGCGCCAGCGTCTCCGCGTCGGCCACGAGGTGGTACTTTCCCGGCGGAGAAGCCTCCGTCTCGGCGAAGAGCGCGGGCTGCCGCCCCGCCTCTCCCTCGGATGCCTTCGGGCCTGGAACGCGCTTGACGAGCGAATGGAACTCCATCTCGCGGAGGAAGTCCAGCAGGCGGCGGCGGTCGTAGTGCTTCCATTGCGCCGCCGCCTCCAGATCGAGCTTGACCGGCGCATCTCGCACGATCGTCCCCAGCTTGCGGCTGAGGAAGGCGATCTCCCGTCCTGCTTCCAGCTTCTTGCGATAGCGCGTCGGCACCTCGTCGAGACGGGCGTAGATCGCCTCCAGCGAACCGAACTGCTGGAGCAGTTTGATACCGCCCTTCTCGCCGATGCCCTTCACGCCGGGGATGTTGTCGGAACTGTCGCCCATCAGGGCCTTGAGGTCGATCAGTTGCCGGGGGGAGAGGCCGTACCGCTCGCGCACCTTCTCCGGCGTGTAGCGGATCGTATCGGAAAAGCGCCGCCCCGAGGTGAGGACGGTCGTCGCTTCGTCCACCAACTGCAGCGCGTCGCGGTCGCCGGTAACGATGATCACCTCCAGCCCGGCCTCCTCCGCCTGCCGCGCCAGCGTGCCGATGATGTCGTCGGCCTCGTAGTTCTCCAACTCGACGATGGGGATGCGCAGGATGCGCAGAAGCTCGCGGATACGCGCCATCTGCGTGCGCATCTCATCGGGCATATGCGGACGATGGGCCTTGTAGGCCTCGTAATCCTGGAGGCGGAAAGAAGGCCCCTTGTCAAAGGCCACGATGATGTAGTCGGGCTGCTCTTCCTGCAGGACGGTGAAGAGCATCGAGGCAAAGCCGTACACCGCATTGGTCAGCTCCCCGCGCGAGGTCTGCAGATTGGGCGGGAGCGCGTGATAAGCGCGGTACGCAAGGGAGTAGCCGTCCACCAGCACCAGCTTTTTCTTCTTCATCGCTACGCCTCCGCTACGGTCGGGACGAGAGGATTATAGCGCGTCGGGGAAAGGGGCAAAGCGCACGAAAAAGAGGCCGCCCGAAAGCGGCCTCTCCAGTCGGGGCGGGCGGATTTGAACCGCCGACCTCTACAACCCCATTGTAGCGCCCTAGCCAAGCTGGGCCACGCCCCGTCCACGCGATAGCTTATACCACACAGCGGCGGAATGTCAACGCTTCCCCTCGGCCACGGGGAGCGGCTCCGCCCCTTCCGCCTCCGCCAGCGGCACCAGTTCGCCGCAGACGGTGCAGCGGGCCATCCCCTTCCGCTCCTCGACGAGGAGGCCGCCGCATTTGGGGCATGGCTGAGGAAGCGGGCGCTTCCACGACGTGAAGTCGCATTCGGGGTAATTGGCGCAGCCGTAGAAGGTGCGTCCCCGCCGCGTCCGCTTGATGACCAGATCGCCGCCGCACTTGGGGCACTTGACGCCGATCTTCTCCAGCCACGGCTCGGTGTAGCGGCACTTGGGGAAGTTGGAACAGCCGATGAACTTGCCGTACCGTCCCCAGCGGACGATGAGCGGTGCCCCGCATTCGGGGCAGTTGCGCCCGACGTACTCCACCTGCTCCATCTTGGGGATGGCGGCATCGGCCTTCTCCAGCGCCGCCTCGAAGGGCGTGTAGAAGTCGCGCACGACTTCGACCCAGGGGCGCTTCCCCGCCGCGATCTCGTCCAGCTTCGCCTCCATCTGCGCGGAAAAGTCCACGTTGATCAGGTCGGGGAAATGCTTCACCAACAGGTCGTTGACCAGTTGTCCCGTCTCCGTAGGATGGAGCCGCCGCTGCTCGCGCACCACGTATCCTCGCTGGATGAGCGTCGAGATGGTCGGCGCGTACGTGGAAGGTCGCCCGATGCCGTACTCCTCTAACGTGCGGATGAGCGAGGCGTCGGTGTAGCGCGGCGGCGGCTGGGTGAAGTGCTGCTCCGGCAGCAGACGGAGCAACTTCAGCAGTTCACCCACCTCCAGCGGGGGGATGATCTGCCCGTTTTCCTTCGTCTTGCCGTTCTCCCGCTGCTCCTCATAGACGACGAGGAAGCCGGGGAAGCGCACCTTCGAGCCGCTGGCGCGGAAGAGGTAGGGTCGATGCTCCCCCTTTCCCGCCGAGACCTCCACGCTGCGCGTATCGTAGATCGCGTTCGCCATCTGACTGGCGATGAAGCGCCGCCAGATGAGGTCGTAGAGCCGCCACTGGTCGCGGGAGAGGAAGGGCTTCATCGCGGCGGGCGTGCGGCGCACGGAGGTGGGGCGGATAGCCTCGTGGGCCTCCTGCGCCCGTTTCGTTCGCGTCTTGTAGGTCGGCGGCTGGGGCGGGAGGAAGGATTCGCCGTGAACCTCGGCGATGTAGGCCCTCGCCTCCTGCTGGGCGGAGGCGGCGACGTTGGTGCTGTCGGTGCGCATGTAGGTGATCAGCCCGACCGGCTGCCCGTCGCCGAGGTCGATCCCCTCGTAGAGTTGCTGGGCGAGGCGCATCGTCCTCCTGGCGGTGAAGCCGAGGCGACGCGAGGCCTCCTGCTGCATCGTGCTCGTCGTGAAGGGGGCCGAGGGGCGGCGGATGCGCTTCCCCTCCTTCACCCGCGCGACGCGGTAGTCCGCCCCTTCCAGATCGGCGACGATGCGCTGCACCGAGGCTTCGTCGGGAAGCTGAGGCTCTTTCCCCTCGACGCGCACCAGCCGGGCGCGGAAGGGGCGCGGCTTCTTGCGCGGCCCGTCCCCGCGTGGCGGGAGCAACTCGGCATCGAGCGTCCAGTACTCCTGCGGCTCGAACTGCTCGATCTCCCGCTCCCGCTCGACGATGAGACGCAACGCGACCGACTGCACCCTTCCGGCGGAAAGGTGGCCGCGAATCTTGCGCCAGAGCAGCGGGCTGAGCTTGTAGCCGACCAGACGGTCGAGGATGCGGCGGGCCTGCTGCGCATCGACGAGGCGCATATCGATCTCCCTCGGCTGCGCAAAAGCGGTCTCGATGGCCGGACGGGTAATCTCGTGGAAGACGACACGCCGCACCCGCGAGGGGTCCACCTCCAGCACCTCTTCCAGATGCCAGGCGATCGCCTCGCCCTCGCGGTCGGGGTCGGTGGCCAGGTAGATCGTCTCCGCCCTCTCCGCCGCCGCTCTCATCTCCTTGACGATGGGACGCTTCTCGTTGGGCACACGGTATTTCGGCCTGAAATCGTGCTCCACATCGACCGAGAGTTGGGAGCGCAAGAGATCGCGCACGTGCCCGACCGAGGCCTTGACCGTGTACCCCTCGCCGAGGAAGCGTCCGACCGTTCGGGCCTTCGTCGGCGACTCGACGATGACGAGATTGCCCTCGCGCTTCGGCGCACGGCGCTTCTTCTTCCGCCCCTTCGATTCGACCTTGGGCGGGGTCAGCCCCTCGTGCAGCGCCGTCCTGCCCAGGCGAAACATCCGCGTCCCGCAGACGGGGCAGCGGCCCTCCAGCGCAGGCCGTCCCTGCGCGGTGAAGATGGCTTTCGGCTCCACCATCACCCGCTTCGCCCTGCACTTCACGCAATAGGCCTCGAACTTTTCCTCGCTCATTCACGCTCCCTCGTGCCGAGTTTCAAACCGGCGCAACGATACCACAGGATGATGCAAAGAGAAATCCGCTCGACGCGCTATAGCACATCCTCCCGCCCGTGCTCACGCAGGCGACGGACGACCTCTCGCACCTGCTGGGAAGCCTCCGGCGTCGTCACGAGCAGCGCATCGGGCGTATCCACGATGATCAGGTCGCGCACGCCGACGGTAGCGATCAGCCTCTTCCCCTCGGCGAAGACCATCGTCCGCTCCGTCGCCACCGCAAGATGCTCGCCCAGGCTGACGTTGCCCGCCTCGTCGGCCTCGTGCAGGGCCATCACCGCGGCCCAGCTTCCCACGTCCGACCAGCCCATCTCCACCGGCAGGACGGCGACACGCTGCGCGCGCTCCATCACACCGTAGTCGATCGTCTCCTTGCGCACCTGCGGCCAAAGATGGGACAACCGCGCCTCGTAGTTCTCCCCCTCCAGCGCCGCCGAAAGCTCCGCCAACGTCGCGCCCAGGTCGGGCATCAGGCGTCTCATCTCATCCAGGATGCGGGAAACCTTCCAGATGAACATCCCGCTGTTCCACGAGTAGCGCCCGTCGGCGAGGAAGGCCATCGCGGTGGCCGCGTCGGGCTTCTCGCGGAACTGCGCCACGCGATAGACGGGGAAGTCGCTGACCTCCTCCAGCAACGCCCCGCGCTCGATGTAGCCGTAGCCGGTGGCGGGGTAGGTCGGTTCGATGCCCAAGGTTACCAGGTAGCCCTCCTCGGCAACTTGCGCCGCCGCCAAGAGCGCCTCGCGGAATGTCGCCTCGCGGCGGATGAAGTGGTCGGCGGTGAGGACGGCCATCACCGCCTCCGGATCGCGTCGGCGCAGGTGGAGCGCCGAGAGGCCGATGCAGGGAGCCGTCCCGCGTCCCATCGGTTCGATGATGAAGTTCTCGCGCGGCAGGTCGGGCACCTGTGCCGCCAAGGGGGCCACCTGCTCGGCGGCGGTCACGACGAAGATGCGCGCCATCGGCAGAAGGGGGCGCAGGCGATCGACCGCCAGTTGGAACATCGTCCGCTCGCCGAAGAGGCGCAGCGTCTGCTTGGGATGCGCGCGGCGGCTCAGCGGCCACAGCCGCGTCCCGCCCCCGCCGGCCATAATCAGCGCGTAGAGATGATCGTTTGCCATAACCTCCTCCACGAAAAGCGCCCTCAGACGAGGGCGACGTAGTGCAAGGGCGAAACCTGCCGCACCAGCCCCTTCAACTCCATCACGACGAGGGTGCTGCTTACCTCGGCGGCGGGGAGCGAACAGCGTCTCGCCACCTCGTCCACGTGCAACGGCCCCTCGGCCAGCTGCTGCAGGATGAGCGCCTCCGTCGGGGTCGAGGGCAAGGCCGCCTGCACGCGGCGGGCCTCGGCCACGCGCTCCCAGCCCAAGGCGAGCAGGATGTCCTCCGCCTCCGTAACGACAGCAGCGCCATCACGGATGAGCCGATTGCACCCCGCCGAGGCCGGGCTGAGGATGCTCCCCGGTACGGCGAAGACGTCGCGGCCCTGCTCGGCGGCGTAGTCGGCGGTGATGAGTGCCCCGCTCTTGATCCCCGCCTCCACGACGACGACGGCGCGGCTCAGCCCGCTGATGATGCGGTTGCGCGGCGGGAAGTTGCCCGCTTCCGGCGGCATACCCAAGGGGTACTCGCTGATCACCGCGCCATGCTCGGCGATCTGGGCGGCCAGTTTGCGGTGCTCGCGCGGATAGAGGCGGTCGAGGCCACTGCCCAGGACGGCGATCGTCCGGCCTCCGGCCTCCAGAGCGGCTCGGTGGGCGATGGCGTCGATCCCGCGGGCCAGTCCGCTGACGACGGTAACGCCCTGGCGGGCCAGCGCCGTACCCAGGCGATGGGCGACCTCCCGCCCGTAGGTCGTCGCCCGACGGGTCCCCACGAGCGCCACGGCCCAGCGATCCTCCGCGCCGACCTCGCCCCAGACGAAGAGGAGCGGCGGCGGGGCGGCGATCTCGCGCAGCAGGGCGGGGTAATCCTCATCGTCCCAAGTGAGGGCGCGAAAGGGGGTTGCCTGCAGATGGCGGAGGAGGGCATCCAGATCGAGGGTGCGGCGTGCTTGCAGAAAGTTCTCCAGTGCCCGCCGTTCCAGGCCGACCTGACGCAGGGTCGCCTCCGGCGCTTCCCAGGCCGCCTGCACGCTGCCGAAAAGCTCGATCAGGTGGCGCAGGCGGACAGGCCCGATGCCGCGCACGGCATTGAATCCCAGCCAGTAACGCAGATCCCCTGCCATCATCCCCCCTTCCGCGGCGGCTCAGGAGACCCAAGGGAAAAGATGTTTACGTCTCCAGCAGACCGGGAAGAGGGCGGATCACCATACGGGATGATTCGATATCCAGAGTTTTCACCACCTCGCGGATGGCCGGGATGAGCACCTCCCCCCGCAGGCCGTGGACGACGTACACGTCGTTCGCGCCGGGAATGGAGAGTACCTCGACGATCGTCCCCAAGGCTTCCCCCTCCTCCGTGAAGACCTCCATCCCTTCCAGTTGATGGAGGTAATACTCTCCCTCCTCCAGCGGAACGGCATCTTCCAGGGCGACGTAGAGATACTC
>JALXBP010000143.1 GCA_026991395.1 Anaerolineae bacterium | reverse complement strand
GATCGCCTGGCGGAGACGCTCGTCGCTTTCGCCAACGCCGACGGGGGAACGATCTACGTCGGTGTGGACGAGACGGGGCGCCCGACGGGGGAGCTTTACCCCGACGACTTCGCGGAGGTGCTTGGACAGGCGGAGGTGCGCTGTCGCCCGCCGGTCGTTGTCGAATGGCAGCCGGTGGAAAGTGGCGGCGCTTTCGTCGTCGTTGTCCGCGTCCAGCGCAGCCCGGAAATCCATACACTGGAAGATGGCCGTGTCCTCGTGCGGACGGGGGCGGAGAACCGCCCGCTGAGCGGCGACGAGGTACGCCAGTTGGCGACGACGCGCTCGGCGGGTGATTACGAGGCGGAGATCGTTGCCGGTGCCTCGCGGGAGGATTTCAGCGAAGCGGTGCTCCAGCACTTCGTGGAGAAATGGGAGGAGCGGCAGGGCCGCCCGCTGACCCGCCCCCTGGATGATCTCCTCCGGGAACTGGGCTGCTTGACGCCCGACGGTCGCCCGACCGTTGCCGGCCTGCTCCTTTTCGGCAGTGATCCGCAGCGCTTCATCCCGCGCAGCGGCCTGCTGTTCATCCGCTTCGAAGGGACGGAGATGCGGGCATCGAGCGGTGAGCCGGGCTATGGCCGCCGTGTCGAGGTGAAAGGGCCGCTACCGCAGATCATCGCGCACACGTGGGACTTGCTGCAAGAGGAGATCAAACTCGGCGCGGTGGTGCGCTCTCTCCAGCGCGAGGAGCAGTGGGCCTATCCGCCGACGGCCATCCGCGAAGCGTTGGTCAACGCGGTGGCGCACCGCGACTATCGGCTCCGCGGTCGCTCGATCGAAGTGCGGCTCTTCGCCGACCGGCTGGAGATCATCAGTCCGGGCGGGCTGCCGGGGTTCATCACCATCGAGAATATCGTGGATGAGCACTTTTCCCGCAATCCACGCATCGTCAACGGCCTTTTCCAGTGGCGGTACATCGAAGAACTGGGCCTGGGGGTCGATCTGATGATCGAGGAGATGGTCAAGGCAGGGCATCCGCCGCCCGAATTCCGCGAGACGCCCTTCTCCTTCACCGTGGTCTTCCGCCGTGCTCAGGATCGTCCGCCGCTGCGCTTTGCCCACCTGACGATGAACGAGCGGCAGGCCAAGGCGCTGGCCTTCCTCGAACGGACCGGGCGCATCACCAACCGCGATTATCAGCAGCTCTGCCCCGGCGTCAGTGCGGAGACCCTGCGCCTCGATCTGGTCGATCTGGTGAAGAAGGGCGTGCTGCTCAAGGTAGGCGCGAAGCGCGGCACCTACTACATCCTCAAGTAGCGCCGTCTCTCTGCGGTGAGGAGAAAGGCACCGCGGAGGCACGGCGAGCGCTATGACGCGAGATCGGCCTCGCGCACGGTGTGCACCTTGAGCATATTCGTGACGCCGTGCACTTCGAAGGGAATACCTGCCGTCAGGACGACGATCTCCCCGACGTGGACGGTGCCCGCCTCGACGGTGCCGCGCACCATCGCCCGGATCATCGAATCGGTATCGCGGAAAGGCGGCACGAGGAGCGGCTCGACCCCCCAGACCAGTTGCAGGCGGCGTGCCGTCGTCTCGAAGGGCGTGGCGGCGATGAGGTGAACGGGCGGGCGGTGCCTCGAAACGCTCCGCGCCGTCCGCCCTGACTCGGTCGAGGTGATGATCGCCTTCGCGTGGCACTCGCGGGCGATCTCCACCGTCGCGCGGCTGATGGCGCGGCTGATCATCGCCGAGGGAGGCAGGGGCGGCTCGCCCGCCTCAGGAGTGAGCAACTGAGCGTAGGGAAAGCTCGCCGAACTTTCCACCTTCTCCGCGATGCGGGCCATCATCGCGACCGCCTCGACGGGATAGCGCCCGACCGCCGTCTCGTTGGAAAGCATCACCGCGTCGCTCCCGTCGAGGATGGCGTTGGCGACGTCGGAAGCCTCGGCGCGGGTGGGGCGCGGATGTTCGACCATCGACTGGAGCATCTGCGTTGCCGTGATCACCGGCTTCCCCATACGGTTGCAAAGGCGGATGATCCGCTTCTGGGCCAGCGGCACCTCCTCCGGCGCGATCTCCACGCCCAGATCGCCGCGGGCCACCATCACCGCATCGGCCTCGCGGACGATGGCCTCCAGGTTGTCGAGGGCCTCCGGCTTTTCGATCTTGGCCACGATGGCCGGAATGTGGTGAGGATCGCGGCCTGTGCGTCTTTCGGGACGTGCGCCCAGCCGTGTGTAGAGCAGGTCGCGCAACTCGGCGATCTCCTCGGCACGACGGACGAAGGAGAGTGCCAGGTAATCCAGCCCCATCTCCAGCGCAGCGACGGCATCGGCGCGGTCCTTCTCCGTCAGGGCGGAGATGCGCAGCGGGACGCCGGGGAGGTTGACCCCCTTGTGCGAGCCGAGCCGCCCGCCGACGAGAACGCGGCAGCGAACGGCCTCCTCCTCGCGCGCGATGACCTGAAGCTCCAGATTGCCGTCGTCGAGGAGGAGCCGTGCCCCCGGATGGAGATCGGCGATGACCTCCGGGTGGGGGAAGGGGATGTCGTGTTGGGGATCGCCGATGGTGCCAGCAGTGAGTCGCACCTCCTCTCCCTCGCGGAGCATCACGCCGCCCGGCGGCAGCTCGCCGACGCGAATCTTGGGGCCTTGCAGGTCGCCCATCAAGGCCAGCAGCCGCCCCTCCATCGCGGCGGCACGGCGCAGACGCCGCGCCAACATCTCCTTTTCCGCCCTCGTCCCGTGCGAGAAGTTCAGCCGCGCCACGGTCATACCGGCTCGCAGCATAGCCCGCATCGTCTCCAACGATGAGGACGCCGGGCCGATGGTGCAGACGATCTTCGTCCGAGTGCTCATCTCCACCTCCTTGACTCCGCTGGGGGCATTGTACCGTGGACGGCGGGTGAGGCTACCGCCGCCCAACCCAGACGCGATAGCGTCCGTCGAAAGCCGCCTGGCGCACCCCGGCGAAGGCCGCTTCCAGCAGCGGGCGGTAGGGAAGGAAGGCGTTGGCGACGAGGTAGAGCCGTCCGCCCGGACGCAGGAGACGGCGGGCCTCGCGGATGAGGTAATGGGCCACGCTTTCCGTGCGCCGATGCCCGCTGTGGAAGGGCGGGTTGGTCAGGACGAGGTCGAAGCGGCCGTCGGGAAGCCCCTCGCCGCCGACGGTGTGATGCACCTCGGCGGGGATACCGTTGCCTTCGAGCGTCGCCCGCGTGGCGAAGACGGCCATCGCCGAAACGTCCGTCGCCGTGAGCCGCGCACCGCGGCGGGCGGCGGCGAGGCCGACGACCCCCGTCCCGCTGCCGAGATCGAGCGCCTGCATCCCCGCTTCGACCTCCATCGCGCCGATGAGGGCGGCAGCGCCCGCATCCAGCCGTCCGGCGGCGAAGACCCCCTCGCAGGAGGCGATGGGCACCGTCGCGCCGTCTATGACGACCTCCGTCCATCGCAGCGCGGGCTGCGGGAAGGGGATGGGGGCGGGCGGCGGCGCGGCCATCCCCGCGTAGAGGCCGCCCTTGCGACGCAGGACGGCCACCCGTTCCACGACGGCCCGCCCCTCCGCAACGGCTCCCTCGAGACCTTCCCGCTTGTCCCCGACGAAGAAGATGCGTCCCTCCGGGTGGACGAGGGCCGCCGCCACGCGCCAGAGGTAGCGCTGGAAGGCGCGCCCCCGCGGCAGGAGGAGCAGCACCCGCTCGAAGGCCGCTGGAGGGAGTTCGGGGCAGCCCGTTGGCCGGAGACAGAGCGGGGGCTTCCGGCGTCGGGGGGCGCGGAAGAGCGCCTCGACGGCGCGGGCCTCCGCCGCGCTGTCGAGCCAGAGGGCGGGCAGCGTGCCTTGCGCGGCGGCCTGTTCGACCGTCGCCGTCACGGCCTCGCCGACGATGGCCGTCCGCTCCCCCTGCGGGCGGCCCGCCACGCGGAAGAGCAGCGCGGCGCGTTTGTCGCCGCGGCGCACGCCGGGGAAGGCCGTCCCTGCCATCACAAGAGCGGCTCGACCTCCACCTCGGCTCCCTGCGGCATACCCGTCGCCCCCAGCGGGATGCGGAGGAGAGCGTCGCCGCGCACGAGGAGGAAGATGAGGTTCGATTCCCCGAAGAGCGGATAGGCCAGCAGCCCCTCATCCCCCGCCTCCAGCCGCACCGGAACGAAGGTCTCGCGTCCGGGCGTGGCCGGGACGTTGCGCATCAGGCGGGCGCGGAGGCGACCGGGGAAGGGCGGTTCTGTGCCCTGCAAGGCCCAGAGGAGCGGCACGAGGAAGAGCCGCGCGGCGTTCATCGCCGAAAGGGGATTGCCCGGCAGGCCCATCACCGCCTTGCCGTCGCAGCGGGCGAGGATGGTCGGCTTGCCGGGGCGGATGGGGACGCCGTGGACGAGGACGCCGGGGCGGCCCAGCCGGTTGATCACCTCGGCGGTTTTGTCGCGCACGCTGGCCGAGCTTCCCGCGGTGATGACGAGGACGTCGGCTTCCTCCAGCGCGGCGCGGGCGGTGCGGTAGAGGGCCTCGGCGTCGTCGGAGACGATGCCCTGCGGCAAGGGATGCCCGCCGCTCCGCCTGACGAGCGCGGCGATGGCGCTGCTGTTCAGATCGCGCACCTGATTGGGGCCGGGCTGTTGTTGGGGCGGGACCAGTTCGTCGCCGGTGGCGATGATGGCCACGCGGGGACGGCGCACGACGTCGATCTCGACGATGCCCAGCCCCATCAACCCGCCGATCTCCTGCGGGCGGATGAGCTTCCCCGCCTCGAGGACGAGATCGCCGCGGCGGACGTCTTCGCCCACGGGGATGATGTTCTCGCCCACGGCGACGGCGCGGAGGACTTCGATTTCGCCCGCCCCCGCCTCCTGCGTCCGTTCGATCATCACGACGGCATCGGCCCCTTTGGGGAGGGCGCTGCCGGTGTGGATGAGCGCTGCCTCCCCCGGCCCGATCGCTAACGTCGGCGGTCGGCCCATCGCCACCTCGCCGACGAGGCGCAGGTAGGCGGGGAGCGATTCCCCGGCCCCGACGGTATCGGCGGCGCGGAGGGCGTAGCCGTCCACCGTCGAGCGGGCGAAGTGCGGCATCGGCTGGGGGGCGGTGATCGGCTCGGCCAGGACGCGGTCGAGGGCCTCCGGCGTGGGCAGGCGCTCGGCAGGCAGGGGGGCCAGACCGTCGAGGAAGCGGCGCAACGCCTCCTCGCGCGGGGTCAGCGTCAGGAGTTCGTGGCTCATAGCGTCTCCTCTCTGTCGAAGGGCGGCTATGCCTCGTCCAGCGGACGAATGCGCCAGCCGCCCAAGCTCTTGCTGAAGGTCATCCGGAAGCGGCGTCCGTCCGCCGTGCGCACGTCGCCGTCCCACGCCGTGCGGCTCGCACGTCGCGGCGACCATTCGACGATGGTGAGGCGTTCGCCTTCCCACCAGAAGCGGATGGGGCGGACGGAGCCGTCGAGTTGGCAGGCGATCTCGACGCGCATCGGTCGGCCTCAGGGGACGAAGATGGCCGGCAGGCCCAGTTGCCACGAGAAGGGCTTGAAGAGCCAGGCGTAAGCCTTCAGCACTGTGCGCAGGAAGGGGCCGAGGTGGGCAAGGTTGATGAGGTTGAAGAGATGGTAGTAGTTCACCTGCGGGTCCCACGGGCGGCTGACCATCAGGTTGAGGGTGCCGTAGGTGATGGCCATCCACAGCAGGGCGAGGATGAGGCCGACGAGAGCGCCCAGCAGGTTATCGAGTGTTCCCAGTTTGGGCAAGGTCGTGTCGGGGAAGTAGCGTCGGCTGAGGAAGTAGATGGCGAGCAGGCCGCCGACGAAGAAGAGGGTGAAGGAGAGGGCATCGAACCAGGCGGTGCCGTGGCCGAGGGCGGAGAACATCTTGGCGAAGAGAGGGTACAGGTAGCCAGCGAAGACGGAGGCAAGGTAGGTGCCGATGAGGAGGATGATGGCTCGAACGTAGCGGCTGACCGCGCCGATGATGACGGCGCTCAGCCCGATGAGAATCAGCACGATGTCGAACGGAGAGATCATCGTTCACCTCCCGATTCACGGATGAGTTCGCGCAGGAGCGGGATGAGTTGCTGCGCGGCGCGGGCGCGGTGGCTGATGCGGTTCTTCTCCTCCGCGGAAAGCTCGGCCATCGTCCGGCCCAGCTCCGGCAGGAGGAAGACCGGGTCGTAGCCGAAGCCGCCTTCGCCGTGCGGTGTGGTGGTGATGCGCCCTTCGCAGAGACCTTCGCGCAGGAATTCGCGCCCGTCGGGCAGGACGAGGGCCGCCGTGCAGCGGAAGCGAGCCGTGCGGGCCTCGTCGGGCACACCCTCCAGCGCCCGCAGCAGCGTGCGATAGCGCACCGCATCGTCGCCCGGCGCGCAGCGGGCCGAGCGGAGGCCCGGCGCACCGTCGAGTGCGTCCACCTCCAGGCCGGAATCGTCGGCCAGGGTGGGCAGACCGGAGGCCGCGCAGAGCGTCCGCGCCTTGAGGAGCGCGTTCTCGGCGTAGGTCGTCCCCGTCTCCTCGACCTCGATCGCCAGGCCGACCTCCTCCGGCAGGAGCAGGTCCACCGGCAGGGCGCGGAGCAGGGCCTGCCATTCGCGCCGTTTGCCGCGATTGTGGGTTGCCAGGAGGATGCGCATCGTCTCACCTCCACCGAGGGATGGGGTCAGTATACCACTAACCGCCTCTGTCGCGCTCGCGCTTCCAGAGCGGGGCCTTGCGCTCCAGGAGGCCGCGCAGTTCGAAGACCTGGTCGCGCAGCGCCGCCGCCTTCTCGAATTCCCACGCCTCCGCCGCCGCGCGCATCTCCCGCTCCAGCCTGCGGATGAGCTTTTCCAGCGCGGCGGGGGGCAGGTCTTCCGGCGAGGCTGGCGTGCCCGCCGCCGTCTCCTCGCCGACCTCGGCGCGGACGCGGTCGGTCAGGTCGCGCACTTCCTTGACGATGGCCTGCGGCTCGATGCCGTGTTCGCGGTTCCACGCTTCCTGTTTGGCCCGCCGCGCCTCCGTCTCGGCGATGGCCTCCTCCATCGCCGCCGTCATCCGGTCGGCGTACATCACGACCGTCCCTTCCACGTGGCGCGCGGCCCGCCCCATCGTCTGGATGAGCGCCGTCGCGCTGCGCAGGAAGCCCTCCTTGTCCGCATCGAGGATGGCGACGAGGCTCACCTCCGGCAGGTCCAGCCCCTCGCGCAGCAGGTTGATGCCGACGACGACATCGTAGCGGCCCAGCCGCAAGTCGCGCAGAATCTCCACCCGCTCGATCGTCTCTACCTCGCTGTGCAGGTAGTGGACTTTGATCCCCAGTTCCCGCAGGTAGTCGGCCAGTTCCTCGGCCATCTTCTTCGTCAGCGTCGTAACCAGGACGCGCTCCCCCCGCGCGATGCGCTCCCGGATGCGTCCCAGCAGGTCGTCCACCTGTCCCCGCGTCGGGCGGACGATGATCTGCGGGTCGAGGATGCCCGTCGGGCGGATGACCTGCTCGACGATCTGCTGCGCGTGTGCCAGTTCGTAGGGGCCGGGCGTGGCGCTGGTGTAGATGACCTGATTGATGCGGGCGGTGAACTCGTCGAAGGTGAGCGGGCGGTTATCCAGCGCCGAGGGGAGGCGGAAGCCGTACTCCACCAGCACCTCCTTGCGGCTGCGATCGCCGTGGTACATCCCGCGCACCTGCGAGATGGTCATATGCGATTCGTCCACGATGAGCAGGTAGTCGTCGGGGAAGTAGTCCATCAGCGTCCAGGGAGGCGTCCCCGGCTCGCGCCCGTCCATATGGCGGGAGTAGTTCTCGATGCCGGAGCAGTAGCCCAGTTCGCGGATCATCTCCATATCGTAGCGGGTGCGCTGCTCCAGCCGCTGGGCCTCCAGCAGCTTGCCCGCCCCCCGCAGTTCCTTCAGCCGCGCCTCCAGTTCCGCCTCGATAGCGGCCAGCGCCTCCTCGCGCCGCTCCTCCGGCGTGATGTAATGCTTGGCCGGGAAGAGCTGGATCGCCGCCGGTCGCGCGAGTACCGTCCCGCCGACCGGATCGACCTCGGTAATGCTCTCGATCTCGTCACCCCAGAAGGAGATGCGGTAGGCCGTCTCGCTGTAGGCCGGACGTACCTCCAGCACGTCGCCGCGCAGGCGGAAGGTGCCGCGCCGGAAGTCGAGGTCGTTCCGCTCGTAGTAGATGGCCACCAGGTGCCGCGCCACCTTCATCGGGCCGATGGCCTGCCCGCGCTCTAAGTGGAGCGTGACCCGTCCCCACTCCGTCGGGCTGCCTAAGGCGTAGATGGCGGAGACGGAGGCGACGATGATCACGTCGCGGCGGGAGAGGACGGCGGCGGTCGTCGCCAGCCGCAGCCGCTCGATCTCGTCGTTGATCGAGGCATCTTTTTCGATGTAGAGGTCTTGCTGCGGCAGGTAGGCCTCCGGCTGGTAGTAGTCGTAGTAAGAGACGAAGTACTCGACGGCGTTGTGCGGGAAGAGTTCGCGGAACTCGGCGTAGAGCTGGGCGGCCAGCGTCTTGTTGTGCGCTAGGACGAGCGTCGGGCGTCCCGTGCGGGCGATGACGTTGGCGATGGTGAAGGTCTTGCCCGTCCCCGTCGCCCCTTTGAGCACCTGATGGCGAAGTCCGCCTTCGATGCCTTCGACCAGCGCCTCGATGGCCTGCGGCTGGTCGCCGGTCGGGTGGAAGGGCGCTTCGAGCTTGAAATCGCCCATCGCTACGGCTCCACGTCCACATCGGTGATATTCCACAGCGCGGCACCGGTGGAAAAGTCCGGCTGCAGGCCGATGACGCGCGGCGTGCTGACGAACCACCAGGGACGCCAGAAGAGGAAGAGCGTCGGCAGGTCGTGGGCCAGGCGGCTCTCGGCGCGGCGCAGCGCCTCGTCGCGCGCCTGCGGTTCGACCGCCTCCAGCGCGGCGCGGCAGGCGGCATCGTAGTCGGCGTCGCGATAGCCGGAGAAGTTCTCGCCGTACCGGCCGTTCTCCGCCGTCGGGATGCGATCCGACATCCACGTGCCGCAGACAGCGGGGATCTCCGCCTGCCAGCCGAAGAGCGCCAGGTCGAAGGTGCGTCCGAAGAGCGGGCTGGCCTCGTCGGGGGCGTAGAGTTGCTGCGCATCGACGGTGCGCGGCTCGACGCCGATGCCGCAGCGTGCCAGGTCGGCGGCGATGAGGGCGGCGGGGACCGTGTAGGCCGGGGCCAGGTAGAGCGTCAGGCTGAGCGGCTCGCCCGCGGCGAAGCCGTCGATGCCGTGCGCTTCGCGGATGCCGTCGCCATCCTCGTCGCGCCAGCCGAGGTGATCGAGTTGGGCCTGCGCCGCTTCGGCGGAAGGGAGGAGGGGGGAGGCTTCGAGATGGGCGGGGTGCCGCGGCGGGATGAAGGTCGTGGCGGGGAAGAGCGCGCCGCCGCGCAGCGCGCGCACCAGCGCCGTGCGGTCGATGCAGGCGTCGATGGCCTGACGAACGCCGAGGTCGGCGAGAGGGGAGGGGTGGCCGTCGGCGGGAGCGAGATCGAGGGCCAGTTGGACGAAGGCTGGACGCGGGCCTACGTCGGCCCAGACGATGGCCTCGCCCGCCTGGGCCAGCGCGGCCCAGCTTCGCCATTCGATCTGCATCGCCTGCGCCGGGAGGAGGATATCGCAGCTTCCGTCGCGCAGGAGCGCCGGCCACTGCTGCCGGTCGGCGGGGAGGTAGCGGACCACGATCTCGTCGAGCTTGGGCGGCTCCGGCGCGTAGGGATTGGGGCGGAAGCGCAGCCCCGCCTCCTGCCAGCTTTCCAGGAGGAAGGGACCGCTGGCGAGCGGCTGCCGGTCGCGCACGATCTCCCCCCAGTGCTGATAGCGGTAGCGATGGGCGGGGACGGGCGGGGGGAGCATCGTAACCGGCTCGGCGGTGAGGAGGCCGGGCAGTCCGACCCAGTGCAGCGTCCGCGCATCGACCGCTTCCAGGCTGACGCTGCGCTGCACCAGCGCCTGCCAGTGCGGCGCGACGCCCTCCTCCTGCGCCAGGTGGTAGGCGAAGAGGATGTCCTCCGCCGTCAGCGGCTCCCCATCCGACCAGCGCAGCCCCTCGCGCAGGTGAAACTCCACCTCCATCTGCGGCAGGCTCATCGGCGGGCCGTCGTTGGTGCGCACGACGCCGGTCGGATCGACGTAGGGCGCGCCGGTGGGGAGGCGCACCATCCGCGTCACGAGCGTGCCCGCTTCGACCGAGGGCAAATCGGCCAGCAGCACCGGCTCCCATCGATAGCCGACCCGCCGCGCGAGGGGCGCTTGCGTGATCAGGACGAGATCGGCGGGAAGGTCGGGGGCGAGCGGGTTCAGGCTCTGCACGCCTTCGGTGCAGAGCGTCAGGCGCTGGAGGGCAGGCGTCGGCGTGGGCGAGGGCGGCGGGGTCGCCGTCGCGGAGGGCGTGGG
>JALXBP010000142.1 GCA_026991395.1 Anaerolineae bacterium | reverse complement strand
ACGGGCGTCGCCGGCGGCGGCGGCGGGGTCGGCGTCGAGGTCGGCACCACGGGCGTCGCCGTCGGCGGAGGCGAGGTCGGCGTCGAGGTCGGCGGTACGGGCGTCGCCGTCGGCGGAAGCGGCGTCGGTGTCGAGGTCGGTGGTACGGGCGTCGCCGTCGGCGTCGAGGTCGGCGCAGGGGCGCAGATCGCCTCGAAGGCGATGACCGGCGGCGGGGCCGAGGCATCGCCCCACAGCCATCCATCGACCGCCCCGTCGCTCACCGCGTACCCCTCGGCCCCCGTGTCGGCGTACTGCCACTGCCCATCGACGAGGTGCCAGTAGGACCAGTAGAGAGGCGGAAACTGACAGAAGCAATCGTCGGACGGGCACCCCGTCCCCTCGATGGCGCAGATGGCCGCGCCGGGACCGCCCACCGCCACCTCCAGCGCAAGCCCGGCACGCTGGAGCAACTCGTAGCCGCTGATCGTCGTCTCCTCGAAGCCAACGCAGCGCGTGATGACCGTCCCGCCGCCGAAATCGACGACCAGCCCCGCGTGGTGCGTCGCCTCCTCCGCTGCGGCAGGCTCCCCGCCCCTCAGCAGCACCATCCCCGCCCCGACGACGAGCAGGACGACCGCCGCGACACGTGCCACCCCGCGCATCACGGCCCCCGCATCACCAGCGGAAGCATCACCCCGTACACCCGGAGGCGCTGCTCCGCTTCACCCTGCACCCCGTCGGGATCGGCGACGACGATGCGAATCTCCGCGCCGCCCGCCGAGACGGGATAACCGACCGAGATCGAGACGGGCGCGCGATGCTCGACCGTTACCGGCTCGCTCCACGCAGTGACGCCCGACGGGCGCCAACTGATCGTCACCACCGCGTTCTGGTTGAGGTCGCTGCCGTAGCCGAGGGTCAGCCGCCGCCCCTCCAGCGCGTAACGCGCCGGGCCGACGACGAAGCGATCGGAGTCCGGAAGGGGGGAAGGCGCGTGCCAGGGGCGCAGCACCGTCGGCGCGAGCGGGAAAGGCGCGCCCGTCAACGCCGGAATCGCCTGCCGCAGGGCGAAGTCGTTGTCCGCCTCGCCGCTCCATCCCCCGTAGTAGAACGTCCCCTCCGGCTTCTGGTAGCGCTCCAGCAGCGCGATCGGCCAGCGCTCGTGCACGACCCAAGGGGCCTCGTCCAGCGGCTCCCCGGCGGCGAGGAGGGCCTGGATGGCGTAGGCGGTGCTGTTGGGATTCCCCCAGTCGCCCGTCGCCGTGCGCCGCGCCTCGAGGAAAGCCACCGCGCGGGTAATCACCCCCGCCTCGCGCGGCACCCCGGCGGCGATGAGCGCCTCGACCGCGATGGCCGTGTTGTCGGGCGTCGTCCCGTTCCACCAGGCCGACGAAAGATCGTACTTCCAGCCGCCATCGCCCTGCTGCAGCGAACTGAGCGTGCGCGTCGCCGTTATCGGAACCGGCTCCCCCGCCGCCCGCAGTCCGAGGATGGCCAGCGCCTGATGCCAGGTGTTGGTCAGCGTGCCGTAGCCGCCCACGGTGCCGCTTTCGCTGTAGCTCGCCGTGATGATCGAGACCAGATCGACGCCGCCGAAGACGTGCGGATCATCGCCCGCCGCGGCGACGGCCATCGCCAACTTGCCCGCCGCATCAGGCCCTCCGGCGGCGTAGGAGGCCGCCGTCGCCGACAGGTAGGCCATCGCCGAGGGGCCGCCCGCGCTCACCGTGTGCGGATCGAAACCGGCGGCGGCGAAGGCGAGGACCGCATCCGCTGTCGTCCCGGCGTCGCTGCTCCCCGACCAGCCCGGCCATCCGCCATCGCTCGACTGCACCGCCGCGAGGCGGCCAAGCGCCTGCCGCGCCCGCGCCCGCACGCCGAAGACCGGCAGCGGCGCTTCGGCCAGACCGGCCAGCGCGTGCGCCGTGCCCAGTGCATTGACGAAAGCCCCATCCGCGCCCTGCATCGCGGCCAGCGCCGTGTGGGGATCACCTCCCTGCGCCGTTTCCCAGGCGTAGGTCGCCGGTGTGTAGCCCATCGCCACCAGCGCCTGGATGACGGCGGCGGTCGAGTCGGCGCTGGGCGTGTACGTGCCACCCCACCTGTAGCCCCACGAACCGGCCTCGTCCTGCTCGCTGCGGAAGAACCGCTCCGCCGCCACGAGCGCCGGATGGGTCGGCGTAACCTGCCCGCCTGCGAGCAAGGCCTGCACGACCAACGCCGTCGTGTCCACGTCCCCGCCGGAGCCGGGCGCGTATCCCCAGCCGCCGTCGCTTTCCTGCAGCGCGAGCAGGTAGAGCGTAGCGCTGAGCGGCACCGGCTGCTCGGCGGCGCTCAGTCCCAGCATCGCCCACGCCTGGTTGACCGCACTCGCCGCCCCCGTGCTCCACCCGGCGGAGGCGGTTGTGCTGTAGGCCCCTGTCGCCGTGTGGTAGGTCGCCGACAGTTCATCGATGAGGCTCATCCCGCCGAAATCGAAGGGGTCGGCATCGGCAGCAACCACCGCCACGGCCAACATCCCCGCACGTCCGGGGAGGAGAAGCCCGCTCACGTCGTGCGTGTAGGTGATCGCCTCGTCGGCCAGGTAGGTCAGCATCGTCGCCCCGCCGCCCGTCTGCAGCGCCGTGGAGGGCGCTCCGGCGGCGGCCAGGCCGATCACCCCCTTGATCGTCGTGAAGGGATCGGGCGTCCCCCCGAAACCCGGCAGGCTGCCGTCGGCCAACTGCTGCGTGCGCAGGTAGGCGATCGCCCGCGTGATCGCCGCCGTGTGGTCGGGAGCATTGGGCGAAGGAATCGCCGCCCGCACCGCGCCCGCCGAGGTCAACATCCAGAAAAGGGCAAGCAGCGACATCGCTGCCGCAAGTGCCAGAAATCCGGCACGCCATCGTCTCTTCATCATCGCTCCTTTCGTGCTCGAAAACTCACCGGCTCATCGTGCTCTACGCCAAAAAGAAGACCCTCTCCGCGACACGTGGAGAGGGTCGGCTTCAGCGCTCGACGCCTGTCATCGTGCCACCTCCTTTCCGCGAAGGATGATGCGCACCGACCGAGGCGGAGTGTCGGGCTTCCCCGAAGGGTTACCGTTGCGGGACAGCGCCGGACTTGCACCGGACTTCCTCGCTTTGAGCCATCTCCCGCAGGGGAGAGGGCACCTCGACCGTGGCTATGGGGAATGTCAACGAGCGGCGTCAGTATAGCACGGGGCGGAAGAAGGGCAACGCGCGGCGGACTCAGCCGCGACCGACGGCGTAGGCGCGTTCGGCGGTCGCCGCCAGCCGATCCCAGGTGAAGCGGCGGCGGACATCCTCGGCGGCGGCCCGTCCAAGCGCGCGGCGGCGCGGTGCATCGCGCAGGAGGGCGAGGAGGGCCTCGGCGAAGGCCGCTTCGTCGCCCGGCGGGACGAGGAGGCCGCTTTCCCCGGTGCGGATCATCTCGCGAATCTCCCCCACAGCCTCGGCGACGACCGGCATCCCGGCGGCGAGGAGATCGAGGAGCTTGACGGGGCACTTGGTGCGGTTGACGAGCGTATCGTCGAAGGGGTAGAGCGCCACGTCGGCCTGCGCGAAGGCTTCGGGCAGGCGTGCCGGTTCGACCCATCCCAGATCGACGAGGTCGCCGTCGGGAGCGATGCGCCATCCGGCCCGACGGGCCATCTCGCGCAGGCGTGCCTCCTCGCCGAAGAGGCCCCGTCCGACGAGGCGCAGTTGCAGGTCGGGGAGCGCCGCCTTCACCGCAGCGAGGATGCGCCAGAGCCGCGCCAAATCGAACTCGAAGAAGCGGGTGTAGAGGAGGAGGGTGGGGCGTGCGTGCGCGGCGGGGACGACGACCGGCCCGCTCCACGCGACCCCGTTGGGCAGGTAGTGGAGCCGCTCCGGAGCCACGCCCTGCGCCCAGGCCAGCGTCTGCAGTGCCCGGCTGGCGACGGTCAGCGCGTCGGCGTGGCGCATTCCCCAGCGCTCCTGCCAGGCGAAGAAGGCCCGCAGCGGGGCGGGATAGGGGGCCAGCGCGTTCCAGCCGCCGCGTCCCTCCCAATCGTCGCTATCGACGACCAGCCTGGGCGGGCGGGGCAGGTGCGCCAGCGCGAAGTGGGTCAATCCGGCGTAGGCCTTCGGCTTGAAGAGGTGGACGACGTCGGGGCGCAGGGCGCGGGTGCGATGCACGAGCGCAGCGGTGAGGCGGAGATGGAAGTAGCCGGGCAGGCCGCGCGGCAGCTTCAGATTCTCGATGCGCACCCCTTCCTCCTCCCAGGTGCGCCCGGCATCCTCGGGGTTCTGCCACGGCGGGAGGAGCATCGTAACACGGTGGCCGCGCCGCACGAGGGCCTTCGCCAGCGGGAGGGCGCGGACGGCCATCGTGCCGCGCGGACGCATCCCGAAGGGGCCGACGAAGACGAGCCGCAAGGTCAATCCCCCTCGCGCATCCGCTCGGCGACGGGGCGGAAGGTGCGGCGATGGATGGGCGAAGGCCCCAGTCGGGCCAGTGCCTCGCGGTGCTGTGCCGTGCCGTAGCCCTTGTGGCGGGCGAAGCCGTAGCCAGGGTAGAGCCGGTCGGCCCGCTCGGCCATCCAGCGGTCGCGGAGCACCTTGGCGACGATGCTCGCGGCGGCGACGGAGAGGGAGCGCGCATCGGCACGGGGGAAGGCCCGCTGCGGCAGTTCGAGCGAGGGGAGCGTGATCGCATCGAGGATGAGCGCCTGCGGGCGCACCTCCAGCGCCTCGAGGGCGCGGCGCATCGCCAGCCGCGTGGCGGGGACGATGCCCAACGCATCCACCTCCGCAGCCGAGGCCCGACCGGCGGCGAAGGTGAGCGCGTGGACGGCGATGAGCGGCAGGAGCAGTTCCCGGCGGCGCGGGGTCAGCTTCTTGGAATCGCGCACCTCGGCCAGCGCCTGCCGGGCCGCCTCGTCCCCGGCGGGGAGGACGACGGCGGCGGCGAAGACCGGCCCGGCCCACGCGCCGCGTCCGGCCTCGTCCAGCCCGGCGACGTAGCGCAGCCCCTGCGCCCAGAAGCCCTGCTCCACCTCGACGGTCGGCATCAGCCTGCCTCCGGGGTGAAGAGGGCGACATTTTCGATGTGGTAGGTCTGCGGGAAGAGATCGACCGGCTGCACCCAGCGGAGCGCGTATCCCTGCGCGGCCAGGCGGCGGGCATCGCGGGCCAGCGTCGCCGGATCGCAGGAGACGTAGGCGATGCGGCTCGGCTCGGCGGCGACGATGGCGTCGAGGACCTCCCGCGCCAGCCCTGCACGGGGCGGATCGACGAGGACGGCGTCGAAGCGGGCCTCCAGGTCGGGCAGGACGCTCTCGACGGCCCCCTCCAGCACGCGCACGCGCTCGAAGTCGGCCAGGTTGTGACGGGCATCGACCACGGCCAGGTGGCTCCCTTCGATGGCGGTGATGTAGGCTCCGCTCTCGGCGAGGAAGGCGGTGAACATCCCTACCCCGGCGTAGGCGTCGAGCACCGCTTCCCCCTCCTCGAGGGCAAGCGCCTCGGTTACCAACTCGATGAGCCGCTCGGCCTGCGGTGTGTTGACCTGGTAGAAGCTGGTGGCGGAGATGCGGAAGGTGCGCCCCAGGAAGCGCTCCTCGATGTAGTCGAGGCCGATGAGCGGGGCGAGCGCCCCGTCGTGGCGCACCTGGACGATGGAAAGCGGCGCATCGACCTGCAGTGCGGGAGGCTCCTCACCGACCGTCTGCAGGACGAGCATCAGGTCGCCGGTCGCCGTGCCGGTGCGCAGTTCCAGCCACTCGACGTAGGGCAGGCGCATATCCAGCGCTGCCAGCAGTTCGCGCAGGTTAGGGTGGAGGATGGGGCACTCTTCGATGGGGAGGATGCGTTGCCCGTCGGTGGCGACGAAGCCGGGGCGGCCCTCCGCATCCACGTGGAGGCGGGCGTGGTTGCGGTATTCCCAGCCGCTTGCATCGGGGATCGGCTCCAGGACGGGCGGTTCCTCGAACTTGCCGATGCGCCGCAACTGATCGACGACGACCAGTCCCTTCAGCCGCGCCTGCGCAGGGTAGGCGATCTGCTGCAGATGGCAGCCGCCGCACTTCCCCGCGCCGAAATAGGGGCAGAGCGGCTCGATCCGCACGGGCGACGGCTCCACCACCTCGACGAGGCGGGCGCGGGCGAAGCGGCGGTTCTCCTCGACGATCTCGGCGCGCACTACCTCGCCCGGAATGGCGTAGGGGACGAAGATGACACGCCCCTCGTAGCGGCCGAGTGCCTCCCCGCCGTGCGCCAAAGCATCGAGTCTGAGTTCAACGGTCGTCATTGCGGCTCCTTTTCAGAGGGCTTCACGCGGAAAGGGAGTGGGAAAAGCGGTCCATATCGTAGTTTCCGCTGTTGAACCTCACCAGCGCCTCCCAATCGATCGCGCCGTCGGCCCGACAGAAACGCTCGATGAATGCCTGCGTGAACCGGTTCTCGACCTTCGCGCGTGCGGACAGAAAGGCATCGTTGTGCTCGCGTGCGCGATAGCCGATGGGATCGATGATCTCCGTGTAAAGCTGCTTGTTCTCACTGATCAAGTACCAGAAATTCTGCCCAACTACTTTCAAGTAGCCGTCTCGCGTGTAAGACGTGCGGGTCTTCCCGTAGCAGATGCCGAGTACAGGCTGTACTTTCAACGATGTGCCGGCCTGTTTCAGCCGAATGACGGCGTTGCGCAGGTCCTGAGCCAGACGCTTGTGCTGCGAACTGTTTCCCCAGTTTGGCCCGGACTTGATGGAGACGACGTAATGGACGTCGCGATTGACGAATTCCAGGTCCACGCCCGGAGCCGCCGATTTGTACCCCCCGCAAGTTTCGGAGGCCACGAAGATCGCCAGACCTTCCAGAAAATCGCCGAAATGCTTTTCTTCCGAGGACGAGAGGAAGGCATCTAACAAGCCGCCGATGAGTTCACCCGCCGTGGTGATGTGCTTGGCTCTAAAGAGATAGGGGTTCTTGCGCAGCAGACGGTTGAGGGAAAGTTGCTCCAGTGAAGCAATGCGACGCTGGTGAAAATTGACAATATGCTCGTTGACGTAGGTGCGGACGCGATCCAGGTCGAGCGGCTTCATCGTCGTTCCTCCACACGAAGCGTATCGAAGAGACGCGGCTGAACTTCCTGCAGCCGCGTCTCCGCCAGCCGACAGTAGTCTGCATTGATATCGATGCCCACGTAATGCCGTCCCAGTTCCTTGGCCGCTACCGCCGTCGTGCCGGAGCCGATGAAGGGATCGAGCACGATATCCCCTTCCGCCGTGAAGAGTTTGATGAACCAACGCGGCAGGTCCACAGGGAAGGCAGCACTGTGTCCTCGATTCGAGCATTCGGTGGCCATATGGATGACATTGTCGGGATAGACGAGCTTCCGCCCCAGCCAGTTGGAGACGTTCTTGCCGAAGCCGCTTTGAACCCTGGATTCATCCCGCACCCAGTCGGTTGGGCTGAGACGAGCCAGGCGCTCCTGCGCCCAGTCACCGATGGGCACCATCACCGCCTCCTGATACATTTTGAAGCGCCGTTGTTTGTTGAACTGCAGAAGGCGCTCCCAGGCATCCCGGAAGCGATTGGGCCACTTGCCGGGGTAGGAGTTCTTCTTGTGCCAGATGAATTCCTCCGTCCACAGCCACCCTTGCTCGCGTAATTTGAGGATCAATTCGAGTACGTAGGTATGTCGCTCGCCATTCACGACTCGTTCTTTGATATTCAGAATGAAGGTGCCCGTCGGCTTCAAAACGCGGAAGAATTGCTCGGCTTTGGGGAGGAACCATTCGACGTAGGCATCCGGACGAATCCCCCCGTAGGTCTTCTTCCGCTGGTCCGCGTAGGGAGGCGAGGTGAAGATCAGATCGACGGTGTTATCCGGCATCTCCTTCAGTACTTCTTCACAGTCGCCGCAGAGAATGCGATCGAGGAATTCCATCATCACACCTCCAGCACAAAGGGCTTGTCGCTCCACACGCGGCGCAGAGCCTCGGCAGGCGAAAGAGGGGTCTCCGCCGTGCGGAAGTAGAGGTAGCGGAAGAGGTCGCGGGCCATCGCCGTCATCACCGGGGCGAGGAAGAGGCCGAAGATGCCGCCCAATTCACTGCCGATGACGAGGACGACCATCGTTACCGCCGGATGGAGATTGATCGTCTGTCCCAGGACACGCGGCGTGAGGAAGAGATTTTCCACCTGCTGGACGGCGGCAGCGAAGACGATCGTCCACAACGCCAGCGAAGGGTCCTGCGTCAAGGCGACGAGCGCGGCGGGGATCGCGCCGATGACGGGGCCGATGTTGGGCACTAACTCGAAGACTCCGGCGAAGAGGCCGAGAAGGGCGCTGAAGTTGACGCCGAGCATCATCAGGCCGACATAGTAGGTCATACCGATGGTCAAGCCGAGGAAGATCTGCCCGCGCAGGTAGGCGCTGAAGACGCCGTCCAGCAAGCGAGCGATCTGCACCGCATCCTCACGGGCTGCCGGCGGCAGGCTGTTGAGCAGCGAGCGGCGCAGTTGCGGCGCATCCTTGAGGACGTAGAAGCTCCAGAAGGGCACGATGAAGATGCTCAACAGGAGGCTGATGGTGTAGGAGATGGCGATGGCCGTGCCCTCCAGCGCCTGGCGGATGATCTCCCCCACCTGCGCCGAAAGCTCGCCCATCGACTTCTCGATCTGCGCCTGTACCTGCGGCGGAAGGAGGCGGTACTGCTGGACGATGCTGTCCCCCCACTGCGAGACCCGTTCCCAGAGCGCGGGAGCCTCCTCCCACAGCGTGCGGGCCTGCTCTCCCAGCAAGGGGACGACGAGGGAGAAGAAGCCAACGAGCAGCGAGACGAAGAAGATGTAGGTGAGCACCACGGCAACAGGCCGCGCGGCGCGGCGCAGGAAGCCCAGGCCGCGCCGACGGGCCAGCCAGCGCCCGCCGCGCTCCAGGGCGTTGACCATCGGGCTGAGGATGTAGGCCAGGCCAAGGCCGAAGAGGTAGGGGTAGAGGACGCTCCGCGTGCGCCACAGCAGCCAGATGAGCAAGAGCAGCGTTCCGCCCAGCAGAGAGAAGAGCATCCGCCGCCGCTTGGGGATTCGCGTCCACGCATCGTAGAGCGTCGTCATACCGCCTCCTACTCCTCATCCAGGCGCAGCATCGCCAGGAAAGCCTCCTGCGGGATGATGACGTTGCCCAGTTGTTTCATCCGCTTCTTGCCCTTCTTCTGCTTTTCCAGCAGCTTGCGCTTGCGGGTTACGTCGCCGCCGTAGCATTTGGCGAGCACGTCCTTGCGCAGCGCCTTGACGTTGACGCGGGCGATGATCTTCCCGCCCACCGCCGCCTGGATCGGCACCTCGAAGAGTTGTCGGGGGATGACCTCCTTCATCTTGCGGATGAGGAGCGATCCCTTGCGGTAGGCCTCGTCGCGGTGGACGATGATCGCCAGCGCGTCGATCGGCTCCCCGTTGACGAGGATATCCACCTTCACCAGATCGTCGGGCCGATAGCCGTCGAAGGTGTAGTCCATCGAGGCGTAGCCGCGCGTGGCCGACTTGAGCCGGTCGTGCAGGTCCACCACCATCTCGGCCAGCGGCACGTCGAAGGTGAGCATCGCGCGGCGGCTGTCCAGCGTCTCGGTGAGGAGGAACTCGCCGCGCTTCTTGCGGAAGATCTCCATCACCGCGCCGATGTACTCCGTCGGCGTGATGACCTGCACCTTCATCCACGGTTCGCGCACCTCCTCGATCGTCGCCGGATCGGGCAGGTCGGAGGGGCGGTGGATTTCGATCACCTCGCCGCTCTTCAACACCACCTGGTAGGCGACGCTCGGCGCGGTAACGACCAGGTCCAGCCCGTACTCGCGCTCCAGCCGCTCCTGGACGATCTCCATATGGAAGAGGCCGAGGAAGCCGCAGCGGAAGCCGAAACGGAGCGCCTGCGAGGTCTCCGGCTCGAAGGTGAGCGCCGCGTCGTTGAGCTGGAGCTTCTCCAGCGCATCGCGCAGGTCGGGATAGTCATCCGGGTCGGAGGGGTAGAGGCTGGCAAAGACCATCGGCTTGGGCGGCTGATAGCCGGGCAGCGGCTCCGAGGCGGGGTTGCGGGCATCGGTGATCGTATCGCCGACGTGGGCCTCGCGCACCGTCTTCAGGCCGGTCGCGATGTAGCCCACCTCGCCCGCCGAAAGCCCTTCGACCGGCTCCATCTCCGGCGCGAAGACGCCGACCTCCACAGGCGTGCTCCGCGCACCGGTTGCCATCATCAGCAAGGGCGTCTCGCGGTTGACCCTGCCCTGCCGCACGCGGACGTAGGCGATGACGCCCTTGTAGGGATCGTAGTGCGAATCGAAGATCAGCGCCCGCAGCGGGGCCTCCGCGTCGGCCTCGGCGGGCGGGGGGATGTGGCGCACGACCGCCTCCAGCACCGCCTCGACATTCGTCCCCTCCTTCGCCGAGACGGGGATGACCTCCTCCTCCGGCACGCCGAGCAGTTCGGCCACCTCGCGCGTCACTTTCTCCACCTGCGCCGTCGCCAGGTCGATCTTGTTGACGACGGGGATGATCTCCAGGTCGTTTTCCAGCGCCAGGTAGAGATTGGCCAGTGTCTGCGCCTCGATGCCCTGCGTCGCATCCACTACGAGCAGTGCGCCTTCGCAGGCGGCCAGCGCCCGGCTCACCTCGTAGGCGAAATCGACATGCCCCGGCGTGTCGATGAGGTTGAGTTCGTACTCCAGCCCGTCGGAGGCCGTCCAGTGCATCTGCACCGCCGAGGCCTTGATCGTAACGCCCTTCTCCTGCTCCAGGTCCATCGTATCGAGCACCTGCGAATGGGAGGAGAGCAGGCGGCGATCGACCGTGCCGGTAACCTCCAGCAGCCGGTCGGCCAGCGTCGATTTGCCGTGGTCGATGTGGGCGATGATGCTGAAATTGCGAATGCGTGATGGTTCCATCGTGCTCCGTTCCGCTCCGAGTGGATTGCGCATCCATAGGGTACCCAACTTTGCCGAAATCGCCAATGGACAGGCTGTTGACAGCGGTGGAGAATCCGCGATACTACCCCTGTCAGAATCCAGACAAGGAGTACGGAAGATGAGTCATCTATCTGCAGTGGACGAAGAACGTTTCGACATCGTCGTCCTGCAATCCCCGACGGCGGTGTTGGTGGATTTCTGGGCGGAATGGTGTACCCCTTGCCGCAAGCTCCATCCCACCCTGGAAGCCCTGGCGGAGGAACTGGACGGGCGGCTGAAGATCGTCCAGGTGGACGTGCAGGCCGAACAGGCGCTGGCTATGCGCCACGGCGTGATGAATATCCCCACGCTGATCCTCTTCAAGGACGGCGAGGAGGTCAAACGGATCATCGGCAATCGCAGCAAGAAGCGCCTGTTGAAGGATTTGCAGCCCTACCTCTAACGCAGACGACAGCGAAAGCGGGGAGACGCGCTCCCCGCTTTCCGCGTCTCATCGCTGCAGCGCACGCTCCATGCGCGTCAGCGCCTCGCGGAGGCGGGTGCGGGGCGCGGCGAAGTTCAAGCGCACGAAACCGCGCCCCTCGGCTCCGAAGAGCGTCCCCTCGTTCAAGCACACCCCGGCCTGCCGTCGGAAGAAGGCCCCCGGCGGTTCCGGCAGGTCGGCCTCCCGACAGTCCAGCCAGGCGAGGAAGGTCCCTTCCGGCTTGCTCAGCTTCACCCCCGGCAGCCGCCGCCCGACGAAGTCAGCCACGAAGTCGCGGTTGGCCTCCAAGTAGCGGAGCAGCGCTGCCAGCCACGGCTCCCCCGCCTCGTAAGCGGCCTGTGCCGCGACGAAGCCGAAGATATTCGCGCCGCGCGTCAGCCCTGTCATCGCCGCCTCGTAGCGGCTGCGCAGCGCCTCGTCCGGGATGACGGCGAAGGAGGTCTCCAGCCCCGCGATGTTGAACGTCTTGCTCGGAGCCATCAGCGTGATCGTCCGCCGTTCGACGGCCTCGTCCAGCGCCGCGATCGGCAGGTGCTCGTGGCCGCGGTAGACGAAGTCGGCGTGAATCTCGTCGGAGACGATGGGCAGCCCGTAACGCAGCGCGAGTTCCGCCATACGCGCCAGTTCATCGCGGCGGAAGACCCGCCCGACCGGATTGTGGGGATTGCAGAGGAGGAAGAGGTCAGATTGCGCCGCCTTGGCCGCGAAGTCGTCGAAGTCCACCTCGTAGCGGCCATCCTCGCCCTGCCGCAGCGGATTGTGCAGCGCACGCAGCCCCCACGCGGGGGCCGCGTTGAGGATGGGCGGATAGACAGGCGGCTGGATGAGCATCGCATCGCCGGGCCGGAGCAGCGCCCGCAGCGCGAAGTGGAAGCCGGGGACGACGCCGTGCATAAAGACGATCGCCTCCGGTTCGACCTTCCAGCCGTAGCGGCGTTCGAGTCGCTCGACGATCAACGCACGCAGGCGCGGCGGAGCCTCCCCGTAGCCGTAGACGGGGTGCTCGACACGGCGGCGGAGCGCCTCCGTCACGGCGGGCGGCGCGGCAAAATCCATATCCGCCACCCAGAGGGGAAGCTCCCCCTCGGCGCAAGCACCCCACTTCATACTGTCGCTGCCACGACGCTCGATGAGGCGATCGAAGTCAAAGTCGGCCAACGCGACACCTCCTCGGAAAGGTTTCGGCGATCCCTCAGGGCGCTTTGAGCACCAGGGGCAGATAGACGCGCGGATAGGCGGCCAGGAGCGCATAGCCGGACTGCGAAAGATGGGGGAGATGGGTCAGCGTGTAGGTGATGAGGTCCAGCGGCTCATCACGGGCGATGAAGGTCAAGCCCTCCTCATCCCACGTTCCGCCGATGTAGCCGGTGTAGAGCCACCCTTGATCCTCCGCAACGACGAAATCCGCCTCGTCGTAGTTCAGCGTCAGCGTCAGCGGATGGTGGAAGGCAAAGCCCGGCTGGTGGATGCCCGCGCGGTAAGCCTTGAGGATGAACCCCCGCCCCAGGAAGAGATAGTTCGGCGGCGGCGTCGGCTCCCAGTCGGTGCAGAGCAGCGTCGTGTCGGCATCGACCGCCCCGACGGGGATCTCAACGCGCAGATGGGCCAGATCGCAGTCGAGGGTACCGCCCTCTCCGGGGCCTATCTCGATGTAGTCGGCCTCCGTCCGCCCAAGGACAACGATGCGCCCGTTGTTGTCACCGCTGCCCGCCTTGTAGAGCGAAACGTAGGCCAGATCGAGGGAGGGATCGACGTCCACATCGCGCGGGGAGTGCCCCACGGGGAGGAAGGTCTCGATCATCGTCGTGTAGCTGATGATGCCTACACGTCCTTCCTCATCCAGCCCGGAGGCCACGTAGGCATAGCCACTCTGCGGATTCACAGCAATGGCCCGCGGCGCGGTGATGGCGAGCGTCGCCACGATCGAGGTATCGCTGATGACGTTCACCGACCCCGGATCGGTCGGAGAGCCGCCGTTGCCCACGTAGACGTAGCCGAGCCGCTCGTTGACGGCCAGCGCGGCGGGAGCGACACCGACGGCTATCGTCGCGACCACGCTGTGCCCCGCGATGACCGACACGGTATCGTCGCCCGCGTTGGCCACGTAGAGGCGATCGTTCAACGGGTTGTAGGTCATCGCGGCGGGGTGACTGCCCACGGTGATGGTGGCGACGACCGTCGCACCCTGGAGCACGGAAAGCGTGCCCGCCTGCCCGTTGGCGACGTAGACCTCGTTCCGCTGCGGCACGGCCAGGACGGCCCGCGGATCGTCGCCCACGCCGACAAGCCCCACGAGCGTCGTCCCCTGCACGAGGGCGACCTTATCGACGGTGGGCAAGGCAACGTAAGCGGTGTGCGTCGTCGTGAGCACATCGACCGCGCCGCTGAGCGCGCCCACATCCACCGTACCGGCCCTCGTCTTCCCCTCGATGACGGTGATCGACGTTCCTCCCTGCGTCGTCACGAAGGCCAATCCTCCCGGATCGACGCCGATGGCATAGGGGCGGGCCGCGGGAATCGTCGCCGTCAGCCTCTTGCCCGCCATCACCCATACCCTGCTCTGCAGCTCATCCCCGACATAGGTGAGGCCACGCACAGGATCGACGGCCACATCGTAGGGGGAACTCACGCCGGTATCCTGCACGGCCACGACGTAGGGCGGCGTCTTGGCCGCCTCTACGCCCCGCACCGCTGCCGCAGCCACCAGCAGGGTCAAGACCAACACCACACAGCGCAGCAGCCCCTTCATCGTCGCCCACCTCCGATTCGTGATGCCCCATTATCCTTGGCCTCACGGGCAAGACAAGCGAGGGGCCTCCTCGGCGCGGACTTCTCCTCCCGCCGTGCTCCGCCCAAAGCAAAGGGGCCATCCCGGTCAGGATGGCCCCTTGCGCGGTCGGCCCGTTCAGCTTTCCGAAGAGGGGACGGGCAACGATTCCCCCTCCTCCGCAGATGTGAAGATCGGCCCCCCGAGATAGGGCATCGTCCCGAAGCGGGTCAGGAGCACGGCCCCCGTCCCTAACGCCGCCAGCGGCCAGACGAGGATGACGACGAGGCAATCACTGACGATGTTGATCAGCACGGCCATGCTGGTGATGAAGAAGGTGCCTATCAGTGCCTCCACGACCGGCGAAGGGCGCTTCTTCAGTTGGACGAGATCGAGCAGCTTCCTGCCGATCAGCGCTCCCAGCGCCACCCAGCCTACCGCCACGCCCACACCGACGGCGACGGCGACGACGAAGGCCAGCGGTATCAGACAGACGGTCAGGGTCAGCAGGAGGATCACGAGGGCGGCGGCGATCAACACCGCCAGGCCGATGGCAAAGGTGATCGGCGGCGCGGCGGCAATGGTCTCCCCGATGGTCTCCACCTCCTTGGGCCAAAGCGTGACGATCATCACGGTGAAGAGGAGCGCTACAACGAGCAGCAGCCCCGACTTCATCAGCGTCCAGAGAAGGCGCAGCGCAAAGCCCCCGCGCCCCTCGTGCGCATCGACTTCGAAAGTGCCTGCGTAGGGCACATCGACGCTCACCCCGTCGCCGCTCTCCTCTTCGATGTCGCCGTAGACCGTGGCCCCGTCCTCCTGCACCAGCGATTTGCCGGCGACGGCGAGGTCGCCCTCGATGACGGCGGTACTGCGAAGGACGACCGGACCGGCGATAGCGCAATCACCGGTAACCGTACCGGCAATGGTCGCGTCGCCGAAGACGGAGAGATCGCCATCGAGAAGCGCCCCTTCCTCCATCGTGAAGGGGCCGAAGACGGAGAGATCGCCATCGAAGGTCGCGTCGCTTTCGATGACCACGGGGCCGATGACGAGCAAGTCGCCGCTGATGCTCTCACCGGCGGCCAGCGTGTACGGGCCAAAGTGAACGCCGCCCCCTTCCGTCCCGGCGGCCAAAGCCGATGGTGCCCATACCAGGAAGAGCAGAGCTACCATCACCAAACTGAGCATTCTGCGCGTATTCATCGTTTCACCTCACTTACGCTCGCGTGTTAACGGCGGGATCGCCGCTGCATGAAAACGGCGCTTCCGGCCAAAAGCGTGCCGTCCAGCAGCGCCACAAAGATCAGCAGGAGGGCAAATGTCGCTGCGATCCAGGGCAAGGCCGTGCCGAAGGCCATGCTCAAGGTAACCAAAGCCCGCACGAGCATCGGAACGAGCAAGCCGAGGAAGGCCCACAGCTTCTGGACCAACGCCACCGCCTGCAGGAACGTCCCGCCCATCAGCACGGTGTAGGCCATCGCCGAGAGGGGCACGATGAACAGGATGGCTCCTGCCATCCACCACCGTCTCCGCCGACGGTGCGCCGACCAGCGCTGCACCGTAGCCTCGACGAAGGTGGAGGAAGGCCGGGGGAGAGGAGCCGCGGTCAGGAGGCGCTCCATCTCCTGCCAGGCGCGCCATTCCTCGCGGCAAAGCCGGCAGCGGCGGAGATGGGCCTGCCAGGCCCGTGCTTCGTCCGCCGAGATGCGCCCTTCGCTCAGGCGCATCCACCACCCATCACTGTGCCAGAACTCATCTTGGGCGTGGTTGTGCTGCATGCGAAACCTCCGGTTGCAGAATCTCCCGACGCAGATGACGGGCCATCTCACGGCGTGCGCGGAAAAGGCGCGATTTGACCGCCGAGAGCGTCAACCCGGTCGCCTCTGCCATCTCCGCGTAGGAAAGGCCCTGCCAGTAGAACAGCGTTACCAGCGCGCGATCCATCGGCGACAGGCACTCCAGGAGCCGCCGCACGGCCTCGGCCTCCTCCTTGGCCTCGACGGCGGCTTCCGGGTTGACCGCATTGCCCGGCATCCACTCCCAAGCCCCTTCCTCTCCTCCCTCCTCCAACGAAAAGACCGGCCTGCGTCGCCGCAGACGATCCCGGCAATGATTCGTCGCCACGCGGAAGAGCCATGGAGCAAAGGGCCGTGAAGGGTCGTAGGTGTGTATCTTCGTCATCATCTTGATGAAAACCTCCTGCGCCGCATCCTCCGCCTCAGCAGCATTGCCGAGCATCCTGTAGCAAAGGGCATAAACGGGGCGCTGATACTGCGTGATGATCTGTTCCAAAGCCGTCTCTTCTCCCCGTTTTGCCGCCTGGAAAAGACGTATGTCCATAACGTTGGCCTGCCCTCCTACTTGCGCTTTTTATACGTCGAAAGCGAACGCAGGTTGCAAAAAGGGGGCGACCTTCTGGCCGCCCCCATCGCTTCCGTTTAGAGCCGCGGGAGATGGGTGGGAAGGAAGGGTTGTGGCTCCTCCCGTTCGTCCTCCAGCAACGTCCCTTTGGGCATCTCCTTTTCGATGGGAACGCCCTCGTACTCCTCGATCGGCCCATCCGATCCCTCGATATCGCCGCGGTAGCCCGTCCCCGCGGGGATGAGCTTGCCGATGATGACATTCTCCTTCAGGCCGTAGAGCGGGTCCTCCTTTCCGGCAATGGCCGCATTGGAAAGCACCTTGATCGTGTGCTGGAAGGAGGCCGCCGCCAGGAAAGAATCGGTTGCCAAGGCCGCCTTGGTGATGCCCAAGAGCACCTGCTTGGCCTTGGCCGGGCGCTTGCCCTCGGCGATGAGCTGTTCGTTGATCGCTTCGAATTTCTTGCGATCGACGAGATCACCGGGGAGAAGTTCGGAATCCCCCGTTTCGATGACGGAGACCTTGCTCAGCATCTTGCGGATGATGATCTCGAAGTGCTTGTCGTTGATGTTGACGCCTTGCGTGCGATAGACCTTCTGCACTTCGGTGAGGAGGTAGATCTGCAACGCCTCACGCCCCTGCACTTCGAGGATGCGGTGCGGGTTGGGGACGCCTTCCACCAACTGCCGGCCGGCCTCGATGTGCTCGCCCTCGCGCACCATCAGCCGCGCCGAGGCCGGCACTTCATATTCGCGCCGCTCCTCCTCATCGTAGATGAGCGTGATGACACGCCCTTCCACGCGCAGCCGCCCCGCCCGCGGAGCTTTGATCATCTCGTCGGGATTCTCGTCGTTGACGGCGAGCGGAGCATCGAACTCAACCTCGTCGCCATCCTCGACGATGATCGTCCATCCTTCCGGCACTTCCACAAGCTGCTCGCGCACCTGGCTATCGACAACCTCGATGCGGATGAGGTCGCCTTCGTTGTGCAGGTGGACGACACCGGCGATGTCGGAGATCTCCGCTTCACCCTTGGGGGTCTTGCGGGCCTCCAGCAACTCCTCCACACGCGGCAGACCGCTGGTGATGTCGCCGCTGGAGGAAGCGGTACCGCCCGTGTGGAAGGTGCGCAGCGTCAACTGCGTGCCCGGTTCGCCGATCGACTGGGCGGCGATGATGCCGACAGCCGTGCCGACGTGTACCATCGTGCCGCGTCCCAGGTCGCGCCCGTAGCACTTCGCGCAGATGCCGTGCGGAAGCTCGCAGGTCATCGGCGAGCGGACGTAGACGGCCTCCACGCCCGCCGCGTCGATCGCGGACACCTTCTCCTCATCGATCTCCTCATCGCGTTCGACGATGATCTCGCCGGTTTCGGGGTGCACGACGGGCGCTGCGGCCAAACGTCCAAGGATACGCTCCCCCATCGTCTGACCGGCCACGTTGTCGGATCGACGAATCCAGATGCCCTGGCGGGTGCCGCAGTCGTGCGCGTTGATGATCACATCCTGCGCCGTATCCACCAGACGGCGGGTCAGGTAACCGGCATCGGCGGTGCGCAAGGCCGTGTCGGCCAGGCCCTTGCGTGAGCCGTGCGTGGAGATGAAGTACTCCAGCGCCGTCAGCCCCTCGCGCAGGTTGGAAAGGATGGGCAGCGGGATGATCCGCCCGGAGGGGTCGGCCATCAGACCGCGCATACCGGAAAGCTGGGCAATCGGCCCGAAGCCGCCCTTGGAGGCTCCGGAGTTGGCCATAATGGCGATCGGCCCGTAGGGATCGAGGTGCTCGGCCACGGCTTTGGAGATAGCCTCGCGTGTCCTCGTCCAGATTTCGATGGTGCGCTCGTACTGCTCGGCTTCGGTGAGGAGGCCGCGGCGGTACTGCCGGTCGATCTCGTTGACCTCCTTGTGCGCCGCCTCGATGATCGCCGTCTTTTCCGGTGGTACGGTCAGGTCGTAGACGGAGATGGTTACGCCGGAGACGGTCGCGTAGTGGAAGCCAAGGTTCTTGATCGCATCGGTCAGTTCGACCGTCGCCTCGCGCCCCAGCTTGCGGTAGCACAGCGCGATGAGGTCGTTGAGGTCGCCCTTGGTCATCGGACGATCGATGTAGCGCAGGGGATCGGGAACGATGCGGTTGAAGAGCGCCCGCCCGACGGTCGTCTTGATCGGCTCCGGAGGCTGCGGACGCTCGGCATAGGGCTGGGCCAGATAGATGGGCGTGTGCAGCCCGACCAACCCCAACTCGTAGGCCCGTTCCACCTCATCGATGTCGGTGAAGGCACGTTTCGGCTCGCCGCTCTCCCGTCCGTCCATCGTCATATAGTACAGCCCCAGGCACATGTCCTTCGAAGGGCCGATGATGGGATGACCATCGGCAGGTTTGAGGACGTTGCGCGTGGCCAGCATCAGCTTGCGGGCCTCTTCCACCGCCTTGCGGGAAAGCGGGATGTGGACGGCCATCTGGTCGCCATCGAAGTCGGCGTTGAAGGCAGCACAGACCAGCGGGTGGAGTTGGATGGCCTTGCCCTCGATGAGGATCGGCTCGAAAGCCTGGATGCCCAAGCGATGCAACGTCGGCGCACGGTTGAGGAGGACGGGACGGTCGCCGATGACCTCCTCCAGCACGGCCCACACTTCGGGGCGCTGCTTTTCGATGAGCCGCTTGGCCGCCTTGACGTTGGTCGCGTAGTTGTAGGCGACCAGCCGCTGGATGACGAAGGGGCGGTAAAGCTCCAGCGCCATCGTTTTGGGCAGGCCGCACTGATGCATCTTGAGGTGCGGGCCGACGACGATGACCGAACGGCCGGAGTAGTCCACGCGCTTCCCCAGCAGGTTGCGACGGAAGCGCCCCTTCTTGCCCTTGAGCATATCGCTCAGCGACTTGAGCTGCCGCCGTCCGCGGCTGCTCATCGCCTTGCCACGCTGACTGTTGTCGATGAGGCTATCGACCGCCTCCTGGAGCATCCGCTTCTCGTTGTGGATGATCACCTCCGGTGCGCCGAGGTCGATGAGGCGCTTGAGGCGGTTGTTGCGGTTGATGACGCGGCGGTAGAGGTCGTTCAGGTCGGAAGTCGCAAAACGCCCACCGTCGAGCTGCACCATCGGGCGCAGTTCGGGCGGCAGGACGGGCAGGACGGTGAGGATCATCCACTCCGGGCGATTGCCGCTCTTGCGCAGGGCCTCGACGACGCGCAGACGGCGGGTCGCCCGCTTGCGCCGCTGGGCAGAGCGCCCGTTGCGCACCTCGTTCCACAACGACTCGGAAAGGCTGTCCAGGTCCAAATGGCGCAAAATCTCATAGATGGCCTCCGCGCCCATTCCGGCCTTGAAGACCTGCCCCCATTTGGCCCTCAGTTCGCGATAGCGTGCCTCATTGAGCAACTGCAGCGGTGTGATGGAGAGCAGTTCCTCACGGCGGCTCTCGTATTCACGGCGAATGCGCTCCACCTTATCCTGCAGCTCCTCGCGCAGGCGGGCGATCTTCTCCTCCAGCACACTGCGGCGCATCTGTGCTTCCTCGCTGTCCTCCTGGGCCGTGAGCGCCGCCTTGCGCTGTTCGATCTCTTTCTCCAACGCATCCAGCGCATCCTGAGCTAACCGGCTCAGCACCACCAGATGATCGTCGCCGATAGTCTCGCCCTTGGCGGCCACGACGGCCTCGAGGGGCGGGAAGAGGATAGGCTCCGTAACCTCCGTCCCCTTCATTCCCTCCAGGCGCATCTGGAGCTGCCGCGTTTCGGCGAGGATCGCCTCCGTGCGGCGGGTCAACTCCTCGTCGAGCGCGGCCATCTCTGCGGCGAGTTGCTCATCCAGCGAGCGGGTGCCCATCTGGCTTTCCATTTCGGCGATACGCCGCTGGGCGAAGGCGTTCATCGAATCGATGCGGCTCTGCTCCTCCTCGTCCAGGCGCTTCAAAGCCCGCGTGCGGGCATCTTCATCGACACTGATGATGATGTACTGGGCGAAGTAGAGCACGCGATCCAGCTTGCGCTTGTTGATGTCCAGCAGGATGCCCAGGTGGCTGGGCACTCGGCGCGTGTACCAGATGTGGGCCACCGGAGCCGCCAATTGGATATGGCCCATCCGCTCTCGTCGAACGGAAGAGCGGGTTACCTCGACCCCGCATTTGTCGCAGATGATGCCCTTGTAGCGAATGCCCTTGTATTTGCCGCAGTAGCACTGGTAATCGCGGGTGGGGCCGAAGATGGCCTCGCAAAAGAGACCGTCCTTTTCGGGACGCAGCCGACGGTAGTTGATCGTTTCCGGCTTGGTAACTTCACCGTAGGACCAGGAGAGGATGTCATCCGGAGAGGCCAAACTGATGCGCAACTTTTTGAAGCTTCGCGCCTCGGTCATTTGTTCGTCACGATTCATTGCTCCCCCTTGAAGCAAGATAACGCCTTGACAACACAAGAGAAGCAACTGGGAGCTTCCTCCCAGCGCTTCTCTGGCAGACACAAGATCGACATGGGCCCCTGCATCATACTACGAGCGGCGCAAAAGTCAACAATCTATCGGCTCGGGGAGAAGGGCTTTTGCCTTTCAGATAGTTGCGCTATACTCGAACTATCACAGCGTGCCGGAGAGGAGGTCATATGGCGTGGTCGATCGTCCACAACACGGCTCTGCAGCGCTTCCAGATCGAGGTCGGAGAGCAGGTGGCTGTGCTGAACTATCACCTGCGCGGTCGGACGATGATTTTCGCCCACACCGGCGTCCCTCCGGCTCTGGAAGGACGCGGCATCGGTTCGGCCCTGGTGCGTGCCGGATTGACCTATGCCCGCGACCACGGCTATGCTATCGATGCACGCTGCTCTTTCGTCGTCGCCTATCTCCGGCGACATCCCGAGTTCGCAAGCTGAGGCTGTCGAAGTCGCTTTCATTTTTTCATCAAGGAGGTTGAGCTATGGACTTGTTCTCGAAGACTCGTGGTGGCATGGAACGTGTCAGGGAAGCGCGGCGTGCCGGCCTTTACCCTTACTTCATACCGCTCACCAACAACGAGGGCGCGGTCTCATCGTTCGGCGATCGCACGCTCATCATGATCGGCTCCAACAACTATCTCGGCCTCACCACACATCCGAAGGTGCGCCAGGCGGCCATCGACGCCATACGCACCTACGGCACCAGTTGCAGCGGCTCGCGCTTCCTCAACGGCACCTTGGAGATGCACCTGGAGCTGGAAAAGCAGTTGGCCGACTGGGTCGGCAAGGAGGCGGCGCTGGTCTTCAGCACGGGCTACCAGACCAACGTGGGGACGATCTCCGCCCTCATCCAGCGGGACGATTTCGTCATCACCGACAAGGAGGATCACGCGAGCATCATCGATGGCTGCCGCCTTTCCTACGGCACGATGAAGCGATTCATCCACAACGATATGGACTCCCTCGAGCGGGTACTGGCCTCGCTGCCGGAGAAGGGAGGCCGCCTCGTCGTCGTTGACGGCGTCTTCAGCATGGGCGGGGATATCGCGCCTCTGCCGGAACTCGTCCGGCTCTGCAAGAAGTACGGCGCGCGCCTGATGGTGGATGACGCCCACTCGGTTGGCGTCCTCGGCGGCGGGCGAGGCACGGCAGCCCACTTCGGCCTGACCGACGAGGTCGATCTGATTATGGGGACTTTCAGCAAGTCCTTCGCCTCCCTGGGCGGCTTCATCGCCGGGGACCAGGAGGTCATCGAGTACATTCAGCACACCGCCCGATCCTTCATCTTCAGCGCCAGCATCCCTCCGGCCAACGCCGCAGCAGCCCTCGCCGCCCTCCAGGTGATGAAGGAGGAGCCGGAACGCATCGCGCGGGTCAATGAAAACGGGGCCTATATGCGCCGCCGCTATCGCGAGATGGGCTTCAACATCGGCCATTCGGAAACCCCCATCATCCCCATCATCATCGGCGACGATAACAAGACGCTCATGGCCTGGAAGATGCTCTTCGACAACGGCGTCTATACCAATCCCGTCCTCCCGCCCGCCGTCCCGCCCAAGCTCTCCCTGCTGCGCACCAGCTACATCGCCACCCACACGCGCGAACATCTCGACCGCGTTCTGGAGGTGATGGAAAAGGTCGGCAAGGCACTGGAGATCATCTAAAGCCGACAAAGCACGAGAGGGAGCGTCGATCGACGCTCCCTCTCGTATCGCAACCCCCTCAGGCGGGCTTTTCGACGCTTTCTTTGCCCCCCTTCTTCTCCCCGGAGGTCGCCTTGGCCTTTCCTTCGCCCTTCTCCTTGCGGCTTCCGGGCGTCGAGATGGAGGACTTGGCCCGATTATCGGTTACGTAGAAGCCCGATCCCTTGAAGATCACGCCCGCCGGTTGGATGAGACGCACCACTTTGCCGCCGCACTCCGGACAGACCTCGATCGGGGGATCGTCGAAGTGCTGACGGCGCTCGAAACGCAAGCCGCATACCGTACACCGATATTCATAGAGCGGCATCTCTTCACCTCCTGCCGGCCAGTTCTGCAACGCGGCAATTATACGATCTTCGGAGCCTGTGGCAAGGCTACCCGATCATCGCCGCTCGACGGCGATGACGACCGGCGTCCCGGCGATCTGCTCCTCCAGGCGGCGATCGCCTTGCGGCTCGGCGACCTCCTCGACGGCCTCGGCCAGCGTCTCGGCGGCGATGAGGTCGCGGAAGCGGGCAACGGCTTCGGCAAGGTCGCCCTCCACGCGCAGGCGGACGACGATGCGGTCGGTCAGCTCGTAGTCGGCCTCCTTGCGCAGCGCCTGCACGCGGCGGATGACCTCCCGCGCCAGCCCCTCCTGCCGCAGGTCGGGCGTGAGCTGCGTATCGAGTGCGACGACGATCCCGCCCTCACCGGCGACACCGTAGCCCTCGCGCGGCTGGCTCTGGACGAGCACCTCCTCCGGCGAGAGGACGGCTTCGCTGCCGTCGGCCAGGGTGAGCGTGAGCGGCTCGCCCGCCTGGAGACGGGCGACGGCCTCGGCGGCGTCCAGCCCGGCCAGCGCCTTGCGCACCAGCGGGAAGCGACGCCCGAACTTCGGCCCCAGCACACGGTTGAGCGGCAGGAGGCGGTAGGTTACCAGATCGCCCTCCTCCTCGACGAACTCGACCGCCTTGACGTTTAGCTCGTCGGCCAGCAGACCGAGGAGTTGCTCCAGCTCGCGCCGATGGCGCGGGTCGGTGGCGATGAGCGCCTTCGCCAGCGGCTGGCGCACCTTCAGATTGTGCCCGGCCCGCACCGAGTGCCCCAGCCTGGCCGCCAGACGGACGGCGGCCATCGCCTCCAGCAGATCGCGCTCCGCCTCGGTGAGCGGCGCGGCCTCCGGCCAGAGGCAGTGGTGGACGCTCTCCGGCGCATCGGGGACGACGGCGCGCACCAGGTTCTGGTAGATCGCCTCGGTGATGAAGGGGATGGTCGGCGCGAGGAGCTTGACGAAGGTCGTCAGGACGGTGTAGAGTGTCTGGTAGGCGGCCTCCTTGTCGGCGGCGTTCTCCTCGCCCTTGGCCGACCAGAAGCGGCGACGGCTGCGGCGGATGTACCAGTTGCTCAGATCATCGAGGAAGCTTTCGGCAGGCTGGGCGACGCGCACCGGCACGTAGCTTTCCAGCCCCGCCGTCATCGCCTCGATCGTCTCCTTGAGGCGGGCGACGATCCAGCGATCCAGTTCGGTGGGTGCGGCCTCCGCCGTCCAGGGCGCATCGAGACGGGGGAAGCCCTCCTCGCGGCGGCTGGGATGACGGCGCAGCGGCTCCGGCGGCAGCCAGCCGTCGATGCGGGCGTAGTTGACGAAGAAGGCGTAGGCGTTCCACAGCGGGATGAGGAAGCGCCGCCGCGTCTCATCGGCGCGGGTGTAGCCGAAGAGGAGGTTCTGGTCGAGCGGCTGGTTGAGGTAGAGCCAGCGCATCGTATCCACGCCCATCTTCTCCGCCGCGTCGTCGAACCAGATGGCGTTGCCCCACGATTTGTGCATCGGGCGGCCATCCTCGGCCCAGAGCGTGGAGTAGCCCTGGACGATCTTCGTCGGCGGGCGGCGTTCCATCACCGTGCTCATCGTGATGAGGCTGTAGAACCAGTTGCGGAACTGGCCGGGGAAGGATTCGCTGATCCAGTCGGCGGGGAACCACTGCTCCCAGTAGGCACGGTTCGTGCGGTACTGGAGCGTCGAGTAGGTGACGATGCCCGCATCGAGCCAGGGGTTGCCTACGTCGGGGATGCGGCTCATCAGCCCGCCGCACTTGGGGCAGCGCAGCTTGACGGCGTCCACGTAGGGGCGATGGGGCGTATGTCCCTCGAAGGTCTCCCACCCCTCGACGGCGCGTTCGCGCAACTCGTGCTCGTCGCCGATGACCTCGTGATGGCCGCAGGAGGGGTTTTCGCAGACCCAGATGGGCAGCGCCAGCCCCCAGTAGCGCTTCTTGGAGATCATCCAGTCGTGCATGTTGCGCAGCCAGTCCATCTCGCGGTCGTAGCCGAACTCTGGAATCCACTTGATCTCGTCCACCACGTCCATAATCTGGTAGCGGAGGCTCGCTTCCTTCTCTGCTTCCGTCAGTTCCTCGCGCGGCTTGTCGTAGGTCGGCCCCATGCTGATGAACCACTCATCGACCAGACGGAAGACGAGCGGCGTCCCGCAGCGCCAGCAGACGGGGTAGCGGTGGGTGTAGGGATCGACGCGGTAGAGGATGCCCTTCTCCTCCAGGTTGTGGAAGATGTCGTGCGCCACGTCGTGGACGTAGCGCCCCGTCAGCCAGCCGAAGCCGTCGATGTAATGCCCCTCGTCGTCCAGGGGGGCAGGCGCGGGCAGGCCGTGCTCCTTGCCGAGCTGGAAATCCTCCGCACCGCAGCCGGGCGCGATGTGGACGATGCCCGTCCCCTCCTCCTCGCCGACCTCCTCCCAGGGGAGGACGCGGTGCGCCTCCGGCACGCCCATCTCGTGGATGCGGGGGAGTTCGTCGAAGGGGCCGTCGTAGCTCCAGCCGACCATCGCCTCGCCCTTGAGGCGCTCGACGACTTCGTACTTGCCCTTGAGGACGCGCGGCGCGGTCGCCTCGGCCAGGTAGTAGGTCCAGCCATCCGCCGCCTTGACCTTGACATAGTCCAGATCGGCCCCGACGGCGGCGGCGACGTTGCTCGTCAGCGTCCAGGGCGTCGTCGTCCAGACGAGGAGCGCCTCGCGGTCGCGTCCGCGCAGCGGGAAGCGAACGATGACCGCCTCGTGCGTCAGTTCGCGGTAACCGTCGGTTACGATCTCGTGCTGGCTGATGCCGGTCGCGCAGCGCGGGCACCACGGCATCACGTCGGTGCCCTTGTAGAGCCAGCCACGTTCCCAGACCTTCTTGAGGAAGGTCCAGATGGTGTAGTTGTTCTCGTTGGAGAAGGTGAAGTAGGAGCCGCCCAGTTCGGGCAGCCCCAGCCGTCCGACGATCTGCTCGACGCTGTCGGTAACCGGCCCCATCGGCCCATCGATGGTGATCGTCTGCTGCGGGTCCTCCTTGAGGCGCTCGGCCAGCTCGCGCAGGAGGTCGGGGTCGTTCCAGTCCATCCAGTAGCCGAGGCGGATCGATTGCTCCGTCTGGCGGGCGGCGTAGGTCAGCACCCGCGCCTTGCAGTCGAGGACGAAGTTGGCCAGCCCGTAGGCTTCGATCTCCCGCTTGGAGGTGAAGCCCTTGGCCTTCTCCACCTCGACCTCCACCCAGAGGCCCTGGCAATCGAAGCCGTTCTGGTAGCGCGCCTCGTAGCCGCGCATCGCCCAGAAGCGATGCCAGAGGTCCTTGTAGGAGCGGCCCCAGGCGTGATGGACGCCCATCGGGTTGTTGGCGGTGATGGGGCCATCGATGAACGACCAGTGCGGGCCGCCCTTGCGCAGTTGGCGCAGTTTTTCGAAGGCGCGGCTGCGCTTCCAGAAGTCGAGGATTTCGTGCTCCTGGCGGATGAAATCGGTCTGCGTGCTCACCGGCTCGAAGGCGGGAGAGGATGACGTGCTCATCGTACCTCCTTTATCCACAGAATTGAAAAGGCTCCCATCCCCACAGGGACGGGAGCCTCGGCTCTCGCGGTACCACCCTGCTTGTCCCGCATCGCGGGACCGCTCGTCCAGCGGCCATCACCGCTGCGCCCCGATAACGGCGGGCCGACCGTCCCGATCTACTCGGCCTGTGGCCTTTCGGCGGGAAGCTCCGGAGGGATTTTCGGCACGGCCTCGGCGCTCGGCTTCCACCACCCCGAACTCGCTGCAGCGTTGGCGTCGTGCCTACTCGTCTCCATCAACGCCTTTCGTCTGGATTATGCCACAGAGGGCGTCGGTGTCAACGCCTCAACTGCGGCGCGTCCGCCGCCAGAGGGCCGCACCGACGATGAAAAGCACGGTCGCCGATGCGAAGAGCAGATCGCTCCACAGCGACGATGGTGCCGAATGCCCTCCCGACTCCGGGAGGAAGGGACAGATCGGACGGTCGAGCGTCGGCGGCACAGGGGTCGGCGGGGGCGGCGGGAAGGTGCCGCCGGCTTCTCCGCCGTCGTAGGTTACGGAGACGGTGGCGTGCATCCCCTGGCCGGGCGCAACACCGGAACGCACGACGGATTCGATCGTGATGACGACCTCCTCGCCGCCGTCCAGCGTTCCCAGGGCCACGCTGATGTCCTGTCCGTTGACGGCCGGTATGCCCCTCGGCGTCTGCACGGCAAAGGGGAGCAGTTCATCGGCCAGCGTCGTCCGCATCACGAGATGGGTCGCCGGAGCGTTCCCCTCGTTGCGGATGGTTACGGTCATTCGCACGTGATCGCCGGGATCGGCAACGGCGGGGGTCATCTGCACATCGACGACGATGTGCACCGCGTAAGCCGGGGTTTCGGTCGGCGGCGGGCCAGGCGTTACGGTGTAGCACCACGGGGTCGGCGTCAAGGTAGGAGGCGGCGTTTCGCTCGGAAGCGGCGTCGCCGTCGGCGGCGGTGGCGGCGGCGACGGTGTAGCAGGTCGTGGCGTCATCGTCGGTGTCGGCGGGGCGGGAGTCGGCGTCGGTGTGAAGCCCGCCGCGACGGGCACGGCAACAACCGCCGTCAGCCCCATCCCCATCGCCAGGATAACGGCCATCGCGACCGTCCAACTGAATACTCGCAAGGCATTCCCCTTCATCGTTCCCCCATCGTGGACAAGATCGGCTCCTCTTCTTCATCTTCATCGAGGGCCAAGGCTGCTTTCAGACGATAGGTTACGACAGGCTCGCGTCGCCCCTTGAGGACGAGCGAGCCGATCATCTCTACCTCCCACCGCTCGTCGGCCAAGGCGACGATGGCCTCGGTAACGTACACCTCCCCCGCGGGAGCCAGGTCGCACAGCCGCGAAGCCACGTTCACGACATCGCCCAGCGCATCGTAATCGTACCGCTTCGGCGAACCGACCAGCCCGACAATGGCCATACCGGCATTGACCCCGACGCCCATCGACAAACGGGGCATATCGGGGTCCTCCCACAGCCGCTCCAGTCGCTGCAGGCCGTCGATGGCGGCCTCCAAAGCCCGCTCGACCGGGTCCTCGACGTGGTAAGGGGCATTGAAGAGAGCCACGACGCGGTCGCCGACGTACTTCGTGACCACGCCCTCGGCATCGATGACGGCCTCGGCGAAGGCAGCAAGGTAGGCATTGATCACGCTCTGGACACGCCGCGGGTCTTCGCGTTCGGTGAAGCCAGTGTAACCGCGCACATCGGCAAAGAGGGCGACGATGAAGCGCGTTTCCGCAGAGGTGAGGGCATTGCGTCGCGACAGTTCCTGCAGGTAGGCCACGACCTGGGGCGAGGCTCGCCCGGCGAAGAGGCTGGTGATGCTGGCCCGCTTCCAGCGTTCCTGCTCCAGCGCCCACAAGCCGACCCCCACGTAGGCCCCAAGCATCCCCAGCAGGGCGAAGAGGTAATCGACCAGGTAGCCGTGGGCAAAGGCCACGGTCGCCACACGCAGCAAGAGAAGCGCCGAGAAGATGACGATCCCGGCGGAGATGGAAGGACGGAGACGGGCAATCGACCATCCTGCCAGCGAAGCCATCACGATGGTCAGCACGATGGAAAGCCACACCGAGGGCGGCTCGAGCATCTGTCCGGCGAGGAGCGCCGCAGCCATCTGCGCGTGCAACTCCACGCCGTTCATTCTCCCGCCGATAGGCACCGAATAGACATCCGGCATCCCCACCGCCGTTACGCCGATGAAGACGATGCGCCCGTCGAGCGCTCCGGCGGGGAGGTTGCCGTCCATCACGTCGCCGAAGGAGTAGATGGGTACCGAGCCGGAGGGCCCCAGGTAGCGGACGATGACCTGGCCATGCCGATCGACGGGCATCTCGCGCCCAGCCCAACGGAAGGGTCGTGTCGAAGGCTTGTCGGGAATGGGAACGCCGAGGTAGGCCGAGAGCGCTTGCCACGCCATCGCTGGCACAGGGGGATCGTTTTCGCCCTGCACCCAGAGCGGCAGACGACGTAAAACGCCGTCGGCATCGGGCAGAATATCCACGTGCCCTACGCGCCCGCCCTCGACGACGGGTTTGAGAAGCATCGGGAATTGGATCACCCCCGCTTCCGGGCGGGGGACGCCGACACCCGCCGTCGCCAGGATGACATCATCATCCAGGACGGCCTCCAGCGCATCATCGCCTGCACCGCGCTCGGCCAGGAGCACATCGATGACGATGACCCGCGCATTCCACGACCGTAGCGCCTCGATGAGATCGGCGTAGCGTTTGCGCGACCAACTGCCCACACGCCCGTAGCGTATCAGCGTCTCGTCATCGATGGCGATGATGGCGACCGGCGAATGAGCGTCCAACGGACGATAGAGCAGGTCCATCGCCCGCAGCCGCCAGGTACTGAAGACACCGGCCAACAGCGCCAGCGAGAGCACCAGGCCGACGCTGAGGCCGACCAACAGCCCCAGCCAGCCCGTCCGCTTATCGGCGCGTGATGGTGAATGCCAGGCGGGTGCAGTTCCCCGCTGCATCACAACTCTCCAGCGTCAAGGGGTTAGCGCCGGGCTCGAGTGAGAGCGGCACTTCGAAATGGCCGTCATCGGCCACGGGCACCGGCTCGCCGTTGAGGGTGAGCACGGCCCCCGCCTCCGTCAGCCCCTTCAGCGTAATCTGCGCGCGATCCACCTCCGGCTCCGTGGGCTCCAACAGTCGGAGCGTCGTCGGTGGCGTTCGGTCGTAGCGAAAGACGAAATCCACACAGTCGCTGCGCCGACCGTTCTCATCCTCGGCAGCCAGACAGAGCGCATAGTCCCCCTCTTCCGGCGGGTGAAAGGCCAGCGTGAAGGTGCCATCCGCTTCGACGTGAGCGCGGTCGATCTCCTTACCGTCGAGGAGGAACAGCAAGACGACATCCACGCCCGGTTCGGTCTGACCGGAGATCGACAAATCAGGCGAAGAGGATGCGATCGTCTCACCCTCGGCCAGCTTCGTCTCTTTGCCGTCGAGATTGAGGCTTTCGATATGGGGGGCCTGGGGACGGACGACGAGCGGCTCTCCGATCACCGCTTCGACTTCGTAACCGGCGGGCACCTCCACGGCAGGGTTACCCTGCTCGGCATCGAGGAGGGTAACCTCGGTCGTCCCTTCGTCCGTAGCACTGTAAGTCGAGCGGGTATCCTGCGCCCGTGTGCGGAAGACGGTGCCCCGCACGCTCACAACGGCGGCAGGCGTCTGAATCTCGAAACGTCCGCTGGCATCGAGGAGATGAACAACCTGCGCCCACAGCTCTCCCGCACTCAGGTAGATGCGGGTTACCATCGTCCGGGCCGTCTGGTAGAGGACGAGATCGGTGCCCGGCTGCAACTCGAGCACCGTCCCATTTTGAAAGGCAATGACGGCCGCGCCATCCTCACTGAGGACAACGTGATCGCCGTTGGAGAGCGAGATCGTCCCTCCATGCCGCACCTCTTCCTCTCCATCGTAGGAGAAGAGGAAGAGGATTCGCTTTTGCCAATGAACCGTCGCCTTGCCCTCGCGCACGGTAAGCAGGGCAACGGTAGTGCGGCGCGGGTAAACCAGCCAGATCAAGCCCAGCAGAACGACCAGCGCCGTCGCCCACCGCAAGGCTATCCCCCACCGCCGCCTGCGATAACGCAAAACGGCCTCCCGCACGACGCGCACCAAACGCGATTTGAAGGCCCGGGAAGCCGCTACCTTCTCCGACGCTAATTTTCGCAGCCATCGTTCCACATTCTTCGTCTCTTCAGCACCGTTCACGCCACCCCCCTTAAGACTTCTGCCAGCTTTCGCCTGGCGCGAACGAGGATCGATTCCACGCTCTTGACGCTGCGCTGCATCACGCGCGCCGTCTCCGCCACGGAAAAGCCCTCGACATAACGCAAAATCAAGGCCGTCCGATAATGAGGAGGCAAATGCAACAGACCCTGACGCACCACCTGACACATCTCCATCTGCTCTATGGACATCTCCTGTGTTACCCCGCCATCCGCAACCTGCTGCTCGGTCAGAAGTGGAAGCTCTGCGTAGCGCCGCTGACGCCGCCAGTGATCGGCAACCTTGTGGGAAGCAATGGAGAACAGCCACGTGCGCAAGCGGCTCTGTCCACGGAATCGCCCGGCCTGACGCACGGCGGCGAGGAACGTTTCCTGAACGATATCTTCCGCATCCTGGACAACGCCGCCGACCTGATGATAGACGAAACGATAGAGGGCATCGGCATGGTCGGCTACGAACTTCTCGGCAGCATCGGGATCGCCCTCGGCCAACCGCCCCATCAAGGCAACTTCAGAGGAATTCGCTCTCTTTCCCTCTTTTACTTTGTCGCGTGCGAAGGCAAAAATCCTGCGCCAGAACGGCCTTTCCTGACGGACGATGACGCTCATTTCGCATTCTCTCCATAGCAAGATCAGGGCAGAAGCACGACGCAACAAAGCAGGCCCTGTGCTAACTGTACCACACTCGTCCCATCTGAAAAGCGGAGCATCCGGTGCTTCCCGAAAGCACGCAACCGGCATCGCGAAAGGGCGTAGAAAGCTAAGGAAGACATCCTTGCCTACAGCGGAAATCCACGTATGATTAGGCAAGAGGGGTCAGAATCCCAACGCACAGAAACGGAGGTGCATGATGGAGAATCCCGAGGTCAAAGTCGAAGTCACTCAGCCGGAAGTTACCGAGGACGACAAGTTATGGGCCTTGCTCAGTTGGCTGTTGTCGCCGATTGTGCCCATCATCGTGCTCGTGATGGAGGACAAGAAAAACCGTCCCTTCATCAAGTTCCACGCGATGAACGCCTTGGCCGTTGTCATCATCGGCTGGGTCATCAGCGGCATCCTCAGTGCCGTCGTTATCGGCTGCTTCACCGGCGTTGCCGTCTTCGTCTATCAGATCTACATGGCCATTATGGCCTACCAGGGCAAGTGGGTCGAAGTACCCGGCATAACCGGCTTCCTCAAAGGCCAGGGCTGGATCTAAACCCATCGAGACCGACAAAACGGCCCCCGCGACGGGGCCGTTTTGCTTTGTGGGAGGCGATGCTATACTCCTCCAGCGAAGGAAACCCGGCAGGTGAAAGCTCACGATGACAAAGGACAGCCCGCCTCCATGGAGGATCGCCCCGCGCGCCCCCGCTCGGCTCTTCGAGCGCTTCGCCGACCTGCCTCCCTTGCTGGTGCAGCTCCTCTACAACCGCGGGCTGACCGACGAGGCCGAAGTCCGCGCCTTCCTCGACGGTGAGCAACGCACCCTCGACAGCCCCTTCGCCCTGCCCGATATGTCCGCAGCCGTCCGCCACATCCGCGCGGCGCTCACGGCGGGCCGCACGATCGCCGTGTACGGCGACTACGACGCCGATGGCGTTACGGCCACGGCGCTCCTCACGCTGACCCTGCGCTCGCTCGGCGCGAAGGTCATCCCCTACATCCCCGACCGCATCGATGAGGGGTACGGCCTGCACCTCGACGCCCTGCGCAAACTGGCCGCGGAGGGCGTCGGCCTCCTCGTAACTGTCGATTGCGGCATTCGGGCCGTAGCGGAGGTCGCCGAGGCCCGCCGACTGGGCATGCAGATCGTCATCACCGACCACCACCACTTAGGCGAACGCCTCCCGCCCGCCCAGGCGATCCTCAATCCGCGGCGGGAGGGGACGCCGGTGGCCGCGCAGCACCTCGCCGGTGTCGGCGTCGCCTACCACCTGGCCGAAGCGCTGCTCCTTGCGGAACGGCAGGCCCCTCGACGACGGGGAAGCCACCCGCTCGACCCCGCCGAATTGCTCGACCTCGTGGCCGTCGGCACCGTTGCCGACCTAGTGCCGATGCGCGGCGACAACCGCGCGCTGGTGAAGCAGGGCCTGCAGCGCCTCAACGAAGCCCCGCGCCCCGGCCTGGAGGCGCTCCTGACACGCCGCAACGGCGACGAGGCGCTCGACGAGGAGACCATCGCCTTCCAGATCGCCCCGCGGCTGAACGCCGCCGGTCGGCTCCAGCACGCCGACCTGGCCCTCGCCCTTCTCCTGGCCGATGAGCCGCAGGAGGCGATGACCCGCGCCCGTCAACTCGAACAGCTCAACCGACGGCGGCGCGACTGGACGCGGCGCGTGCAGCAGATGGCCGAGGCCGCCGTCGCCGACCTCGACCCGCTGCCGCCGCTCCTCTTCGTCGCCCACCCCGACTTCCCGCCCGGCATCCTTGGGCTGGCGGCAAGCCGCCTCCTCGACCGCTACCGCCGCCCCGTCGTGATCGTCCACCGCGGGGAGGAGGTGGCCGTCGGCTCGTGCCGCTCACCGGCCCATTTCCACATCACCCAGGCCCTCGCCGCCGCCGATGACCTGCTGCTCCACTACGGCGGACACGCGGCAGCCGCCGGTTTCACCGTCCGCACGGCGGACCTGCCCGAACTGGAACGCCGCCTGCTGGAACAGGTGCAGAATAGCCCCGCCACCGAGGAGCGGCCCCGCCTCGACGTCGAGGCCGAGGTTGCCCTGGCAAGCCTCTCCTGGCCGCTCTACGAGGCCATCCTGCAACTCGCCCCCTTCGGCGTCGATAACCCCGTCCCCCTCCTCGCCAGCCGCGGCCTGCGGCTCCTCGAAGCGCGACCGGTTGGCCGCGAACGCGCCCACCTCAAGCTGCGGCTGGCCGACGAGGAAGGCCACCTCTGGAACGGCATCGCCTTCGGCCAGAGCGCCCAGGCCGCGCGGCTGGGGGATCGCGTCGATCTGGCCTACACGCTCAACCGCAACGTCTGGCGCGGGCGGGTCGATCTGGAACTGGACGTCAAGGCGATCGTCCCCGCGGGGAGGGCCTGATGCGCGTCCTGGTTACCGGTGGAGCAGGCTTCATCGGGAGCCACGTGGCAGAGGCGCTGCTGCGCCGCGGCGACCGCGTTACCATCTTGGACAACTTCAACGATTACTACGATCCGGCCCGCAAACGGGCCAACGTCGAGCCGCTGTGCCCTTCGCCGCGCTGCCGCCTCATCGAGGGCGATCTGCGCGATCCCCGGACCGTGCAACGCGCCGTCGAGGGCGTCGATCTCGTCATCCACCTGGCGGCGATGGCCGGGGTGCGCTATTCCATCGGACGCGCCCCCCTCTACACGGCGGTGAACATCACCGGCACGGTCAACGTGCTGGAGGCGGTGCGCCTGCGGGGCGTACCGCAGGTCATCTTCGCCTCCACCTCCTCCGTGTACGGGCGCAGCCGCCGACTTCCCTTCCGCGAGGACGACCCCCTCGGAGCGCCGCTGGCCCCCTACCCGGCGACGAAGATCGCAGGGGAATTGCTGGGTTACACCTACCACAACCTCCACGGACTGAACTTCACCGCGCTGCGCTTCTTCAGCGTCTACGGCCCCCGCGGACGCCCCGATATGATGCCCTTCATCGTCACCGACCGCATCGTCCGCGGGCAGCCCTTCACGCTCTACGAGGGCGGGGAGATGTGGCGCGATTGGACCTACATCGACGACATCGTGCGCGGCATCCTCAGCGCCGCCGACCGCCCTCTGGGCTACCGGCGCATCAACCTGGGACGCGGTGCGCCGGTCCGTATGGCCGATTTCGTGCGCATCGTCGAGCGGCTGACGGGACGCAGGGCGCAGATCGAAACCTCCCCCGCGCCGCCCAGCGAACCGCCGATCACCTACGCCGACATCACCTTGGCCCGCACGCACCTCGACTACGAGCCGCAGATCGACATCGAGGAGGGGATGCGGCGCTTCTGCGCCTGGTACCGCGAGACCTTCCCGACCGCCGATAGCTCACGCAAGGAGGAGGTCGAATGACCGAACGCCTGCAACGCCTGCTCGATCTGGCCGCCGCGCGCGGCCTGAGGGGAGTGATCCTCGTGCCGGGGCCGTCGCTCTTCTACCTGACCGGCCTCTCGTTCCACCTCAGCGAACGGCTGACCCTCGCCCTCTTCACCACCGGGGGCAAGGCGGCGCTCGTGCTCCCGGCCCTGGAAGCGGAGAAGGCCGCCGCGATGCGCACCTTCCCCTACGACGATGTCCAGGGGCCGACGGAGGCGCTCCACCGCGCCGCCTTGCCCCCGGTGGTGAAGAGGGCGAGGGTCAGCCGTTCGCTGAGGTGGAACGAGAGGCCGGTCAGGTAGAAG
>JALXBP010000141.1 GCA_026991395.1 Anaerolineae bacterium | reverse complement strand
GGTCATCGGCGGGGTGAGCTTCGTCGAGCCGTTGCTGGCCGCCGTCGAGGTGGATGCGCTCGACGGCCTGCAGATCGCCGATGCGCTGGCCGTCGCCGCCCTGCATCATCCCCCCTTCGATCCCGACCTGCCCGCCGTCGTCGCCCAGCTCTACAGCCGCGCCGTCGCCTCCGACCTGAAGCTGACGCTGATGAACCAGTATCCCGACGAGCACCGCGTCGCCCTCGTGCGTGCCGCGGGCACGGCTGCGCAGGCGGTCGCGTGGCTGCCGCTCTACGCCATCGACCGGCAGGAACTCGACCATCTGACCTCGCTCTACCTGCCGCCGCTGCCGCCGGTGAGCAGCTTCGAGGGCTTCCAGGAGACGATCGCCCATCTGCGCGCGCCGGATGGCTGCCCGTGGGATCGCAAGCAGACGCATCGTTCGCTGCGCAAGAATCTGCTGGAGGAGAGCTACGAGGTGCTGGCCGCGATCGATGCGCAGGACGCGGAGGCGCTGCGGGAGGAGCTTGGCGATCTCCTGCTCCAGATCGTGCTGCACACGCAGATCGCCATCGACGAGGGCGAGTTCCGTATGGGCGATGTGATTGCGACGGTGGACGCGAAGATCAAGCGGCGGCATCCCCACGTCTGGGGCGACATCCGTGTCGCGGACGCGGAGGAGGTCTCGGAGCGCTGGGAGGCGATCAAGCGGCGCGAGCGGGAGGCGAAGGGCCGGGGCGCAAGTTCCGCGCTGGACGGGGTGGCCGCGGCGATGCCCGCGCTGGCGCAGGCCGACGCCTACCTGGATCGGGTGCAGAGCCTCGGCTTCCGCTGGCCCGACTACGGGGACGTGGTGGCGAAGGTGCGCGAGGAACTCGAGGAGGTCGCCGCCGCCGGGGATGCCTCCTCGCGGGAGGCGGAGGTGGGCGACCTGCTGCTGGCGATGGTCAATCTGGCCCGCCGCCTCGGCGTGGAGCCGGAAAGTGCGCTGCGGGAGGCGAACCGCCGCTTCGCCGCGCGGTTCCGCTACCTGGAGCGGGCGGCGCGGACACACGGCCTTTCGGTGGAGCAGCTTCCCCTGGAGGAGATGCTGCGTCTCTGGGCGGAGGCGAAGGCGCACGAAGGTCAGTCGAGCGCCGCTTCGTAGCGCGAGAGGAGCTGGCGGACGCTCTGCTGCCAACTGTGGTAGCGGAGGACGTAGCGCCGTCCCGCCCGACCGCGGCGGCGGGCCTCCGCCGGATCGGCGAGGAGGCGGCGGACGGCCTCGGCAAACTGCGCCGGTCCTTCGCCGATGAGGACGACCTGGTGAGCGGCGGGGTGGAGGCCGCCCATCGCCGCAGGCGCGACGACGACGGGACGCTCCATCGCCATCGCCTCCAGCACCTTGGACTGGATGCCGACGGCGTAGCGCACGGGGCAGACGGCGACAGCGGCCCGCGCCAGGTAGGGCCGGATGTCCTCCACGTAGCCGGTTACCTCGATGCGCGGATCGTCGGCCAGCGCCCGCACCTGCTCCGGCGGGTCCTTGCCCACGATGAGGAAGCGGATCGCGGGATCCCAGTCCCAGAGGCGCGGCAGGACCGTGAGCACGAAGTCGAGGACGGCGGCGATGTTGGCGTGGTAGCTCATCTTGCCGCTGAAGACGACGGTGCGGGGTTCCGGCTCCAGCGGCAGGGGATGGAAGTAATCGGCGTCCACGCCGTTGGTGACGACGGTTACGGGCGCGGTCGGCGTGCCGGGGGGGAGGTAGCGGTCGGCGAGCGCTTCCAGCGCCGCCTTGTCCCGCGGCGAGGTTACGATCACCTGACGGAAGCGGCTCAGCAGATGCGCTTCGTAGCGGCGCGTCGGCTCCAGTTCGATGCGCGTGATGAGGCGGGAGCGCCACGAGGGGCTGTTCTTCATCGCCTGCTCGAAGAGGAGGGCGATGCAGTCCACGGCGTCGTAGAGGGCGGGTATGGCGGGCGGCAGCGCCTCGACGAGTCTGGCGGCCCGCAGGTGCTCGATGTGCACGATGTCGAAATCCCCCTCCGCGATGAGGTGCCTCATCCGCGCCGCGACGCGCCGATCGACGGAGTAGTGCGCCTGCATCGGGCGGCGGCGCAGCATGGCGATGAGGCTGTTCAGGTAGGCGCGCCAGGTCGGCACGACGATGCGATGGGTCGTGATGCCGGCCCCGCGCAGCGTGGCGAGGGCGGCGGCATCGACGACGGGGTCGGCCTCCCCCGCGGCGAGGAGGGTTACCTCCTGCCCGGCTTTGGCGAGGTTGAGCAGGAGGTGGTAGGGCCGCACGCGGATCGGCGAGGGCACGTAGGGCGTGATGTAGAGAATCCGCATGGCGACCTCAGAAGCCCAGTTTTGCCTCGACGACCAGCTTCAGCGTTGGGTCGAGGGATTCGTCCAGGCGGGCGAGGGCCTCCTCCCGCGAAAGGTGGCCCTGCCGCACGAGCGCGGCAAGCTCCATCACGTAGGGATGATAGCCGTGGCGTCGGCGGTGATCCTCGATGGCGAAGGTGTTGAGCAGGCAGTTCGTCGAGGTCGGGTCGGTGTCCTGCGGCGCTTCCCATCCCAGCGTGCCGATGAGCCGCCGCACCTCCGCCTCGTCGTAGGGAAGAAAGGCCAGCGGCGCGACGCTCCAGGGCATGGGGGCCGTTTCGAGCATCTCGTCCGTGGGGAAGTAGGCTTCGACGGGGCCGGGCGCGAGTCTGGCGAGGGCCTCTTTCATCGCCTGCAGCGAGGCGGTGAGGAAGGGGCGGGTCTGGTGAAAGAGGGCCGAACTGATCGGCACCTGCCCAGGCGACCAGCCGTAGACGAGGAGCGGGACGCGGCGTTCCAAGGCCATACGGATGCCGATCCCCTTGGCGAAGGCGATGCAGGTCGTGCAGATGGCGCTGGCCCGCTCCAGCGCCTTGGGGTTGTAGACGTCGCTTTCCAGGGAGGCGCGGAAGGCATCGCGGACGAGGGTGAAGCTCGGCTTGACGATGATGTGGTCGATGCCGAGCCTGTCGGAGACGAGGCGCATATTGCGAAAGGCCCGCTCGGCGACGAAGCCGTTATCGAAGGTGAAGGCGAGGGGGCGAAGGTGGTACTTCTCCTTCATCAGCCAGAGCGTGTAGGTGCTGTCCTTGCCCCCGCTCCAGGCGACGATGGCGTGGAAGCCGGGACGGTCGGCCATCTCGGCGGCGAGCGCCTCGAAGCGGCGGCGCACCTGCTCCCGCCGT
>JALXBP010000140.1 GCA_026991395.1 Anaerolineae bacterium | reverse complement strand
CCTCTTCAAGCAAGCCTTGGAAGAGTTGCTCCAGGAGCGCAGCGAACTGTTTCTCGAACTGGTGGCCGAAGCCCTCGAGGACTACGGTCTGCTCGAGGCCATCAGGGAAGGAGAGGAGACGACGCCCGTGAGCAAGGCAGAGGTGCTACAGGTTTTAGAGGGATCGCGTGAGCGTTGAATTCGGATACGTTCCCTGATCGGCCAATCCCCACCGGCCCCCCTCACAGGAAACGCGGCGTGGTCGCCTTGTAAGCCGCGTAGCGCTCGCCGTAAGCCTCCTCCAGCCATGGCTCCTCGGCCAGCGGCAGCAAGAGGAAAGCCAGGATGAGGAGGGCGAGTCCCGCCCCCGCCTCGAACGAATCCGAGACGATGATCAGCCCCAGCAGCAGGAAGATGTCGCCCACATACTGCGGATTGCGGGTCAGCCGATAGGGGCCTTCGCGGACAAAGGCCCCCGCCACGCCCGATGTCCGCGCCGTCCCCAGCGTTCTCCATCCCCACAGGAGGAAGATGGCCCCCACCGCGATGAACGGCGCACCGAGGGCATACCGTTCGGGGCCGAGCGGGAGCCAGCTTCCCCAGCCCTGGACCATCAACACGAGGTCGCTCCCGACGGCGAGGAAGAAAAGCCCCCAACTCACCCCGTATTTCCACGATCCCGGTCGCAGCGGAGGCCAGATGCGCCGCTGCGGGAAGAGGATCGACCAGACGATGAGGGCCAGATAGGCGTCGTGGACGAGCGTACTCGGCAGGAAGAGATGTTCCATCATAGCTTCCACTTTCTGCGATGACGGCGCAGGAGCACCGCTCCGCCCAGCAGCAAGAGGAGCAGCCCAGCGCCTCCGAGCAGCCAGAGGCGGCCTCCGCTCGTCGGCGCAGGGGAGGAGGGCGCGGGCGTCGGCGTAAGCGCAGGGAGTGGTGTCTGGGCGCTCTTGGGCGGGGTGATCTCGGTGGCCTCCTCTGCGGCGGGAGCCATCGGCATCTCCGTCGTGATGGCGCTGGCCCCCATCACCGCGGCCCCTTCGTCTTCGTCGGAGGTTGGCGCGCGCGTCGCCTCCGCTGATTCCGCGTTCGTCTCGGCGTAGCTCAGGGTCGTCGGCGGTGGTGCGGCGGCCTGGCGCATCGTCGAAGTGGGGCGGAGCAGGACGAACCAGGCGACGGTCAGCAGGAGGGCGGCGAGGACGGCGACGCGGCTGAAGGCAGGAGTCAAGAGCGGGGCCTTCCGCTTCGGCCTGGCGACCATCTCCGGCGTGAGGCGGTAGCTGCGCGGGGCTTTGCGCATCGGCATGGCGGCGACGAGGGCAACGACCTCCTGCATCGCTTCGAGACGGCGGCGCAAGGCGGGGTCGGCGGCCAGTGCCGCCTCGAAGGCGCGGCGTTCCCGTTCGCTCATCGCGCCGTCCAGGTAGGCGCTGATGGCTTCGTCTGTCCATCGTCGGCGTTTCATCGTCTTTCTCCTTCTTCAAGACGATAGCGAAGGGGCAGGAGTTCCCCCGCCGACTGCAGGTAGCGGCGCATCTTGCTGCGGGCGCGTGCCAGCCCCGATTTGACGGTGCCGAGACGCAGGCCCAGCGCTTGCGCTGCCTCCTCGTAGGAAAAGCCCCAGTGGTCGATGAGGAGGATCAGGGCGCGTTGCCGCTCCGGAAGCTCGGCAAGCGCCCGCTCCAGGGCGAGGCGGAGGGCGTGGCGTTCGGTCCTGGCCTCGATGCCCTCCGCCTCGTCAACGAGGTAGGGGTTGGCCTCCTCGTCCAGTTCGCCGAAGGCTTCCCACGAGACGGTGGGACGGCGCTTTCGGCGGCGCAGTTCATCGCGGGCGGCATTCGCCACGATACGCATCAGCCAGGCGCGGAACGAGCCGCCGCGGAAGCGCTTCAGGCTGCGGTAGGCGGCGATGAAGGCTTCCTGCGTGGCGTCATCGGCAGCGGCGGGGTCGTGCAGGAAATGGTAGGCCAGGTTGTACACCTGCTGCCGATAGCGGAGGATCAGCCGGTTGAAGGCCTCCAGGTCGCCATTCCGGGCCGCCGCGACGAGGGCCGCTTCCTCCGCTCGCTGCTCATCGCCCGCTGCTGGCCGACGCATAGCGCGATACCGCTCTACTCGTGGGCGATCGGCTTTTCGGTGAAGAGGTAGTCCTTCAACTCGTGGTCGAAGGCGGGGTCGCGGCGGCGAATCCACTCCAAGATCATCGCCGCGTGCTCCTTCTCCTCATCGCGGTTGTGGGCGAGGATGGCCCTCAACTCTGGATCGGCGCAGACGGCCACGCGCTGGTTGTACCAGTCCACCGCCTCCAGTTCCTCGACGAGCGAGGCGATGGCGCGGTGCATATCTTGGACTTCGGGCGGTAGCCCGTTTTCCTGGTAAGCCATAGTGAAAACCTCCTTGTGCTGGTTTAGTGAACATCCAGTGAGTGCAGCAGTTCCTCGATCTCGCTCAGGGTGGGAGTGAAGGCCGCTTCGTCGAGGGCGTCGAGTTCGGCGGCGACCTGGCGGGCGTAGGCGTCGAAGTCGCCCTGGAAACGGGGGTCATCTTCCGGCGGTGCCTCCGCCTGATCCACCAGCCCCGGCGCGTTGAGAGGGAGGAAGGCGCTGACGTAGGTGGTACCGTCGGAGGTTACGCCTTGGAAGACGTAGAGCAGGTCGTAGTTGCTGATCGCCCCGTAAGCCTGCCCAAGCTGGGCGAGGTAGGCGACGCCGCTTCCATCCTGGAAGTCGAGGTAGTGGAGACGGGCGTGGAAGAGGATACCGGCGTTCGTCGGCGGGTAGAAGGGCAGGGCGCTGTGTTCCACGTCGGTGGGGTGGGTGGCGAGGAGGGTCATCAGCGCTGCGTTGTTGCCCGTGAGTTGGGGGTAGGCGGGATCGACGGGGTAGATGGCGATCTGGGGCTGCCAGCGATGGTAGCCGATGCGGTAGCCCTGGGCGGTGATGAGGATGTGGGCGGGCTGTGCGGGCATGCCGGGACCGCCTTCCTCGTTGGCGGGGAGTTGGCTGCCGATGAAGCCCGCGGCCAGCGAGGGCGGATAGCGGAAGCTGACACCCTCCATCGTGAAGAGGATGCCGCTGGGCTCTGTCGCCGTCGGCTGCGCGGTCGCCGGTGCCGGGCACTCGCCGCGGTAGAAGGCCCATTCCTCACAGACGGTGCCGTCGGGGAGCGTGCAGTAGCCCACCTGCCCCTCGTCCGTGTTGCGGATCTCCAAAGTGCCGCCCTGATCCAGGCAGTAGGTGGAGGCGGGATTGGCCAATCCCGCCTCCACCTACTGCCTGGATCAGGGCGGCACTTTGG
>JALXBP010000139.1 GCA_026991395.1 Anaerolineae bacterium | reverse complement strand
GTCGGCAGGGGCGTGCCGGACGGTGTGACGGTGGAGAGTGTGGTGGGCGTGGGCGCGGCGGGGCGACGGAGGATGGCGGCGGCGAGGGCCAGGAGGGTGAGGAGTAGCACGGCTCCCAGCTGGACCGGCCAATGTGTGCGGTTCGTTTGGGTTGTTTTCATCGGGTTGTGCTCCTTTCTGTATCACCAACGTTAGTGGTGGCAGCGAGACAACAAAAGTATGCCATGGTCTCCTTCGATTGGCAAAATGCTCTCGTCATCCAAAGGAGCAACTGTACTTTGGATTGGTTCCTCTTTGTCTGCTCCAAATGCTCAAGCGGACAATCCTGCCCGTGCGCTTTCGCCGATCTCTGAGCTTTGGTAATACCTTTCCCCATTTGCCGACCCGGTGGGTTGTGGAGATCGGTTGCGCTCCTTTCTCCTGCCGCAGTAGCTACGAAAAAAGGCCGCGCCCTGCCCGGGACGCGGCCTCGATCACGGTCTCGACTTACTTGGCGTATTCCACCGCCCGTGTCTCGCGGATGACGGTAACCTTGATCTGCCCCGGATACTCCATACTCTCCTCGATCTTGCGGGCGACCTCGCGGGAGAGCTTGGCGGCGGCCAGATCGTCCACCTCGCCCGGCTTGACGATGAGCCGCACCTCGCGCCCCGCCTGGATGGCGTAGGCCTCGTCCACGCCCTTGAAGGAGCGGGAGATCTCCTCCAGCGTGCGGATGCGCTTGATGTAGCGTTCCAGGCTCTCGCGGCGAGCGCCGGGGCGTGCGCCGGAGATGGCGTCGGCAACCTCGACGATGATTGCCTCGACCGATTCCTGCTCCACCTCGTGGTGGTGGCTGGCGATGCAGTTGACGACGATGTCGGGGACGCCGTACCGCTTGGCGAGTTCCGCACCGATGGCGGCGTGCGTCCCTTCGATCTCGAAATCGACCGCCTTGCCGATGTCGTGGAGCAGGCCGCCCATCCGCGCCACCTCCTCATCGGCCCCAAGTTCCGCCGCCAGCAGGCTGGCCAGTTTCGCCACCTCGATGGCGTGCTCCAACTGGTTCTGGCCGTAGCTGGTACGGAAGTGGAGCCTTCCCAGCAGCTTGACCAACTCCGGGTGGAGGCCGGGCACCTCGGCTTCGTAAACGGCGCGTTCGCCCTCCTTGCGGATGATCTCCTCCACCTCGGTGCGGGCCTTGTTGAGGACCTTTTCGATGCGGGCGGGGTGGATGCGGCCATCGCTGACCAGGCGGTGCATCGCCCGCGCGGCGATCTCGCGCCGCACCGGATCGAAGGAGGAGACGGTGATCATCTCCGGCGTGTCGTCCACGATGACATCCACGCCCGCTTTCTGCTCGAAGATACGGATGTTGCGCCCGCCGCGCCCGATGATGCGCCCCTTCAACTCGTCGGCGGGCAGAGGGATCGAGGTCGTCGTCAGCTCGGCGACCTGGTCGCTGGCAAGCCGCTGCATCGCAGCGACGATGATCTTGCGGGCACGCTCCTCCGCCTCCTCCATCGCCAGTTGCTCCTCCTCGCGGATGACGCGGGCCATATCCTGCCGTGTCTCCTCCGCCACCTCCTGGAGCAGCAGTTCGCGGGCCTCCTCGCTCGTCAGGTTAGCGATGCGCTCCAGTTCGGCGCGGCGCTGCTCCTCCATCTTCTCCAGCGCGTTCCAGCGGCGGTCGAGCGCGCTCTGGCGCTTGTTCAGCGCCTGCTCGCGCTGCGTCAGCTTCTCCAGCCGCGCCTCCACCTGTTCCATGCGGCGTTCCAGCCGTTCGCGCTGCTGGTGGAGCCGGGTTTCCTCCTTGTGCAGCGCCTCGCGTCGGCGCTCCAATTCCTTCTCCGCCTGCTGACGGATCTCCAGCGCGGCCTGCTTGGCCTCCAGCACCGTATCCTTGGCCTGCTTTTCCGCCTCGCCCAAGATACGCTGCCGTACCTCCTCCAGACGTCCCAACTCCTTTTCGTACTGGTTCTTCTTGATCAGATAGCCTGCTGCGCCGCCGATCACCAGGCCGACGAGCACGCCAATGAAAAGCATTACTCCAGGTGTCATCCTTTCAATCCTCACTTTCTTCTGGATGTAGGGAGGGAGAAGCATCCTCGAGGATGTGCCGGATGGTCTCATAGGCAAAGCCCCGACGGGCCAGTCGTTCCGCCAGGCGACGCCGACGCACCTCGGCGGGCATCGCGGCCAGACGGCGGGCCTGACCCTCGGCGAAGCGCCGCGCAGCCTCGACTTCGTCATAGCCCTGCAGCGCCGCCTCGATCACACCATCCGACAGCCCCTTCTGGCGCAGTTCGTGCCACAGTCCCCGCCGTCCACGCGGACGGAAGCGGAGCCGGTTTTCCACCCAGAAGCGGGCAAAGGCAAGGTCATCCACCAATCCCACGCCGCGGAGCCGCTCCAGCACCTGCTCGACCGCCTCCGCGGAGAAGCCCTTGCCGATGAGATAGCGGCGCACTTCGGCCTCGCTCCGCGGCCTCGGCGTCAGGTAGGCCAAGGCCCGCTCGCGGGCCCGCTCGATCTCATCCTCGGCCTGCAACGCCGCGACCTGCTCATCGGCAAGCCATTCGCCCACGTGCAACCGCACGGCAAGGCTTTCCGCTATCCCGAAGGCAAACTCGCCGTCCAGATAGAGATTGTAACGCCCTGCACGCCGCTGCGGTTCCAACGCAGTGATACGCCTTGCCACCTCTCCCCCACAGCACACGCGGCTATGGCAGAGACCATAGCCGCGTCTTCAAGCACAGTAGCCCGTTCTCACTGAACGGTACAGATGCCTTCTTAGCCGGGGCACATCCCCGATCGCTTACAGGCCGCTAAGAGACAGTCCAAAAGCGCCGCCGGTGCGACGCATCGTTTTCGGCTACAGCCCCACCGTCAAGCCAGCGAATGCCAAAATCAACGGTACGATTACAGTTTACAACGGAAGGGATTTTTTAGCAAGCGGGGCGGGAGAGTGGGATATCCGCACCGCGGGGGAGTTGTCTTCCCTTGGACAGCGTTTACACTGTGTACCACAGTCGGTGCCAGGAGGCCAGGATGGAAGAGCGCGACAGACGAGAGCCGGACGAGTCCCCCCGCCCCCCTGCGGATGAAGGCGGCGAACCGACGCGCCTCATCACGCCGCCTGCGGAGGCCGCCGAGCCGACGCGCCTCATCACACCGCCCGCGGAAGCCGCCGAACCGACGCGCCTCATCACGCCGCCTGCGGAAGCCGCCGAGCCGACACGACGCACCGACAGGCCGTCGAGGCGGGGCTTTCCGCCCCCGCCCCGCCGCAGGGTGCCGACGCCACCGC
>JALXBP010000138.1 GCA_026991395.1 Anaerolineae bacterium | reverse complement strand
CGACCACACCGCCGCCCTTCGTCCACGAGGGCGACGATGCCCTTGCCGACCGGCTCGCCGTCCTCTGGGGCGAACTGCTCCAGCACGGCGCACGCCTGCACGAGGGACGGCTTCCTGCCGCCCTGCGGCAGCACCTCCTGCAGCGACTGGGCACGGGCGAAAACCTGCTCGACCTGCTCCTGATCCTTTCGGAAGAGCGGGGATGGCTCCAGCAAGACGAACGCGGCCTGCTCCGCCCCTCCGCCACGGAGGCCGTCGCCTGGCTCCGCAGCCGTCGAGGGGAGCAGTGGGCCGCCCTCTTCGACGCCTGGCGCGAAAGCCGCCGCTGGAACGACCTCGCCGCCCTGCCCACCCTCCGCCTCGAGCGGAAGGGCCACTGGCCCAACGAACCGATCCGCACGCGCCAGGCCCTGCTCGATCTCCTCGGACGGCTGACCGGCGGCGTCTGGTACGCCCTCGATGCCTTCATCGCCTACGTCCACGAGCACCTCACCGACTTCCTGCGTCCCGACGGGGACTACGAAAGCTGGCCGCTGCGGGATGCCCGCACCGGCGCTCCGCTGAGCGGCTTCGACCACTGGATGGAGGTCGAAGGGGCCTTCCTCGCTCATACCATCCTCACCACCCTGCACCGGCTCGGGGTGGTCGATCTGGGCAGCCGCTGGGAAGGTATGCCCCCCGATCGCTTCCGTCTGAACGACGCGGGCACGGCGCTCCTCGAAGGCCGCATCCCCTCGGTCGAACCGCCCGCACCGCTCGAGCGGCGGGCCGACGGCACCTTCGTCGTCCCGCCGGGTCGCCGCTATGAGCTTTTCCAGCTCCACCGCATCGCGGAAAACGACGGCGGGGCGCTCTACCGCTACCGTCTGACCCCCGCCTCGCTGGGCCGTGCCCGCCAGCAACGCATCTCGATGGAGCGCATCATCACCTTCCTGGAAGAAAGCTGCGGCACGCCGCTGCCCGCGACCTTCCGCGTCGCCATCGAGCGGGCCTACTACCAGGGCAGCGAGGCGCGTCTGAGCCGAACGTGGGTGCTGCAGAGCCGCGACGAGGCGCTCCTTTCCGAAGAGAGCGTCCGTCCTCTCCTGCGCGAGCGGCTGGGGCGCAAGGCCGCCCGTCTCGATGGGCGAGATGTGGCCCAACTGCGCCGCCACCTCCTCGCGCTGGGTATCCTGCCCGATGTGGAGGAGCCGTGATCGACCTGAAAAACCCCACCGCCGACCGTGTCCTGCGGGCCTACCGCAGCCGCTTCCTCGGTGAACCCGATCTCCTCATCCGCGCACCGGGGCGCGTCAACCTCATCGGCGGCCACACGGACTACAACGAGGGCTTCGTCCTGCCGATGGCGGTCGATCGCGCCGTCTGGCTGGCGGCGGGAGCCGCGGCGGGGAACTCGGCCACCATCCGCGCCCTCGATATGCGCAACGACGAGGTGATCCTCCCCGTCGATCACGTGCCCCACTCCACCGGCGACTGGTCGGACTATCAGCGCGGCCTCGTCTGGTCGCTGCTGGAGGAGGGGCTGCGGCCCGCGGCGATCCAGGCCGTCTTCGCCTCCGAGGTACCCGTCGGCGCGGGGATGTCCTCATCGGCTGCCGTGGAACTGGCCTTCATCCACGCCTGGAACCTGCTGGGGAACTGGCATCTCGGCCCTCGACGGATGGCGCACCTGGCCCGCCGGGCGGAAAACGAGTACGTCGGCGTCCACTGCGGCCTGCTCGACCAGCTCGCCAGCGCCTGTGGCCGCGCCGGACACGCGATGCTCATCGATATGCGCTCGCTCGATCTCCATCCCATTCCGCTGCCGAAGGAGGCCGCCGTCCTCGTCTTCGACAGCGGCATCCACCGCGCGCTCAGCAGTGCCGACTACAACGTGCGCCGCGCCGAATGCGAGGAAGCCGTCGCGCGGCTGGCGGAGGTCGTCGAACCGCCGCCGCGGACGCTGCGCGACATCAAACCGAGCCTGCTGCAGGCCCACCGCGCTCGGCTGCCGGAGAAGCTCTACCGCCGCGCCCTGCACGTCGTCGAGGAGAACCGCCGCGTTCTCCTGGCCGCCGCGGCGCTCCACCAGCACAATCTGCGGCGCGTCGGAGCGCTCATCTCCCGGAGCCACCGCAGCCTGCGCGACAACTTCGAGGTCAGCGTGCCGCAACTCGATCGCCTCGTCGCGGAGGCGGAGCGGGGCGGGGCCTACGGCGCACGGCTCATCGGCGCGGGATTCGGCGGCTGCGTCCTGGCACTGGTCCCCGCGGCGCAGGCCGAGGCCATCGCCGCCCGCGTCGTCGAGCGTTACGCGGCGGCCACCGGCAGCGAGCCGAGCGCCTACCTCGTCCGGGCAGCGGACGGCGTGGAGGGCCTGCCCCTCTCGCAACACACCTGAGCCTCGCCGAGGGAGGAGAGGATGCACGACGATCCCTTTGCTGCCCTGCACTTTCGCTATCCCTTCCGCCGCTACCAGCAGATGGTGCTGGAGCTGACCGAAAGGCGGGCCGACGAACGCACCTTTCACATCGTCGCGCCGCCCGGCTCCGGCAAGACCATCGTCGGGCTGGAGCTGATCCGCCGCTTCACCAAACCCGCCGTCGTCTTCGCGCCGACGACGACCATCCAGCGGCAGTGGCAGGCGAAGGTGGCGATGTTCCTCGACGAAGCGACCGCCGACCGCTGGATGGCCGAGCACACGAGCCTCGACGCGCAGCGGCTGGCCGCGATGACCTTCCTCACCTACCAGGTGCTTTCCACGCCGGGGGACAATCTCGCCTTCGTCGAGCGCGTCGCCCTGGAGCGCTGGATCGACGATCTCGTCCGCAGCGGGCGGGCGGAGGACGAGGAGGCCGCCCGCAGCCGTGTCGAACGGTTGCGCGAGGCCAATCCCGCCGCCTTCCGCCGCGAGGTGAACAAGCGCTACCGCCGCGTCAAGCGGGAGTTCCTGCGGAAGCCCGACTTCGACGGGCGGCAGTTCCTCCACCCCAACGCCCGCGACCTCATCGAGCGCATCATCGCGCAGGGGACCGGGACGATCGTCCTCGACGAGTGCCACCACCTTCTGGACTACTGGGCCTTCATCCTGCGCGAGTTGATCAAGGCGCTGCCGGACGTGCGCGTCATCGGCCTGACGGCGACACTCCCCGACCCTTCCAACAAGCAGGAGTACGAGAACTACCATGCTCTTCTCGGCGACGTCGATTTCGAGGTGCCCACACCCGCCGTCGTCAAGGAGGGCAACCTCGCTCCCTACCGCGACCTGGTCTACTTCTGCAAGCCATCGCCGCGCGAACGGCGCTACCTGGCGGAGATTCAGG
>JALXBP010000137.1 GCA_026991395.1 Anaerolineae bacterium | reverse complement strand
GCCGGGTGGATGCTGGTGGAGGCCAAGGGGCTGACGCTCTGGCACGCGCTCTGGCACGGCGGGCTGTGGGGCGCGCTCGGCTGCACGGTCGGCTCGCTGCTCTCCTATGCGCTCGGCTACTACGGCGGACGCCCCTTCCTGGAAAAGTACGGGCGCTACATCCTCGTTTCGACGGAGGACCTGGAGAAGGCCGACAAGTGGTTCGCCCGCTGGGGGGACTGGGCGGCCTTCGTCTCGCGTCTGCTGCCCATCGTGCGGACTTTCATCTCCTTCCCCGCCGGTGTGGTGAAGGTGCCGCTCGGTCGTTTCACCCTCTTCACCTTCATCGGCTCCTTCATCTGGACAGCGGCGCTGGCGGCTGCGGGCTACCTCTTCGGCTCCAACTGGGAAGTCATCCGCGAGGCGATGCGCCCCTTCGACATCCCCATCGCCATCGCCATCGTCGGCGGGACGGGATACTACGTTTATCGCCACATCCAGCACGGCAGGCAGACGGCCAAGGCGGCATAATCGCCGTCGCTTCACGAGAGGAGGTTAACTATGGCGAGATTGATTCGTGTGGAAGAGATCGCCCGACACGTCGGTGAAGAGGTCATCATCCAGGGATGGGTCTACAACCGCACCGACAAGGGCAAACTCCAGTTCCTCCTCGTGCGCGACGGGAGTGGCTTCGTCCAGTGCGTGGCTTTCAGGAAGGAGCTTCCGGAGGCCATCTTCGAGCAACTGGCACACATCCCGCAGGAATCCTCGGTGCGCGTAACGGGCATCGTCCGCGCCGACAAGCGCGCCCCCGGTATCCCCGGCGGCTACGAGATCGGCGTAACCGGCTTCGAGGTCATCCAGGCGGCGCAGGGCGACTATCCCGTCGCGCTGAAAGAGCACGGCGTGGACTTTCTCCTCGACCATCGCCACCTGTGGATTCGCACGCCGCGCCAGTGGGCCATCCTGCGCATCCGCGCGACCGTCATCCGCGCCATCCGCGACTGGCTGGACGGACACGGCTACGTCAACGTGGATACGCCCATCCTCACCCCCGCCGCCTGCGAGGGGACGACCACCCTCTTCGAGACGCCCTACTTCGATGACGAGGTCGCCTATCTGACGCAGAGCGGCCAGCTCTACAACGAGGCCAACATCTTCGCCTTCGGGAAGGTCTATTGCTTCGGGCCGACCTTCCGCGCGGAGAAGTCGAAGACGCGGCGGCACCTCACCGAGTTCTGGATGGTGGAGCCGGAGATCGCCTTCTGCGACCTCGACCAGTTGATGGAGATCGAGGAGCAGTTCGTCTCGGCCATCGTGCAGCGCGTGCTGGAGGAGCGGGCCGACGAGCTGCGCTATCTGGGGCGCGATACCGCCGCTCTGGAGCGGATCACACCGCCCTTCCCGCGCATCTCCTACGACGAGGCGTTAGAGATGCTGGCCGCAATCCGCGCGGAGACGGACGACCCGCGCCTCAAGCAGTTACTCGCCATCGAGTGGGGGCAGGACTTCGGTTCGCCGCACGAGACGGAACTGACCAAGCGCTTCGACAAGCCGCTCTTCGTCTATGGTTACCCCACGGAGGCCAAGGCCTTCTACATGGAGCCGTGGCCGGGCCGACCGGAGGTCTGCAAGAGCGTCGATCTGCTCGCGCCGGAGGGCTACGGCGAGATCATCGGCGGCAGCGAGCGCATCTCCGACCCCGACCTGCTCCTGGAACGCATCCGCGAGGAGAACCTGCCGGAGGAAGCCTTCGCCTGGTACATCGACCTGCGGCGCTACGGCAGCGTCCCGCACAGCGGCTTCGGGCTGGGCATCGAGCGCACCGTCGCCTGGATCTGCGGCATCGAGCACGTGCGGCAGGCGATCCCCTACCCCCGCACCATCAAGCGGCTCTATCCGTGAGTGCAACTCCACGGCGATGAGGACGTATCCAAGAATGGATCATCCTATCGCAGATGGAGGTAAACTATGAACGCAGAGATTTCCGACGAAGTACCGGAAGAAGAGCCGCAGGCTCAACCCGGCGAGACCACCGATAGCGGCCCGACGGCGACGCAGATCGCCCCCGCCGCCCCGCTCCCGCTTTCCCCGCAGGAAGAGCGGACGTGGGCGATGCTCGCCCACCTGAGCATCCTGCTCAACCTCATCAGCGGCTTCCTGGGTGTCGTCGCCGCGCTGATCATCTACCTGGTCTACAAGGACCGCTCCCGCTACGTCGCCTACCAAGCGCTGCAGGCCACGCTCTTCCAGCTCGTCGCCTGGGTCGGCGGCGGTCTGATCACCGGCCTCGCCTGGACTTTCGTCGGCATCCTCTCCGCCGTCATCATCGGCATCTGCCTCATCCCCTTCGCCGTGCTCATCAGCCTCATCCCGCTGGGCGCGATCGTCTACGGGATCATCGCCGGTGTGGCGTGCAACGAGGGCCAGGATTTCCGCTACTGGCTGGTCGGCGACTGGACGGAATCCATCGTCCACGGCTAAAGGAGGCGCGTTGTCCGCCCGACTGCACCTGATGGGCGTCCCCATCCACGACGTAACCTACGAGGAGGTCATCGCACAGGTGGGGCGCTGGCTGGAGGAGGGCGGGCACCATCTCATCGCGACCGTCAATCCGGAGTTCCTGATGATGGCGCGGGACGATCCCTCGTTCCGCGCCATTCTCCGTGGGGCCGACCTCTGCGTGCCCGACGGGATCGGCGTGCTGCTCGCCGCCCGCTGGAAGCGCCGCCCCCTGCGAGAGCGCGTCGCCGGTTCCGACTTGGTGCCGATGCTGGCGGCGGTCGGCGCACGGCGCGGATGGCGCTTCTTCTTCTTAGGTGCCGCGCCGGGCGTGGCCGAGCGGGCGGCGGCGGTGCTGCGTCGCCGACATCCGGGGCTGCAGGTCGTCGGCTGCTACGCCGGTTCCCCCGCCGTGGAGGAGGAAGCGGCCATTGTCGAGCGCATCCGCGTCAGCGAGGCGCAGCTCCTCCTCGTCGCCTACGGTGCGCCCCGTCAGGAGCGGTGGCTGGCCCGCAATCTGGCTCGCAGCGGCGCGACGGTGGGGATGGGCGTCGGCGGCACCTTCGACTTCCTGGCCGGGGTGCAGCGCCGCGCCCCGCGCTGGATACGCCGCCTGGGGCTGGAGTGGTTCTACCGGCTCCTGCGCGAGCCGTGGCGATGGCGGCGTCAACTGGCGCTGCCGCGCTTCGCCTTCCTCGTCCTCACAGGACGGGATGCCCCTCCGGAGGAGGTTACGCGATGACCGCACGCAGATGGACGCGCCTGGCGGCGCTGGTGCTCCTTTCGCTGGGATGTGCGCTGCTGGAGCCGATCGGCGGCACGCCGACCGTCCGGCCCGCAA
>JALXBP010000136.1 GCA_026991395.1 Anaerolineae bacterium | reverse complement strand
GAAGTGGACGAACGGCCTCCCTCGCCGCCGCCCGTCCACTTCCACCGCGTGAGCTTCGCCTACCCTCACGGGAGGTGGCTCTTCCGCGACCTTGCCTGCCGCATCGCCCCCGGAAGTTTCACCCTCGTTGTAGGAGCCTCCGGCTCGGGCAAGAGCACCTTCCTGCGGATGATCGACGGCCTCGTCCCGCAGAGCAGCGGCGGCCACCTGAAAGGACGCATCTGTGTGGGGGGAATGGACACGCGACTCGGCCCCGCACGGCTGGCCCCGCAGGTCGGGCTGGTCATCCAGCGAGCGGAGCGCAGCTTCGTCGCCGACGTCGTGGCGGAGGAGGTGGCCTTCGCCGCCGAGCAGGCCGCCCTGCCCCCCGCCGAGATCGAGGCCCGCGTGCGGGCGGCGCTGGATCGGCTGGCCATCCCCCACCTCTACCATCGGCGCATCGCCACGCTTTCCGGCGGAGAAAAACAGCGCGTGGCGCTGGCGGCAGCCCTGACCCTGCGCCCCCCCATCCTCCTCCTCGACGAACCGCTCGGCCAACTGGACGAGGCGGGGCGCGAGGCGCTGGTCGCGCTCCTGCGGCGCTTCCACGCCGAGGGGATGACCGTCGTCGTCGCCGAGCACCGGCTGGAGCGGCTCCGACCGCTGGCGACGCAGATCATCCGCCTCGACGGGCGGCCCGCCGAACCGCCGCCGTTGCCGCCGCTCGTCCCGCCGCGCGATGAGCACCTCCTGCGCGTCGAGGGGCTGACCGTCGGCTACGGCGACGGCCCCGATGTGCTGCGCGGCCTCGACTTCGCCGTGCGGCAGGGGGAGATCGTCGCCCTCATCGCCCCCAACGGGTCGGGCAAGAGCACGCTCTTCCGCGCCCTCGTCGGCCTCCTGCCGCCGAGGGCGGGGACGATCCACTGCTGCGGGCGGGATTTCGGCGGGCTGCCGGTGGAAGCACGTGTGCAGGTGATCGGCTACCTGCCGCAGGACCCCGACCTGCTGCTCTTCGCCGAGACGGTCGCCGACGAAGTGCGCTTCACGCTGCGCAATCACGGTCTCCCCGACGATCCCGGCGCGGTGATGCCGCTGCTGGAGGAGCTGGGCCTGGCGGAGGTCGCCGACCGCTATCCGCGCGACCTTTCGCTGGGACAGCGGCAGCGCGTGGCCCTGGCCGCCATCCTCGCCCCGCACCCCCGCCTGCTCCTGCTCGACGAGCCGACGCGCGGCCTCGATGCGCGGCAGGCCGCGGCGCTGGGGCGGTGGCTGCGTCGCAGCAGTGCCGCAGGGATGGGGGTCATCCTGGCAACGCACAATCGCCGCTGGGCGACGGCGCTGGCCCATCGCACCGTCGGGCTGGAGGGCGGCTATGGATGAACGGCGCGCGCACCGTCTCCGCAGCCTGCTGAGCCTGGGACTGGTGCTCCTGCTCATCCTCACGCGCGGGGCCTCCTCGCCGGTGAGCACGAAGGAGCGCCTGGAGCACCTTTCACGCCCATGGGCATTCGACTTCACCCGCTGGGAGCTTTCGGCGCTGGGACGCAAGATCGGCTACGGCCTGCTCGCGCCGCAGCGCTGGATGGACGAGCCGAGCCGCTCGCGTTTCGTGCTCGCTTACCTCGACGACGTGAGGGAGAGCCAGCGGCTGGTGCGGACGATCAACGAGACCTACGCCGATCCGCAGGTGGACGATCCAGCGGCGGCGACGGCGGACGCGCGGGCCTCACTGGCCGCCCTGCGCACCGCCCTTTCGGAGGAGGCTCCCGTCGCCGAGGCGATCCTGGGCGAGCAGGTCGCCATCGTCCTCCACGACGGCGGCTTCGGCGTCGCCGGACAGATCGTGCCGCCCGTTTCCGGCACCTTCACGCCGCTGCCGAACCTGCTCATCGTCTCGCCGCGGGCGCGGATCGACCGCCTCTACCAGCGCGACCTCGTTACCGGCCTGACCGACGCCGACCGCGACCGCATCGAGCGGCGGATCGAGAGGGCGCTGCCGGAGCTTTCCGCCTACGTTACGGAGATCGGCGGGCTTTCCGCCTATCCGGCGATGCTCTACGAAAGCGACTCGATCGACTGGGACGCGGAGACGATGGCCCACGAATGGACCCACCACTACCTCGATTTCCATCCGCTGGGCTGGGCCTACGACCGCGCCTTCGAGACGATGACGATCAACGAGACGACGGCCTCGCTGGTAGGACGGTGGGCCGGTCAGGAGGTGGTGCGACGCTTCTACGCCCCCTTCCTCCACCGCGAGAAGGCGCTGCCCCATCCCCTCGTCGCCCCGCCGAGGCCCCCCGGCGAGGCCCCGCGCTTCGACTTCCGCGCCGAGATGCACCGCACACGGGTTACGGTCGATCGCCTGCTGGCCGCGGGCAAGATCGAGGTCGCGGAGTTGTATATGGAATTGCAACGCCGCTACTTCGTCGATCAGGGTTACCGCCTGCGGCGGCTCAATCAGGCCTACTTCGCCTTCCACGGAGCCTATGCCGCCGCAGAAGGGGCCGCAGGCGAGGAGCCGACAGGCCCGCTGGTGCGTCGGCTGTGGGCCTTGAGCGAGCGCCCCGCCGCCTTCGTCTGGCGCATCGCGCCGATAACCACCCGCGCCGAACTGGAGGCCCTGCTGGTCGAACTCGAGCCGAAGCCGTAAAGTTGCCCGCAGCACATTCGCTGCTATAAAGCGCCCACGCTTGCATTTCGAGGAGGTGCTATGCGTCGCCTGGTCGTAGTGTTCGTACTCGCTCTGCTGCTCATCGCGGCCTGCACCGGCGGCCCCGCCGCCGAGGAGGAGAAGCTGGTCATCTTCCACGCGGGCAGCCTCACCGTGCCGATGGAGGCGCTGACGGCGGCCTTCGCCGAGGAGCATCCCGGCATCGTCTTCGAAACGGAGGCTTCCGGCAGCCGCACCGCCGCCCGCAAGGTGAGCGAACTGGGGCGCGAGGCCGATCTCGTCCTCTCCGCCGACTACACGGTCATCGACAACCTGCTCATCCCCGACTATGCGACGTGGAACATCCGCTTCGCCCGCAACGCGATGGTCATCGTCTACACCGAGCGCTCGCGGTACGCCGACGAGATCAGCGCCGACAACTGGTACGACATTCTCCTGCGCGACGGCGTCCTCTACGGGCACTCCGATCCCGATGCCGACCCCTGCGGCTACCGCACCCTGATGGTCTGGCAGCTTGCGGAGCGCTACTACGGGCAGCCCGGCCTCTACGAGGCCCTGCAGGCCCACTGCCCGCCGGAGAATGTCCGCCCGAAGGCGGTGGAACTGCTCGCCCTCCTGCAATCCGGCGATCTGGACTACGCCTTCGAGTACCGCTCGGTGGCCGAACAGCACGGCCTGGCCT
>JALXBP010000135.1 GCA_026991395.1 Anaerolineae bacterium | reverse complement strand
CCGTAGGGGTGGGGGATGCGGCGGGAGAGGGTTGGGAGGTCTGCCCGGCACATCCCGATACCGTGAGGATGATCACCACGGCCAGGGCCGTCGCGACCGCTTTCCGCCAAAGCAAGAGGGAATGTCGAATGTTCATAGTCTTTTCCTCCTTTGCAAGCTTCTTGGTGTGTAGAACGACCTCGCCGGACGATTGCCGGTCATTCAAAGTATAAAAAACGTCAGAGACGTTGTCATCCCCCAACTGGGGGATTTGGAGGGGGATTTCGGGGCGGGAACTACGTCTTTCTGGTAGGAGAGAGGGGGACGTTTGGAGGGAGCAGGCCCAGGTCGCGGGCGCGGACGACGGCCTGGACGCGGGAGCGTACATCCAGCTTTCGCAGGATGTGGGAGACGTGGCTCTTGACCGTCTCCGAGCTGATGACCAGCTCTTCGGCGATGGCGCGGTTGCTGGCCCCCGTGGCCAGGAGATGGAGGACTTCCATCTCGCGCGGGGTGAGAAGCTCGCCGGAGGGGGATGCCGGTGGGAGAGGGAGATCGTGGCTTTCACCGATGAGTCGAAGCGCACGTTGGGCAACATCGGTGCAGGTTTGCCGCTCCACGGCCAGGCGGAGCAGCGGGATGATGAGGCGGCCTTCTTTCAGCAGAAGCCCCGGTGCCTCCCACGCCCGGCTCTGGTGGAGCAGGGGGGTGAGGTACTGCATCGCTTCCTCTTCCCGGCCTTGCTGCAGGAGAAGATGGGCGAGGAGAATCTCCGGACTGCCGAAGAGGGTCATCGTCGGGCGATAGCGACTTTGTGCCATCGCCTGGCGGAGCCGCCGTTCGGCTGCTTCCTCATCCCCTTCCACCAAGTCGAGCAGGCTGCGCATCATCGAACGCAGCATGGCGGCGAAGGGAGGCTCATACTCGAAGCCGCTCTCCTCCATACGTCGGTAGATGCGGTGTATTTCATCCCCTTTGCCCTGATACCACTGTGTGCGTCCCAGAAGGTAGAGGTAGCCGGTGGCCGAGCCTCGATCCAGGGGGACGGTTTCGAGGTAGTGGAAGAGCCGCTCGAAGCAGGAGAGGGCTTGCTCCATCTCCCCCAGGACGCTGTAAGTTGCAGCCAGCAGAGCCGCGGTATCCGTTTCCAGGAAGGGATGGCCGCCCATAGCTGCGCTTGCGGCGAGCGCGGTTTCCCCCAAGGCGAGGGTCTGATCCAGTTGCCCGCGCCAGAAGTGCGCGAAGGCCATCAGGCCGTCGAGCAACGCCCAGGGGAGTTCGGCATGGGGGTCCAGGTGAGCCAGGGCGTAGCGATACAGCGATTCGAGCCTTTCCGGGCCTTCCGGCGGGAGCGTGGAGAAAGGCGTCATATAGAGGAGCATCGTCTGCAGAGAGGGTTCATCGGCGGGAGCGGTGCGGGTGATGGTGAAGGCTTCCCGGATGTCGCCTTCGGCCTCTCGGTCGTTGCCCTCCAGTGATCTCAAGTAGGCCCGTTCCATCAGCAATTGCACGCGGGTGGGGCGTGAGATGGGGTAGGTCAGGGCTTGTTCGATCAGAGTCTCCCCCTCGGCGAGGTTCATATCCAGGATGGCGCAGGCGGCCAGATCGCCCAAGACCTCCCCGTAGCTTGCCTCATCCCCGATGGCCTGCACCGCCTCCAGTGCTCGAGAGAGCAGAGCGCGGGCCTCTTCCACTTCGCCGCGTTGCCAGGCACAGACGCCGAGGAGGTAGAGCAGGCGCGGATGCGTATCGCGGATGGATGGCGGCAGGGTCTCGATCATCGTCACCAATGTGTTCAGGAAGCCCTCCCGCAGCAGTTCCTCGCCTACCTCGTCGATTGCTTGGGCGGCCTCGTCCCACAACTCGGCGGCCAGATAGTGGCCGATGGCACGCTGGGGATGCTCGTTCATCTGGGCGCGGGCGGCCCGCCGATGTAACTCGACCCATCGCCGGGGATGCTCGCGTCGCAGCTTCCTGCGGAGGAACTCGGCGAAGAGGGCGTGATAGCGGAAGGTGGTGCGGGCCTCGTCCATAGGCATGACGAAGAGGCTGCGACGATCCAGCATCTCCAGAATGGCTTGGGCGTCATCCCGGCCCGTTACGGCATTGCAGAGGGGAACGGTCAGTTCGGCAAGGATGGAGGTCTCTAACAGGAAAGTGCGCACGGCGATGCTCTGCCGCTGGAAGACCTCGGTGGCGAGGAAGTCGAAGAGGTAGCGATCGGTGCGGGCCAGATGGGTGACGAAGGCGCTGCGCTCGGCGAGGGGGATGCGATCGAGTGAGCTTGCGAGGAGTCGCAGCCCGGCTGCCCAGCCGTCGGTTTGCGCCTGCAGCGTCTTCAGGGCCTCGGCGGGAAGGGCCAGGTGCAGGCGCTCGTTGAGGAAGGCGGCCGTCTCCTCGCTGGTGAAGCGCAGGTCGGCCATGCGGAGTTCGGTCAACTGACCTCGTGCCCGCAGGCGGGCCAGTGAGAGCGGAGGATCGTATCGCGTGGCTGCAATCAGGTGCATCTGCGGTGGCATGCGCTCGATCAGGTAATCCAGCGCGACATGGATGACCGGCTCGTTCAGGAGATGGAGGTCGTCCAAGACGAGGACGAACGGATCGGGCAAGGCCCGTACCACCTCGTTGATGAGCACGCCGACGATGCGTTGTATCGGGAGGCCGGAGCGGGGAAGGTCGGCCAAGAGAGGGCGAAGAGAGGCGCCGTAGTCGGGATTGAGTTGCTGCAGAGCGGCTGTGAGGTAGGCGAGGAAGAGGGTGGGATCGTTGTCGCCCTCGTCCAGTGTGAGCCAGGCCATACGGAGTTCGGGGTAAGCGGCCTGCAGCGTCGCCAGTAGCGTGGTCTTGCCGTAGCCTGCCGGGGCGGAGATGAGCGTGAGCCGACTCGTGAGCACGTTGCGACGCAACCGCTCGAGCAGGCGCTGGCGCGGGATGATCTCCTCCTGCAGTGGCGGAGGCCAGAGCTTGGTCGTGATGAGCCAGCTAAAGAGGTCGGATGGCTGCGTCTTCATATCGGGTTGGCCGTTCGACAGTGTTTTTAACGATACCGGCGCACGTCGAGACGATGAACTCAGGAGTCTCAGAAGGCGGGGAAATCGGCCCGGACTCCCGTGCCGTCAGAATCTCTCTGACGATCGTAATTATAGGGAGGAGAGCCGATGAGGCAAGATGAGGAAGCTATGCATTTGCCAAGGCCCAGGTTGCTGTTGACCTGGGCCTCGGCAGGGGAGAAGGCAGGGCAACTTATCAGTGTCTGAGGACGATCGGCAGGTAGATCCGTCCTCCGGTTACGACGACTTTACCCGTATGACCGGCTCCGTCGGTGTAGGTGTACTCGCCCGGCCACGGGAACCGTCTGCGGTAGCCCTCGCCCGGCTCCAGATAGCCGCCGTCGAAGCCGTAGACGTCCTGGAGCGGATCGAGGGTGCTGACGGGACGCAGGATGGGATTGTCCGTCCAGCGCACAACGTCGGTGATGGTGTCCGTATCCCGCACCCGCGAGACCCACTGCACCGCGCTGCCTATCGGAACGGTGACGACTGCTGGCTCGGGGCCGTCGGGCGTTAGCGTAACCGTAACCGCCGCCGTCTCGGGCAAGGGGGTGTAGGGAACGTTGACGTGGACGATCTGGGTGATGACGTGGATGACGGGGCTGCGCCAGCGCTGGTAGCCGGGGATGCCCTCCACCTCCAGGTAGTAGTCGCCCGGCGGGGTGAAAAAGGCGAAGTAGCCGGTGGTGGTGATGCCGTCGGCGTAGGTGGCATTGGTGTTCTGGGGGTTCACCTGGTCGTAAAGGTGGGCGGGCCAGGGTACCCAGCCGCCCCATTCGGGCATCGAGACGTAGCAGGTAACGGTTACGCCGGAGACCGCCTCTACCGGTGTGAAGATACCGGTGTCGGTGTCGTAAGTGCCGCCCTTGTCCACGTCGAAGACGAAGCCGTCGGGGTCGATGAGGATTTGGCCACCGTTGACCTGCTCGCTGATCACCTCGCCGGTCTGCTCGTCCACGCAGCGGCTCTTGATCTTCACGTTGTGAGCTGCGCCGGTTACGTTGACCACGAACCGGTTCGCCATCTCGTCATAGTGCCCTTGGTACTCCTCGCCATCGGCTTCGATCACGATCTCGTGCCGCTGCCCCTGGGGACAGATATCTGAGCAGGGGGTGAGGTGTACCGTTGTATCCCAGAAGCCGTAGACGCCGGACATCTGCCAGTCCTGCGTGGAATATTTTCCTTCCTCGTTTCTGAAGCTAAAGCGCATAAACTGTCCCCTGAGCGCTCCATCTTTGATCGTGCCGACCCACTCCGAGGTCTGGGGGTTCCAGTGGACGTTCCGCGAATCCAGGAGGACGATATTGGACGACTTCGCCTCACCCTCGATAGAGGCCACGGCGGAGATGGTGACCAATCGGTTTTGAGGCATCTGGATGGTAGCCTCGAACAGACCGTCCTGATTTGCCAGGCCCGTGGCCAACGTCCCGCCCAGCGCATCGCTGCGAATCTCGACGGTAACCCACGGCTGGGCCTGCACCTTGACCGGCACGGGGCCTGGGCAGATCTGCCCGTATCCCGGCACAATCAGCTTGGGCGCGATCAGGGGCACCCTTACCGTGCTCGTGGCCGATCTCTCGGTCATCACGCCGATGACCTCGCTGCCCGATTGCACCGTGCCCGTCATCCTGGCGACGTTGGTGACCATCTTCCCGGCCTGGATGCGGTAGGCCGGTGCATCGCCGCTGAGCCGCCCGTAAACCTGGCTCCCCTCGACGATGGCGTAGGGGCTTTCCCATGCGTGGGTCTCCGTCTCCGTGATGCCGGAGGCTCCTTTCAGCGTCGAGGGCCGTGTGTTCTCGATGGCGTATGAAGCCTCCTGCCCCCAGTTCCACTCGACCTGCTGCAAGGTGAAGGTGATCGGCCAGTCGTCCTGCACGCGCATCTGGCCCATCGGCGGCTTGTCCGGGTGGGCGTTCTCGTAGCGACCGTAGATGATCCACTCCACCCCTATCGTGGGGCCGTTCTTGCCGTTGGGGTCGTACCAGATGCGCCCCTTCTTGTTCAGCGTCGCCCGTGCCGGGTAGGTGGTGCCGACCGCGCTGTCGTCGTTCTGCTTGCTCTGGCACTCGTACCACTCCGGTTCGGTGGTGATGCCGATGGCGATGGGGTAGCCGTTGTTGTCCCAGCGGGTGGCCCGCACGAGGATGCGAATCTGACCGCCGGTGGACGGGTCCAGGTCGCCGACGTCCCACTGCCACTGGCGATCGTTGGCCTGCACCGTGGGCAGCGGGTTGGCGGAGACGAATTTGCTGTTGTCGTTCTGGAGATTGGCAACGATCCGCGTGCCGGGGGCTTTGATGTCGCCCCGGTTGTCGTAGTCCACCACCACTTCGTACTCGGGGTAGCCCACCGGGTTGAAGATGACGTTCTTCGGGATTTGGGCTTCCACGTGCAGGTCGGGGCACTTGATGGCGGTCTCGGCCTGGGCCGTCCACTGGTACGAGACGCCTTGCACGACCGCCGTTGCCACATTGCGGATGCGGCCGCAGTCCACGCCGTCGCAGGAGACGACCAGGACGCGGAACTCGATCATCGCCGACTGGCCGACGGGAACCGTGCCCTCCCAGATGACCTTGCCGGAGGAGTCGTACTGCACGGTGCCGCCGCCCTGGAGCACCTGCGCCGAGTTGTCCACGTACTGGGTCCCCTGCGGGATGGGGTCCTCCATCGTGACGTTGGCGTCCACCTGGCCGGTGTTGGCCACGGTTACCGTGTAGACGATCTCGTTGGGCAGGCTCTGGCCCGAATACGGTGTGGCTTGCGGCGTGGCCTGCTTGTGCAATTCGATGTTCACCCCGCCCAGTTGGTAGATGGTGGTGGTCGCCACGGAGGTGTTGTTCAGCAGCGGGTCTCCTTCCGTCGAGGTGGTGATCCCCGCCACGTTGGTGATGATCGTCCCGTCCTGCAAGCCGGAGTTGGTGGTGGCGGTGATGAGGTAGACCCCGCTCGTTCCGGCGCTCACCGTCCCCAACGTCCAGGTCAGGTAGCGGCCGTTGTGGGTCGGATTGCCGTCGGCGGCCCCGAAGGTTACCTCGGCGGGCAGCACGTCGGTGAGCACGACATTCTCGGCGTCGATAGTGCCCTGGTTGCTCCAGTGTACGCCGTAGGTGATGACCTGGTTGGGCTTGGCGAAGCGGGGGGCGACCTGGCTCACCTTGACGTCGGGTATGGGCGGGGTGTAGACCGCCGTAACCGTAACTGGCCCGGCCACATTGTCGGTGATGATCGGGTCGTAGGCGTCGAGTACCTCCAGCGAGGCGGTGTCGGTGATCACCCAGGAGAGCGTCTGGGTGAGCGGCGATTGCAGCGTCAGCGTCAGCCCCCAGCCGTTGAGGGTGCCAGTGTCGTACTCGGCTGCATCGCAGACCCGCAACGTCCAGTTGCCGTTGGGGTCCTTGCCGTCGAAGTCGCTCAGCGAGCCTTCGGGCCGGAATCGCCCGGTGAAGGGCGCGGAACCGGCGGTGATGGGATTCGCCGCCTCATCGTCGAAGATGGTGTTGATGTAGTTGTCGCCGCTGCTGCCGTTGCCGGTGGAAAGTTCCACCTCGGTGCCGTCCGGCCCCTCCACGTAGATCCTCAGGTCTCCATCATAAGTGTGAGCGATGTTCTTGATGAACACATCCACGTCCACGATGGTGCCGGACCCGTTCACGGCGATGGTGTGCTCGGCGTAACTGTTGCTGCCACAGCCGTTGTCGGGGATGGCGATGTTCAGGTTGTCGGGGGATTCGAAGCCCGGCGTGTTCTGCTGGATGGGCGTCCCCGGTGTGATCACCACGGTAGCGGCGTAGGTGGTGCCGGTGGGCACGTTCTGGTAGGTGCAGGTCACCACGTTGCCCCCTGCCTGGCAGGCGATGTTGGCGTTGCCGCCGATGCCCTGCACGCCCGCCAGCGGGTAGGGCGAGGTGATGACGTCCACCACCCGCACGTCGGGCCGCCAGACGGACGTCTCGGCGTTGGAGATGGTGAGCACATAGGTGATGGGCTTCCCAGTCTGGGCGATGCCGTTGCCTTGGCGGGTCTTGGTCAGGGAGACGGTGGCGGTGTAGGGGGCCTCGTCCACCCCGATGTCGGTAGCCAGTCCCATCAGGCGAGCTTGCCCGTCGATGTCGGTGTAGTCGAAAGTGCTGCCGGTGCCGGCATCCTTGGCCGGGGAGTCGTCGGCGATGTGGTAGCCGTCGGCCAGGAAGAGAGGCTCGGTGTAGTACATTCCCGCTCCCGGCGTTACATTGCCCGAGACGTTGGTCGTGTTGCTCAGGAGGTCGTGGTACAGGTAGGCGATGCTGTTGGAGATGGCCTCCACGCCCAGGGCGTGGCTGTAGACGATGGTGTTGGTGATGTAGGCGGTGGCAGGGCAGTTGGTGTTGGGCGGAGCCGGAATTTCCACAGCGGTGGCGTTGCCGTTGCGGGCCACCGTGTTGTGGACGAAACGGTAGGTGCGGGCGTCGTCGGTGCCGCAGTTGGAGTTGGTGTCCGGATTCAGCCGCACGGCGTCGTGGCCGTCGCCGGGCTGGTTGTCGGCGACGAGGTTGTTTTCGAAGACGACGTTGCCCCCGGCATAGACGGCGTGGGCACCGGTGTTGCCGGTGATGATGTTGCTCCGCACGATGAGTTCCCCCCTCGTCGTCAGGCCACCGGCGGCATAGGAACAGGAGCTACAGGCATGGGTGTTGTTGGTGATGGCGTTGCCGCTCACCAGGCCGCTGCCGGAGGTGGGAATCTCGACGTACAGTCCTCCGGCGGTCTCATACGGCCCGGAACTGTTCCCCCATATCCGGTTATCGCTGACGATGGGAGCGTTACAGCTTACGTAGAGGCCGCCGCTTCCGGCGTTCTGGGCCACGACGTTGCCGGTCACCGTGCAGGCGGTGCCTCCCACGTACGCACCGCCACCGTAGGCCTGACTGCCGCCGCTGGCGGTGTTGCCGGTGATGATGTTGTCGACGAGGATGACGCGAGGGTAGTAGTAGGCGAAGACGCCGCCCCCGCCGTATGTCCCGTCGGCGGTGTTGTTGACGATGCGGCACTTCTCGATGCGGATGGTGTAGCCCTCGTTGAGTTTGGCGTAGATGCCGCCGCCCTCATCGGGGTCAGCGCTGCTGGCATCGTTGTCGTGGATGTAGCAGTTGCGGATGGTGGCGTTGATGCTGCAGGCGTCGTCGTATTGGCCGCAGATTTGGATGCCGCCTGTCCCGTTGGTGATCTCCAGGTTCTCGATGGTGAGGTCGATACCCGAGGTGGTGGCGGCGATCACCCGCCCCGCCCCGCCGCCGTTGAGCACGGTGGGGTAGGAGATGGGGTTGGGGACGCTCCAGTCGGTGGTGGTGTAGCCGCCTCGCAGGGTAAGGCTCTTGTCAATGGTCGCGTTCTCGTTGTAGGTGCCGGTGGCGATGCGGATCTCGTCGCCGCTGCTGGCTGCGTTCACCGCTGCCTGTACGCTGCTATAGCAGGGCGACACCGAGCCACAGTCCCCGCCGGGGGCCACGTAGCGGATGGTGCTGTCGCTTTGGGCCTGTGCGACGCTTGTGCTTGGTCCCCATCGGCTCCCGAGGAGGAGCGTCATGCCGATGAAGAGAAGTAGTGCCAGTGAGAGGGAAAGACCCAAACGCCAACTCTCTTTTCGCATCATTTTCCCCTCCTTCTGCAATGGGATAGGCGATAGGATCGCCTTATCCAAAGTATAAAAAACAATAGGAAGGGCGTCATCCCCCAGTTGGGGGATTTGGTCGGGGGATTTTGGGGACTGGAGGGAGAAGGTTGTTGGCGAGGAAGTGCCGCGAGGCCTCGGGTGCTGCTTAGCTTCTAAACCCTGCAGGCCTGCAGTTGTAGCAGGCCTCAGCCTGTCGGCCTGTTTTCAGAGGGAGCATTTCTGCTCCGCCACCCTGTGTGACGGTGAAGAAGACCTCTGATGTGTGGTGGTCGGTGGGCACGTATGTGCATAGATAGAGTTCACCTTCGACGCTGAGCGCTGTGATCGTCGTCGAGAAGAAGGTCAGCGGCCCCCATTGTGGATGCACGAGATGGAGAATCTCGTTGTTCATAAAGTGGTCTCTCTCTTCGAACAGGACATCGTGCCAATAGCGCCTGAAATATCGGTGGCGACGCAAGCCTCGGAGCAGTTGCCGAAAATAAGGGTCTGCCCGATAACGCAGCGTGCATGTGCGGAAGAGCAACATATTCTGGCGCACGTAGTTGATCCAGTAGTCTTGCATCAGCGCCTGGAAGTGGCGGACCGCTACAGGGGAAACGACAAAATACAACATATTCAAACCGAACGGATGCTGCCGGACGTCCGACAGACGCAGTCCCTCGACGTCGAGAGCCAATATCTCGAGAGCCGCCCGGTTTGTGGACAAGAGATCGCAGTAGTTATCGACGATGTAAGCCGGTGTGTGGATGTGGCCTGCCAGCGCCATCAACCTGTCGAGAATTTCCTCTTTGCTCTGATCGCCGCGCGAAAGATAGGCTTTTTCGACCCCTGTGGCCGCCAGCAAGAACTCTCGACGCTCGCTGCTGGTCAATTCCAGGGCATCCATCAGGCGAATCAGGACATCCTTGCTCAGACACTGTCGCTCCCCTCTCTCGATCTTCCCGATGATGACGGTGCCCAAGCCGGAGCGTTGCCCCAGATACTGTTGCGACCAAGGCCTCCCATCCTCCATCAGGTGCTCTTTCCGTAAGATAGCAACCAAGCGTCCAAATGCGCGGCGACGGTTCACCTGTGCCCCCTGAAGTACTACCGATTTTAGTAATTGAACTTACCAGTATTAGTTACTACACCTTACGAAAAAGGCAAGCAGGGCTATAGACAAACGAGATTAAAAATGGTTTAATGGGCATGGTCCATACGGGACTAACCTTACATAGGGAGTTACAAAGGCGCACTTGATGACTCGGTGACGTGGGGTGTCGATCCTGTGTTGACTCGCAACAAGGTCCCGCGGCGGGGGAGGAGGTACGATGAAGGCGTGGAAGACATGGCTCAACAGGGTGGTATCTGCCATCGTCATCGTCACGATGTTGGCGACCAGTACAGGTTTTCTGTGGCTTCAACCGGTAGAGGCGGGAAGGGCCGAACCACAATCTCAAGTGAATGTCTACCGGCCTCGCGGAAGGGAACAAACATCTGGGCCTCCTTTCATCTGTTATCTGCCGGTCATCGTCCGAGGATACGTTCCTCCCGCATCCACAGAGATTACTCTGAACCCTGGTACCGGCGGGGAGATCGGCTCCTCCGATGGCAAAGTGCGGATCGTTTTCGACCCTGAGGCCATCACCCAGACGGTGACTATTCGTTACCGGGAGATCGCGCCACCTTCCCTGCCGCCGGATAACCTGGGCGTGGCCGGGCCGGCCTTCGAGATCACGGCGGAGGCCGCCGACGGCACGCCGATCGACAAGTTCCCCTACCAGGTGACCATCATCCCCGGACCACCGGATGTCTCTATTGTAACCCCTACCTGGCACATCTACGTCTACTACACCCCGGAGGACGTGGATGGACTGGATACCAGCCTGCTGTTCCTGTACACCCGCCGCGGTGAGAGCGAGGATTGGCTCCCGACCGGTGCGAACTATGGTGAACAACAGATGATCGTGGCGGAGAACGAGGAGGTCGGGCAATTCGTCCCGATGGCCCCGCTGGCCTCCCGTCCCCAGCTTTCTGAGGCTTCTCTGTCGATGGCAGCGGCTCAGAATATGAAACTGGCCTTGGACCCTGACGATAACGTTGGACGGGCCTATTGGCCCGGTGTGGGGACGGTGTGGGAAGGCCCTTACGCTTACCGCTTGGCCAGAGATGTCCGCCAGCGATTCATAGACAACAACTGCCACGTGGATATTCTCATTACCCGTAATGCCTCGCAAAGGCAGGGGTATGTCCCTCGTTCTTCCCGTGCTCGGCGGGCGCGTAATTTTGGCGCCGATATGTTTGTTACTTTGGCCTTTAACGCCCTTCGTGGACATCCGTGGGGCGTGAGGAACGACGGTGGACTATGGGCTTGGGCTCGTGACCATAATCACCGCTCTAACGATGTTGCCCTCGTCAACAAGTTCTTTAGCGCTATCACTACTTACACGAGCCGTCCTCATCGCTGGGGTGGTTCACATCCCCTATTGCCGTATGCAGAGTTTTACAACGTCGCCCCTCACTATGCCCACATCGAGACCCTCTTCTTAGATCACAACTATGACTGGCCGGTTATCCACACCCACTTTGACCTCGTCGTGGACGCCACCTACGCGGCCATCGCCAACCGCCTGACCGAACTGGGCCTGACCTGCGGCGAGGACAACCAACCGCCTCCCATCCCCGACCCTCCGTCGCCGGAGGTTCTGCGTAAACTGCGCGACTTGGGCTATCAGAATTATCAGCGTTACGGCGGCGACCCGGTCAGTTTCTCGACCGGCAACCACGTCGTCCAGGTGCGCCTGGCCCGCATCCCCGGCCGCGGCGGGCTGGACTTCGACCTGACGCTGACCTACAACTCCCAGGACTGGCGCAGCGACCTCTTCGGCTACGGCTGGTCCTTCCCCTACAATGCCCGCGCTCAGCAGTACAGCGACGACTCGGTGAGCATCGCCCTGGCCGACGGGCGCACTTATCATTACACCTGGAACGGCAGCGGCTACGACGCCCCGGCCGGTGTCTACGACCGCCTGACCCTCACCGACCAGGGCTGGGAGTGGACTACGCCGGATGAGGTGACGCTGGTCTTCAGCCGGACGGTGGGCGGTTTCGGCATCCTGACCGAGCAGCGCGACCGCCGGGGCAACGGGCTGCACTTCGATTACGACCTCAGCGGCCAGGACAACTGGCAGGACGGCGAGGATGTTCCCCGCCCGCCGCTGACCGCCATTCACGACGACGCCGGCCGCACGATCACTCTGACGAGCGACGAGAACAGCCGCATCACGCGCATGGCCTTGTGGGATGGCCGCACCTACACCTTCGAGTACGACGGCGACGGCAACCTGACCCGCATCGCTCTCGCTTCCGACACGTTGCGCCGCTTCCAGTACGACAGCCGTCACCGGATGACCAAAGAGTGGGACGGCGAGGGGTTCCTTTTCCTCCAGAACACCTATGACGACCGGGACCGCGTGGTCGAGCAGATTGACGCCAGCGGCACGCACAGTTATTTCGCCTACGACCCGGCCAACCGCATCACCACCTTCACCGACAACCTGGGCCACCAGGAGGTCTATCACTGGGACGAACTGAACCGCGTGACGCAGGAGCAGGACGCGGCGGGCAACACCGTCCACAACGAGTACGACGCCGACTACAACCTCACCAGCCGCACCGACGCCAACGGGAACGTCACCCGCTACGAGTACGACGAGCGGGGCAACGTCACCGCCCGCTACGACCCCATCCCCGCCGGGGCGACTTACACCAGCGACGTCACCCGCTGGACTTATGACACGCACAATCAGGTCATTTCGATGACCGACGCGCTGGGCCACACCTGGCACTACGAGTACGACGAACACGGCAACCTGACCCGCGCCGTCGCCCCGGACGGCTCGGAGACGCAGGCCGCGTACAACGCCTGGGGCCAGCCGACCGTCATCACCGACGCCCTGGGGCATGCCACCCGTTACGAGTACGATGACTATGGCAACTTGGTGCGCACCATCTACCCCGACGGCACCGAGTCCCGCTCCACCTACGACGCCGCCGGGCGGGAGACCACCTACACCGACGCCAACGGCCACACCGTCACCTTCGAGTATGACGACCGGGGTAACATCACCCGCATCACCGACCCCAAGGGGCACGTCTCTACCTTCGAGTACGACCTGAACGACCTGCTGGTGCGCTCCGTTGACCGACGGGGCGGAGAGCGGCTCTACCAATACGACGCCAACCTCAAACTGACCGGCGAGCGCGATCCTCTGGGTCACTGGACGCACTACACCTATGACCAACTCTACCGTCGCGTGGCGATGACCGGCGCCGCCGGGCACGTTACCCGCTACGAGTACGACGACGCCGGACGGCTGCTCGCCGTCACCGAGCCCACCGGCGCCGTCACCCGCTACGAGTACGACGCCAACGGCAACGTCGTCGCCACGATAGACCCCCTGGGCTACCGCACGCGGATGATCTACGACGCCGCCAACCGGCTCAAGTACCTCATTGACGCGGCAGGCCACCGCACCGAGTACTGCTACAACGCCGAGGATCAACTGGTGCGCATCATCGGCCCGCGCGGCGAGGTGACCGACTACACCTACGACGCCCTGGGCCGCCTGGTGGCGGTCAAGGACCCGCTGGGCAACGTCACCCGCTACGAGTACGACGCCGTGGGCAACCGCACCGCTCAGGTGGACCCGCTGGGCCACCGCACCGACTACGCCTATGATGCCTTGGACCGGCTGACCGCCGTGATGCAGCCCATCCTCCCCGACGGCCAGCGGCCCACGACCCAGTACGCCTATGACGCCGTGGGCAATACGGTGGTCATCACCTCGCCCAACGGCTTTGCCACCACCTTCACCTACGACGAGAACGACAACGCTGTAACCATCACCGATCCTCTGGGGGGCGTCACCCGTTACACCTACGACGCCGAGGACACCCCGGTGGCCGTCACCGACGCCAACGGCCACACCGTCGCCACGACCTACAACCTGGCCGGCCTGCCGGTGCAGTTCACCGACGCGCTGGGCTACACCACGACGATGGAGTATGACGCCGTCTACAACCTGGTGCGGCAGGTCAACGCGCAGGGTAAGGCCACCACCTACGACTACGACCCGCTGGGCCGCCTGCTCAAAACGACCGACCCGCTGGGCAATGCCACCGAGTACGCCCGCGACGCCCTGGGGCGCGTCATCGCCGTCACCGACGCCAACGGCCACACGACGGGGTACGACTACGATGCCCTGGGCCGCCTCATCGCCGTCACCGACCCTCTCAGCGGCACGACCCGCTACGGTTACGACGAGGTGGGCAACCTGACGGTCATCACCGACGCCAACGGGAGCGCGACTACTTTTGCGTACAATTTCCTCAATCAACTCAAGCGCGAGGTCAATCCCCTGGGGAAGCAATGGTCCTACGCCTACGACGCGGCGGGACGGCTGATCCGCCGCGTGGACGCGATGTGGCGGGCCACTTACTACGAGTACGACAGCAACGACCGCCTGACCGCCGTCCGCTACGGCTCCACCCCGCCGACCCTGCACCCCGTCACCTTCACCTACGACCTGGAGGGGAACGAACTCCAGATGTGCGACGGCCTGGGCTGCACGACCTACACCTATGACGCCCTGGGCCGCCGCACGACGACCACCGACTGGCTGGGGCGCACCATCACCCGCACCTACGACGCGCTGGGCAACCTGACCGGCCTGACCTACCCCAACGGCTACGCCGTCGCCTACGCCTACAACGCCAACGACTGGCTCACCACCTTCACCGACCCCCACGGCGACGCCAGCACCTTCGAGTACAACCCGCTGGGCCAGGTGACGCGCATCTTGCGCCCCAACGACGTCGCCTCCACCTACACCTACGACGACGCAGGCCGGCTGACCGGGATTGACCACCGCAAACTGGGCGCGGCCCATCCCCAAAGTGCCTACGCCTATGCGATGGACAAGGTGGGCAACCGCACCCAAGTGATCGAGACCCGCGCCGCCTTCGACGGCAGCCCGACGCCCGTCGTCATCACCCACACTTACCAATATGACGCTCTGGACCGGTTGGTCAACGCCGCCACCGAGGACCCGGCGAGCGATACCGCCTACACCTTCGACGCCGTGGGCAACCGGCTGACCAAGACGGGCACGGTACTGGCCCCCGACCCCGGCCTGCCCGAACTGCCCGTCGCCCCGCGCCCGGAGGCGGTGGCTTACACCTACAACGCGGCCAACCAGTTGATCCGCATCCAGGAGCCGGACCGCGAGACCGCGCTGGACTACAACGGGAACGGCGACCGGGTGCGCGAGACCGAAATCTTGACCAACGGCACGACCTTGCTCACCGATTACCTCTATGACCGCGAGGATCGTTTGGTGGGCGTGACCAAGACGATGAGCGACAGCGCGGCCATCACCGTGACGATGGTCGCCACCTACACCTACGACGGCTACGGGCGGCGCGTCCGCAAAGCGGTCGCCTACCCCGGCGGCATCACGCTCACGCAGGTCATCACCTACCTCTACGACGGCCTCGACATCATCGGGGCGCAGTTGGCGGTGAGCGGCACGGTAACGGAGACCTACTACTACCTGGCTCCCTCGCCGCTGACCGGCCTGCGCCGCCCCTTCGAGATGGAGCGGCTGCCCAACCCGGCCACCGGCTTTGCCGGCGACCGCTACTGGTACGAATATGATGGCTCCGATAGTGTGGCAGGCTTGGCGGACGAAAACGGCGACCTGGTTAGGCCATACTTGTATGATGAGTATGGCTTCCCGTTAGTAGCCAATTGGGAGTTGCAGTTCTTTGCTTATGTTGGTCTGGGGTATGATGTAGAGGCAGGGCTTTATTCGTCGCCTTGGGGATACTATGATCCGGTGCGAGGCGCGTATTGGTCAACCAGGCACCAAAACCGCCCAATACCGCTGACTGATCCTATCGGCTTGCTGATGGGGCTATTACCGTTGTTACAAATGACAGTGGTTGTTACAGGAAAGAGGAGGAAGCGTTCTCGTATATTACTGATCGTATCTCTAACGATGGTAATTTTGATAATGGCCGTTCTTGCTGGGTGTGATAATGGTGGCAACAATTACACGCCTGAAGAGACACCAACTTCGATAGAACCGACGCCGGGACTTGGTTCCACTTCCACATCCACATCCTCATCTTCATCCTCATCAACTCCATCGCCGAACCAATCGGGTGATGGAGCACAAGGATATGGAGAGGAAAAAACGCCGACGCCTGACAATGGAGACAGATGCGGATATTACTCGGGAGATGGTGACCCTGGATATGTTTTGAATCAGGGGAAAATCGACTGGCCATCTTATTGGAAGGAAGCGAATGCCTATGCCAGAGAACGCCAGAGGCAGTATTCTCCTCAAGAGATCATGCTGGCTAAGGCTATATGGGCCGAACAGAGAGGAAAAAACAGCAATCGAGATGCTAGGAGAAGGGCTATGAGGGCAATAGGATATGTCATTGTCCACCGCCGTGATTCTAGTGATTTCCCGAATACAATCCAAGGAGTATTAGATCAACCCCATCAATTCCAAGGATACGAGGAGTGGAAGACGAAAGACGTAACAGAGGACTACCTAGTTCACAAGAAGGGGCAAGCAGGACTAGGCTGGGAAAGCCCGGACAGGCAGAGTTGGTTTGAGGCATTGGACATTGCACGAGGCATTCTCAACGGATGTGAGCCGGACCAATTTCCTGAAGCTTTATACTTTGGGCATGGTTCCGATATCTACCAACGGATGATGGATAAAGCAAAATCTGATAGCGACTTCAAGCATTGGTCAGTAGAAGGAACCAACCTTTATCTATCTAATAAGTGGTATGGTCCGTAGCAGGAGGTTGCAAATGAAAAATGAGTTTAAAATGCTGCTCGTGATATTACTCTTTCTAGTGCTGTCCTTTGTCCAAGGATGTGCCGGTGATGTCGAGCATCCCGTGGTGTACTATACAGCTTATGCTGATGGGGAAACCGTTATTGTAGAGGTTGATCTTGCCGCGGGAATACAAACGGACGAAGGGAAGATGGCAGGTACTCTACAAGGCGTCAGGCTCTCGCCGGACAGATCGTGGCTGGTCTTTTATTTGTGCGATCAAGAACAATGCGAGTTATACAAAATGAACCTTGGGGATCGTGACAATGCTACTCGTCTGAACACATTCACATCGCCCGCCATTTACGAGACCAGGATATCCCGCGATGGACAATATATTGCTATCCCAGCAGCAGCAAGTACCACATCAGAGAATAAAAACGGGATCTACATCCTTTCCTCTCAAGACGGCAGGATAATACAATTCATTGAAGGGGGAACGTTATGCGCCTGGTCTCCCTCCACTGACCATTTGGCCGTTGTCCGTATGTTAAACTCGCCTCAGAGTGGGTTGTACTTGGTCAATCTCGCCACGGGCAATGCAGATCTGTTGCTCTCGGCTACGCCGGAGAGAATGTTTTCCGATGTGATATGGCGCGGGGGCGATAGATTGATCGCCACTGCATACAGCTCTGCCCAACTGACATCTGACTATGTCATAGAAATTGAGGTCCGGGAGAAGAAAGAACGCGAGATACCCGTCTGTGGCGGGACCATCTCTCAAGAAATCCACAACCTACGATTGTCCCCTGACGCTCGATGGCTGGCGGTTGCTGTGTCTTGTGGAACCGGTGAAAGGCGTGATGGCATCAGATTGATCGGTTTAGCGACAGACGAAATAGACTGGATTGATACCCCAGTATATTACAACTTTCTGTGGACGGGAAAAGGGCAATTGACTTTTCTTTGTCAAGAAAACAGAGCCTTGTGTATCAAATCGCTCGATGCGATGCAAAAATCCATACCGCTTCGGTGGTCACCGGCTACGGAACTGGTGCAAAATTAATTTTGTGCTCAGGAACGGGAGTTGTATTACCACATGATGGGGTCCCTGGATGCATAAGCAACATGTACTGCCGTTCTTTTCTGGTGACCGTCCGGCAGGTGTTCAGCACCACCGAGGCAGGCTTGCTCACCCCTCCGCTCTGCGTGGGAAGGACGGGGAGGGGCGTCGCGCCTGGATGGCATCGGGCACCGTTTAGCCTTCAAGGGAAATGCCCGTAGCCTTGAAGGCTAAGGCCGTTTCCCTCAAAGGGAATTTGCGATTCGCTACCGGCGGGCCGGGACGACGGCTCGGGCCTTGGGCGGCTTGCCGATGGCCGAGGTGCGTTCATCGACGGCGAGAGCGCCGGACTGCCATAGAGCAAAGGGGGCGAATGATGCAGAGGATCACTCGGTTGGTAGCTGTAGCGGTGTTGTTGATCGTGGCTGCGCTGGGCATCCATCGGAGCCTGCAGGCGACGCCGATGCGTGCGGGCGTGGGCGGCACGCTGGTTCCTCTGGGGCGCAATCAGCTCGATCGACAGGCGGCTTACCAAAGTGCATTCCGCCACCTGGCGGAAGGTGGGCGGCTTTGGCGGTCTGCCGTGACGACGACGGAGGCCCTCCCCGGCGATCTCATCGTCCCCGAGGGGGAGCCGTGGAGTTGTGCCCGGTGTACGAGCCTGACCTCGACGGTGGGGGAGGTGCCGACGCGGGCCTATGCGCTCTACGGGGACGGCGTAGCCGTCTTCCGTTCGAGTGTGCGGGTCCCGTATGAGGAAGGGGAGGTGGTGGCAGGCTGGGAGCTTGCCTCGATACGACAACTCCTCGACGGCTATCTCGGCGGCGCGTTGCCTTACGAGGTGCTCACGGAGACGACCGTCGTCTCCGGCCTGGAGAATGATGCGCTGTTGATCCTCCCGGCCTACCGCCTCGATGCTCAGGAGGAGGTCATAGCCCGCCTGGAGGAGGCGGGTGGGCTGGAGGCCCTGCGCCGTTTCGTGGAAGAAGGGGGGACGCTCTATGTACAGGGGACGGCGGCGGGCCTGGCCGAGCGGGCGGGACTGCTGCCCGAGGGGAGCGTGGATACCACGCAGTCGATCCTCGACTACCTGCAGCCCGAGGATGCCTTCGAGAACCGCGGGCGTCTGCGCATCGAGCAGGCGGACTCGCCGATGGCCTATAGCTGGGTCACGACGACATTGTACGTCCTGGACGATCCTCTCTTCTACCCCGATGAATCGACCGAGGTCATCGCAACCTTTGTCAATACCAGGGACGGGACGGCGCTGCCTGCCATCATCCGGCAGCCATATGGTCGCGGCGAGGTCGTGGCCGTCTTTGGTCATCCTACCGATGAACGTCATCGCGATGAGGCCCCCATCTTCCTCGATGCTCTGATGATGGCTTTGAGCAGCCACGTCGATTTTTACGGCGATGCGGTGCAGACATTCAACCCGGTCTATCCCTCCCACGAGTTCCCCGCCTATGAGGTGGTGCCCGTCAGTGCAACGTTGCATCTCCGCAACCTCTGGGATGCCCCGCTGCACAATGCGGTGGTCACGGAAACGATTGCCCCCGGCTATCGTCTGCTCACAACGACCGTTGTCCCTTCGCCGACGGTCATCTTCACCGCACCCGACGGCTCGACGCAGCTTGTCTGGGTGATAGGGACGCTTTCCGCTCACGTCGGCATCACGCTCGATTTCCGGGCGGAGACGGAGCCGGAGACGCTCGCCTCCGGTGAGGCGGTCTTCGCGCAGGGAGTCTTCTACCGTGAGGAGGCGGGTCGTCCCGTGCTGACGCGCCACAAGCCCTTCCGCCTGACTTCACGCATGGCGGCGCGGCTGGTCGGCGATCGCGACCTCGAACCTGATCGTCATTATCGCATCCCGCAGGAGGGCCTCTACCTCGACCTCGCTATGCCGCTGGAGAACAAGGAGGAGACGGCGGCCCTCTCGCCGGTCTTGACCGACTGGGTCTATCTCATCGCCCCCATCGTGGATTACGCCGATCAGCACGTCATCCTTTCCACCAACGATGGTGAGACGATCTGGGTGCGTAATGAACCCTACCTTTGGCAGTCGGGCAACTATTGGCAGTCGGGCAACTATCCGCTGTGGGACGGGGCGGTTGCACCGACGCAGACGATCACCATTGAGGATTGGCGGGCTTTGCCGCCTGACGAGCGCCACTGGTGCCGTTTCACGAGCACCTACGGTATCCATACGGAATTGCCCCTGCGTGCCACTGCGCCGATGACCGATTATGGCTCCTTCATCACCATTCCGCCGACCTACACCGATGTTCTCACCGTAACCGATGATCACGTGCTCCTTCTGCCCTGCTGGCCGCTGGTGTGGCACTTGGGCGAGATGCCGCCCTACTGGTATGACGAGCCGCTCATACGTTATGGCGTCCACTCCCGTGAACTGTTGGGGCGGGAGGTGGTCTTCGAGGGCACGCCCCGCGAGGGGACTGTCGTTCTTCCCAACCAGGCCGGTTCGATCTACGTGGCGGCGGGGACGGAGGCCGTCCCCTTCCGGGAGTACCTGGAGGCGGCGACGCCCTATGCGCCTGCTGCCCCTTCTCCCTCGCGCCTGACGTACCGGGATGTTTGGTCGCGGACGCACACGATGCCTTTGCGGGCTACCTTCTACGATGTGTGGGATTGGGATAGCTGTGCGACCTGCTCGCCCGATTTCGAGCAGCATGCCGGGGTCAACGTAACCTTCGGCATCTGGGTCGATATGGATGGCGATGGTTTCTGCGAGCGGCGGGTCAATGATCTCCCCACGCGGTGGCCGGAGAGCATCATCGTGCGTTACCTTGCCAAGACTTACAGCGCCGATCCCAACGGCGAGGGCAGGACGATCGATCCGGACGAGAACCTGCTGCTCTTCCCCATCTTCCGCGGGCTGGGTATTCGTCTTGCTCCCTGGCAGGGAAGCTGGAGCCGTGCTTACAGCCCTCTGACGCCGGGTTACGCGAGTTTGGTCAGTGTGACCACCTATCCTGACCGCGATGAGCTGCTCTTTCATCTGCGTATCCCGTTGGGCACGAGTAACAGCTTTGTCTTGACGGCGACCGTCGAGAACGAGGAGGATAATCGCGAAGGGCAGTTCAAGCTCGATGACGGTCCGCAGCTGATCTATCATCAGGTAGTTGCGGGGCCGAATCGGTATGAGATCTACGATGGACATACCCACGTTGTGGAGGGCTATCGCAGCGATGGGGAGGTCGAGAAATGGGGAGGGCCGACGGCGGTCAGTGTGTACAGCGATACGCTGGCCTTTATCTACACGATGCGCGATCCCTATGAGCCGCGTCAGTGGATATCGCGTTACGATCCCTTCTTCAAGGCATGGGGTTATGGTGATCTGGTGTGGTCGGTGTATGTCGGCGGCCATCGGGAGAAGCAGCTTTTCCATAGTTACCTGCACGCAGGCGAGCGGACGCTCGTTCGGCTTGCGCTGGAAAACAACACCGGCATAACGCTCACGGGGCTTGTGCCTTCGCTTCAGCTTCCTCGAGGGATGACGGCGACCCTGCTCTACACCGATCCTGCGACTGCACCGGAGCCGATCTGGGCCGAGTTGGCCTTCCTCAATCGAGAGACGGTCCCCGATGGATGGCGTAGCCTCTGGTATTTCGAGTTAGAGGTCGGCGACGATCTGCCGTCCGAGCTTTGGAATCGGATCATCGAGATTCCGATTACGGTGGCTGCCGATAACCTTCCTCACGGCTATGACGTTCCCCCGCTCCATCTGGCGATGGTAGGGGAAGGAGACGAGGTCCCCGCCTATCTCTCTGCCCCTGCGACCGGTCTCGTGCTCACCGATCGCCTTCCCTCCAATGTACACCTGCGTTCTGCCACCTGGATCACCGATGCGGCGCTGCTGCAGGCTCTTCAGCAAGCGGCGGAGGTGGATGCGGCCCATCCTGATTCCGATACGCTTGCGGCGCTTTTCACGACGATGGTGCCGACCATTCCGTTCGTCGAGGATGCGAATGGGGTGGTTACCTTCGAACTGCCATCGGAGGCGAGGACCCTGGCCCCGCAGCAGGCCGTCGCCGCCCTGGCGACGATCTCACGTGCCCATCATGGCCCCAACATCGTCAATGAGGGGCCGGGCATTCGCTATACCGACCCCTTCGGGGTGCAATGGGCGGCATCGGGGAACAAGGTTACGGTGGAAGCTCATGGAGCGGCCATCTGGGTGGATTACTTCTGTGAAGGGGGGTGGGGTGAATCCCCGCAGTCGGCTACGGCGGATGTCCTGGCCGTTGATGGGGAATGCTACATCCCTACCTACGGCCCTTCGGAGGTGCTGATTCGCGTTACGGCGTACAATGCGGGGGATGCTATCGCCCGCGATGTCACGGTTACCCTGACACTGCCGGAAGGCGTTACGGCGACGGAGGCAATCCCGCCGTGGAGTTCTTTAGAGGGACGTGAATTGACGTGGTCGCTCGGAGACCTGGCTCCGGCTGCTTGGCGGCAGTTCGAGATCGTGCTCTACGTCGAGCCTGAAGGGGCGTGGGAGGAGGAGAGCATCCCTGTCACCGAGGGGACTCGCTACGTAGGGAAGATGACGGCTATCGAGAACAGTTGGGGGACTTTCTTCGATGACTTCAGCCATGCCGTCGTCAGCGGTGAGGCCGCAGGTCCCTTCCGTCTGAACGTGCGACGTGTCGTCAAGAGCCTCTATCTGCCTGTGCTCACGCGCGACTTCGGATATATGCCCGATCTCCGTGTGCGGAATCTCGTCATCGATGCTGATGATCCGCAGCGGCTCTCGGTAACGGTGAGCAATGACGGGGTGGCGACGGCTACGAATTTCTGGGTCGATCTCTATCTGGACCCAAGCCGCCCGCCTGTGGTCAATACGGCGTGGGAATCCGTTTCTGTCTATGGACTTTCGTGGTTCATTCCCCGCCTGGACGCCGGAGAGGAGCTGACGCTTACCTTCGGTGATGCTTACTATCGCGCCGACGATAGTCGATGGCCGGAGCAATGGCAGGCGGGGAGCCATAGCGTGTGGGCTTTCGTGGATTCCTGGGGGGCACCTGCTCCCTGGGCCGCGGTGCGGGAAAGCAATGAGGACAACAATGCTTTCGGCCCGCTTGTCTTTACCGCAGGACGGTGAGCGATGCGACGTCGAGGACGAGCGTACATCCTTTTTCTTCTGTGTCTTGGGGGGATGGGGGCCATCCTTCTGTCCCCTGTGACGGAGACCGGGGCTTTCGCTGTGGCCGGGCCGACGCCAACCTGGACCCGTCCGGCTCCGTTGCCCTTCACGCCAACCCCGCGACCGGTAACATCCCCTCCCGGCGCTTACATCGAACTGCACCTCCGCCCGCCCGATCCCGCGCTGTGGACGGTCGTCGAATGGCAGGACGGGCTGGGGCAGTGGCATCGTGTCGATGGCTGGCAAGGCCCGATCGACGGGGTGCGGGACGGCGTCGGCACCAAGCGATGGTGGCTTTCTGCAACCCTCTTCGGGCGCGGCCCTTTCCGCTGGGTCGCGTTGAGCCGCGTCGAGGGCGAGCCTCTCGCCGTCAGTGCGCCCTTCACCTTGCCTGCCGGCATAGACGTTACGGCGGTCGTCACGTTGACCGTGCCGTGAGGAGGTGCGAGGGCCTTTTCGTTTGAACGCCGCTCGATGTTGTCTCCACCTCGAAATGGAGGTATACTTCCGACACCACATCGAGATGGAGGCAAAGCGAGATGGGCGATCGTCCACGTTACTCGGTCGTTGGACCGGTCTTCAACGAAGAGGCCCTGATTGAGGCATTCTGTGAGCGCGTCCGCGCCGTGATGGAGGGGCTGGGGGAGCCGTGGGAGCTTGTCCTCGTCGATGACGGGAGCACCGATGCCACCCCCGCCATCCTGGATCGGCTGGAAGCGGACGATCCGGAGCACGTCGTCGTGCTCCATTTTTCGCGCAACTTCGGCCACCAACTGGCCATCACCGCCGGAATGGACCACGCCCGCGGCGACGCCGTCGTCGTCATCGACACGGACCTCCAGGACCCGCCGGAGGTCATTCCCGACCTGATCGCCAAGTGGCGAGAGGGCTACGATGTCGTCTACGGCGTGCGCACCGAGCGCGAGGGCGAGACCTGGTTCAAGCTCTTCACCGCCGATCTCTTCTACAAGCTGATCCAGATGCTCACCGAGATCACCATTCCGATGGAGGCCGGGGATTTTCGCCTCCTCGATCGGCAGGTCATCGAGGTGATGCGGCGGATGCGCGAACGGCACCGCTTCGTGCGGGCGATGGTCGCCTGGGTCGGCTTCCGGCAGATCGGCGTCCCCTACCGCCGTCGCGCCCGCGCCGCCGGGGAGACGAAATACCCCTTCCGCAAGATGTTCCGCCTGGCGCTGGATGCCATCACCGGCTTCTCCCTCGTCCCGCTGAAGCTTTCCCTGCTGCTCGGCACCTTTGCCGTCGTGGCGGCCTTGCTGCGCCTGCTCTTCGGGCGGCGGGAGGAGAGGGAATCGACGACGGTATCCCTCTTCCTCGGCGGCATCCAGCTTTGGATGCTGGGTATCCTCGGTGAGTACGTGGGCCGCATCTACGACGAAGCCCGCGGGCGGCCTCTCTACATCATACGCGAAAGGCGTGCGTAGCACGTCGAGGGTCGCAGCAACGAGGCCCTCATCGCTAAGCACAAATCCGATAAGGAGCTGACTATGGCGTTATGGCAAACCTACTACACCGTTACATCACTGGAGGATGGGCTGCGCCTGCTGGCGGAAAACCGCGGCAAGGCCCGCATCGTTGCCGGAGGCACCGACCTGGTGCTTGAGCTGCGCCACGGGCGCAAGGTCCCCGTCCTCATCGACATCACCCGCGTGCGCGGGCTGGATCGCATCGCGCTGGGAGAGGACGGCCTCATCCACATCGGGCCGATGGCCACGCACGCCGCCGTCGCCGCCTCCCCGCTCATCCAGGAGAAGGCGCTGCCGCTGGCCCAGGCCTGCTGGGGCGTGGGCGCACCCGCGTTGCGCAATCGGGGCACCGTCGCCGGGAACCTGATCACCGCCTCGCCCGCCAACGACACCATCACCGCGCTGATGGCGCTCGATGCCCGCCTGACGCTGCGCAGCGTGCGCGGCGAGCGCACCATCCCGCTGGCCGACTTCTACCTCGGCGTGCGGCGCACGGTGATGGAGGAGGACGAAATCCTCACCGACATCGCCATCCCCCCGCTGACCGCCGACGAGGCCGGCACCTACCTGAAGATGGGACTGCGCAAGGTGCTCGCCATCGCCGTCACCAACGTGGCGATGGTGCTGACGATGGAGGGGACGACGGTCAAGGCGGCCCGCATCACGATGGGCAGCGTCGCCCCGACCATCATCCGCGCCCCGAAGGCCGAGGGGGCCTTGAAGGGGCAGCCGCTCACCGACGAGATCATCGCACAGGCCGCCGCACTGGCCGCCGAGGAGGCCCGTCCCATCGACGATGTGCGCGGCTCCGCCTGGCTGCGCAAGCAGGAGGTGGAGGCGCTGGTGCGCAAGGGGCTGGAGGCCATCCGCGAAGGCCATCCCCGCCGCGACCTGCCCCAACCGGAGGCGATGGTGCTGCTCCAGGGCGGGCACCGCATCCGTCCGACCCTCTCCGGCCCGACGATCGCCCACCACACCGACGGCGATGAGCCGATCCAGTTCGTCGTCAACGGCGAGAACGTAACCGTGCGCGGCGCGAACGGCAAGACGCTGCTCCATATGCTGCGCGACGACCTCGGCCTGATGGGGGCCAAGCCCGGCTGCGAGGAGGGCGAGTGCGGGGCCTGTACCGTCTGGCTCGACGGGGCGGCGGTGCTCTCCTGCCTCGTCCCCGCACCCCGCGCCCACGGGGCGAACGTTGTGACCGTGGAGGGGCTGGCGAAGGGCGGCACGCTCCATCCGGTGCAGGAAGCCTTCGTCGAGGAGGACGCCGTCCAGTGCGGCTTCTGCACCCCCGGCTTCGTGATGAGCGCCGCCAACCTCCTGGAAGAGCGGCCCCATCCGACGCGCGAGCAGATCGTCACAGCGCTCAGCGGTAACCTCTGCCGCTGCACCGGCTACTACAAGATCATCAAGGCGGTGGAGAAGGCGGCTTCGAAGCTGGGCGAGGTGTAGGGGCCAGGTGGAGATGAAACGCAGCATTCCACGTCCACCCGATGACGCGATCGCGCTCTATATGCGCACCATCTACTCGCTCCTGCGCACGACGAGCGAGGTGCAGATCCGCACGCTGGAGGAGACGCACATCGCGATGCACTCCTCGCTCCATCCCCACGCCGGGGCCATCGAACCGGATATGTCCGCCTTCACCTACGCCAGTCTCCGCCTTCCGCCCTGCATCCCGCAGGTGAGGAAGGTCATTCTCGGCCAGAGCGAGGAGGTTTTCCGCCGCCGCGGCTATCCCGGCGTGGAGGCGTGGGAGCGGGTGGCCGCACCGGCCCGCCGTCGCCGGATGCGCTTCGACGAGCGGGAAGGCATCCTCGCCGCCTACATCGCCAGCATCTCCGATGTGGATGACCTCGTGCCCACGCTCACCGCCTTCCAGATCGAGTGGAACAAGATGCACCGGCTCCTTTCCGGCAAGGAGGGGATGCTGGAACTGCTGACACTCTGGGCGACCAATGGCGAGATTCCTGTCGAGACGGAAGAGGAGATTCGCGAAACGCTCCACCTCTCCCCCGACGATTGGCAGCGCCTGCGCCGTATCTGGAAGGCGCGGCTTCCGCAGCTTCTCCTGCAAATCGCGCAGAGGCGCAAGCGAATGAGCGTTACGCTCCTCGCCGGTTCCCACATCGATTATCGACGCGCGACCCAGCGCTGGTGGAACCGTGTCAGCGAGATGGCCCCCTTCGATCTCCGCGAGCGCCCGCTCTACTTCGTCTCCAGCAACACCCACAGCCTGGTCAATATGCTCAGCGGCTTCGCGCAGGCGCACGAGGATCGGCTGCTCGACTACCTGCGTCATCAAGCGCCGCCGCAGATCAAGGAGGAGTATCGGCGCATCCAGCGGGGGGATACGCCCAGCGATCGCAACAACTTCCTCTACTACCTGCTGAAGAAGTACCTGCAGACGGAGGACGGTCGCGATCTCTTGGCAGCGCGGGCGCAGTGGGAGGCCGAACACGGCATCACCCGCATCCCCAGCCAGCACACCTTCGATCTGGAGGTGCAGCTCATCGAGTTGAAACGGCTGCGCCGCGAGGCGATAGACCCCCGGCTGCGCGACCTGCCGCTGGAGGCCCTGACCCGCAGCGAGGCGATCATCCTCAACATCGATTACCCCCTCGGTTTCGCCGCCTACCACCTGCTGACGCGGCTCGCCGTCAACGTGGGGCAGTTGCTCGGTGCCTACATCATCGGCAAGGCGGCGACGCTCAACGCCCGCATCGGCGATGTCCTCATCCCCAACGTCGTCTACGATGAGCATTCCCGCAACACCTACCTCTTCGGCAACGTCTTCAAGGCGGCCCACGTCCGCCCGCACCTCGTCTACGGCGATGTCCTCGACAATCAGCGGGCGCTGACGGTGCGCGGCACCTTCCTCCAGAACGACGAGTATATGCGCGGCTTCCTCGAACGCGGCTACACCGACGTGGAGATGGAAGCCGGGCCGTACCTTTCGGCGCTCTACGAGTTCATCCGCCCGCGCCGCTACCCGACCAACGAACTGGTCAATCTCTACCCCGTCCCCTTCGAGATTGGCATCCTCCACTACGCTTCCGATACGCCGATGAGCAAGGGGCGGAACCTCGGCTCGCGCAACCTCTCCTACTACGGCATGGACCCGACCTACGCGGCGACCATCGCCGTTCTGCGCCGCATCATCGGCGTGGAAACGGGCGTCGTCGCCAGCCCGCGCGAGCCGCTCATCGGCGAAGGCATCAACAACGGCGGTCGCCACGCCGCCCAAGTCCAGTCATAAAGGAGTCGCTTATGAAAGGCAACTACGTAGGACAACCGCTACCCCGCATCGATGCACGCGAGAAGGTTACCGGCGAGGCACGCTACCCGCAGGATTTGAATATGGAGGGGCAGCTCTATATGAAGCTGCGCTTCGCCGAGCGTCCGCACGCCCGCGTCCTGAGCATCGAGACGGCGGAGGCGCTGGCCGTCCCCGGCGTCGTCGCCGTCTTCACCGCCGCCGATGTGCCGGTCAACGAGTACGGCCTGCAGTATCCCGACCAGCCCGTCCTCTGCGGCCCCGGCAGCGATCGACCGGGGGCCGACATCGTGCGCTTCGTCGGCGATCAGATCGCCGCCGTCGTCGCGGAGACGGAGGCCGCCGCCGAAGAGGGCGTGAAGCGGCTCAAGATCACCTTCGAGGACCTGCCGGTCATCGACGATCCGCGCGAGGCGCTCGAGCCCGAAGCCCCTCACCTCCACCCGCCCCACGCGCCGATCGCCATCCATCCGGAACTGGTCTTCGAGGGGAACCTCGTCTCGCGGCACCGTATCCGCCGCGGCGACGTGGAGGCCGCCTTCGCCCAGGCCGACGTCATCGTCGAGGCGGACTACGAGATTCCGGGGCAGGAGCATGCCTACCTCCAGCCGGAGGCGGGGCTGGCCTTCCTCGACGAGGAGGGGCGCGTCGCCGTGCTCGCGGGCGGGCAGTGGGCGCACGAGGAGCGCCATCAGGTGGCGCACGCGCTCGGCCTGCCGGAGGAGCAGGTGCGCATCCTCTACTCGACCATCGGCGGCGCTTTCGGCGGGCGCGAGGACATCTCGGTGCAGATCGTCCTGGCGCTGGCCGCCTGGAAGCTGAAGCGTCCGGTGAAGATCGTCTGGAGCCGCGAGGAGTCCATCTTCGGCCACCACAAGCGGCACCGCGCCTTCGTCCACGCCAAGTGGGCGGCGACGAAGGACGGGCGACTGATCGCCGCCGAGACGAAGGTCATCGCCGATGCGGGGGCCTACGTCTACACGACGAACAAGGTGATGGGCAACCTGCTGCTGACCGTCAACGGCCCCTACCGCATCCCCAACGTGAAGACCGACGTCCTCGCCGCCTACACGAACAACATCCCCGGCGGGGCCTTCCGTGGATTCGGCGCGCCGCAGGGCAACTTCATCGCCGAGACGCAGGTGAACAAGCTGGCCGAGGCGCTGGGGATGGACCCGGTCGAGTTCCGCCTGCGCAACCTCGTCCACGGTGGCGATCCGATGCCCTGGGGACGCCCGCTGCCGGACGACGCACGCGGCATCGAGGAGACGCTCATCAAAGCGGCGGAGGCCATCGGCTGGAAGCGGAGCGAACAGGGCTGGATCGCCCCGCCGGGCGGCGGCGAGGGGAGCAAGCGGCGCGGCTTCGGCATCGCGGCGGGCTTCAAGAACGTCGGCTTCTCCTTCGGCTACCAGGAGAACGCCTGGGCGGCCATCGAACTGCACGGCGAGGCCGAGATCGAGGAGGCGATCGTCTATGCCGCCAGCGCCGAGGTCGGCCAGGGGACGCGCACCGTCATCCGGCAGATGGCGGCGGAGGCGCTGGCCGTCCCCATCGAGAAGGTGCGCTTAGAGGCGATGGATACGGCCATCACCGGCAGTTCCGGCTCCGTCTCCGCCTCGCGGATGACCTTTATGATCGGCAACGCCATCCGAGGCGCGGCAGCGGCGGCGCTGGAGAAGTGGCGGGCGGAGGAACGCCCCGCTAGGGCCGAGTACGTCTATCTCGCGCCGAAGACGACGCCGATCGACCCGCAGACGGGCTACGGCGACCCCAACTTCTCCTACGGCTACGTCGCCATCGCCGCCGAGGTGGAGACCGACCTGGTGAGCGGCGAAGTCCACGTGCGGCGCATCGTCTGCGCCAACGACGTGGGACAGGCGATCAACCCGCGCCTGGTCAGCGGCCAGATCGAAGGCGGCGTCGTCCAGGCCGTCGGCTGGGCGACGACCGAGCACTTCATCCAGAAGGGCGGGCGTCCGCTGACGACGACCTACAGCACCTACCTCATCCCCACCGTCGCCGACATCCCCGACGAGGTGGAGGTGATCATCGTCGAGAACGAGGAGCCGAACGGCCCGTGGGGCGCACGCGGGATGGGCGAGATGCCCTTCATCCCCGTCGCCCCGGCCATCCACCACGCCCTGCGTCAGGCGACGGGGCGGTGGTTCGACGCCTTCCCTTTCAACGCGGAACGCATCCTGCGCGGTCTGCGCAAGGCATAGCCACAGAGGGGCGCGGTCGAAAGGTCGCGCCCCATTCTTTTACCGGACGATGCCCTCGCGAAAGGAGCAATGATGTTCGAGAATAACGTGGAAGAAGTCCGCCAATTCATTGCCGACCACGCCATCGTGATGATCGACTACAAGTTCACCGATCTGTGGGGCCGCTGGCACCACGTAACCTTCCCCGCCCGCCGCCTGGACGCCCGCCTGATCGAGGAAGGCGTCGCCTTCGACGGCTCCAGCGTCGGCTTCAAGACGGTCAGCGCAGGCGATATGGTGCTGCGGCCCGACCTCTCGACCGGCTTCGTCGATCCCTTCTGGGAGGAGCCGACGCTCAGCTTCATCGCCGCCGCCCGCGAGCCGGATACGCGCCGCTACTACCCCTACGACCCGCGCAACATCGCCTACCGCGCGGAGGCCTTCCTGCGGCAGAGCGGGATCGGGACGGAGAGCCGCTGGGGGCCGGAGTTCGAGTTCTACCTCTTCGACGGCGTCTCCTACGAGAACAGGATGAACGTCGCCGCCTACCGCGTGGAATCGGCGGAGGCGGACTGGCGCAGCCACGAGCTTGGCAGCGGCTACACCATCCCGCGCCACGGTGGCTATCACGCCATCCCGCCGCAGGACCGGCTCTACAATGCCCGCAACCGCATCGTCGCCCATCTGGAGGCGGCGGGCATCCCCGTCAAGTACCATCACCACGAGGTCGGCGGGCCGGGGCAGTGCGAGATCGAGACGCCGATGCTGCCCCTCCTCCGCGCCGCCGACGCGGTGCAGATCGTCAAGTACATCACGCGGATGACGGCGATCGAACTGGGGCTGACGGCCACCTTCATGCCCAAGCCGCTCTACGGGGAGGCGGGGTCGGGGATGCACTTCCACCAGCATCTCTGGCGCGGCGAAAGCAACCTCTTCTACGATGCCCAGGGCTACGGCACGCTGAGCGAGGTGGGGCGATGGTACATCGGCGGGCTGCTCCACCACGGCGGCGCGGTGATGGCCTTCACCAATCCGAGCACCAACGCCTACCGCCGCCTCGTCCCCGGCTACGAAGCGCCCGTCAGCGCCATCTACTCCCTGGGCAACCGCAGCGCCGCCATCCGCATCCCCAAGTATGCCAACCGCCCCCACTCCGCCCGCATCGAGTTCCGCCCGCCCGACGCGACCGGCAATCCCTACCTCGCCATCGCCGCCCAACTCCTCGCCGGACTGGACGGCATCCGCCGCAAGCTCGACCCCACCGAGCTTGGCTTCGGCCCCGTTGACGAGGACATCTTCGCCTGGCCTGCGGAGAAGCAGGCGCAGATCAAGGCGCTGCCGACCTCACTGGAGGAGGCGCTGCAGGCGCTGGAGGCCGACCACGACTTTCTCCTCGTCGGCGAGGTCTTCAGCCGGGAACTGATCAACCGCTGGATCGAGCACAAGCGCCGCGAGGAGCGCGCCGTCCGCAACCGCCCGCATCCCTACGAGATCGAACTGTACTACGATCTGTGAGCCGAGAGGGGGAGGGGGCTATGGCGCTGACCTTCTATGATCGAACGGGCACGGCCGTCGCCTACACGGAGGACGGCGTCGATGTGTACCTCTTCGATGGTGAGCCGGTCGCTTACCTCGAAGGCGATGCCGTCTATGCGTACTCCGGCGCACACTTGGGCTGGTTCGAGGATGGGTGGGTGCGAGATCACGCAGGCTACTGCGTCTTCTTCACCGAGGTGGCCTCCGGCGATGGTCCCATCAAGCCCATCGAGCATATCCGGCCCATCAAGCTGGCGAAGAGACAGCTTCCCATCCGCGGCATTCGGCAGATTGCGCCCGTCAAGCCCATCAAGCACCTGACCTGGTCGGAGCTTTCGGGGGAGGCTTTCTTCCGTTCGTAGGAGCGGAATGGAAAGGAGGTACTATGCACGTGTGGGCGTTGGCCGCGCTCGTCATCGAAGCTATGGCCCTCGTGGGCGTGCTCGGTATCCTCATCACCCGACGCACGCACATCGCCTTTGCGGTTGGCTTCAACACGATGGTGGTCGTCGCTGCGCTGTACATCTTTACCGCACCACCCGTGCGAGCGCGGCACCTCATTATGCTGGCGATGGTCCTGCTCTACGCCGCGCATATGAATTGGCTCCTGCTCTTCAAGAGCCGACAGACCGCCATTGGGAAGATCGACACCCGTCTGCCTCCCGCGCAAAAGCTGCTGATGGCCGTTCTGCTCACGAACGCGGTGGGATGGGCCTATTGTCTCCCCTTCTACTTCGGCGCTCGAAGGACTGCACCGCTGAGCCTGATGGATGGCCTGGCGGTACTCGTCTACATCGTGGGCACCGTGATCCACTTCGGTAGTGACTACCAGAAGCAGCGCTTCAAGGGCCGCCCCGGTACGAAGGGCAAACTCCTCACAACGGGCTTCTGGGGGCTGTGCCGTCATCCGAACTATTTCGGCGATTTCCTCATCTACATCGCCTTCGCGCTCATCGGCGGCAGCCTGTGGGGCTGGATAGCACCGCTCGTGAACTTCCTGCAGTATCGCTTCGACGCCATCCCGAAGAACGAGCGCTGGGCCGCAGAGCACTACGGGGCGCAATGGGAGGCTTACAGGAAGCGGGTCAGGATGTTCATCCCCTTCCTCTACTGAGGGCGGGGACGCCGACCTCCGCGCAGGCCGCTGGCCAGGACCTGCCGATAGGCCCGCAGCCGTTCCCGACGCAAGGCCGGGCGGTGCCCCAGGAGCAGCTTCGTGCCCTCGAGCCCCATCTGCCAGAGGTACTGTCCCAGCAGCCAGAGCCGCAGCAGCTCGGCGACCGCTGCGCCGTGGTACTTGCGGGCGTAGCGCACCTTGCTCGTCTGGAAATGGATGTGCCGCGCGGCGACCACCTGTTCACTGCTCTTGCCCACGTAGTGGTAGATGCGGGCCGTCGGCAGGTAGACGATCGTCCAGCCCGCGGCCCGAATGCGTCGGCAGAGGTCCAACTCCTCCGAGTACATAAAGAAGCCCTCGTCGAAAAGCCCTGCCTCATCGAGCGCCGCCCGCCGCACCATCATCGCCGCGCCCGTAACCCAGTCCACCTCCTGCACGACGTCGGGCGGGCGATCCTCGACGTAGTAGCGGCGCAGCCAGGGACGTGCCAGGCCCTGCAGCCAGGTGCTTTCCAGGAAGAGGACGGGGAGGGTGGGGAACCGCCGCCGGGAGGACTGGATGGAGCCGTCGGCGTTGAGGAGCATGGGGCCGACGACGCCGACCCGTGGGTGGGCCTCCAGGTAGCCGAGGAGCCTTGCGGGGGCATCGTCGATGATCGCCGTGTCGGGATTGAGGAGGAAGAGGTACGGCGCTCGTGCCAGGCGAATGCCCTGATTGTTCCCGCCGGTGAAGCCGCGGTTTTCCCTGTTGGCGACGAGGCGCACCTGCGGGAAGCGCTCCCGCACCATCGCGACCGTTCCGTCGTGCGAGCCGTTGTCCACCACGATGACCTCGAGCGAGTCGCGCTGTGCGCCGCTCCCTTCCCAAGAGGCGTAGAGCGAATCGATCGCCCGCTGCAGGAGCGCCCGCACGTTCCAGGAGACGATGACGACCGAGAGGCGCGGCTCCATCTCTCGCTCAGTAGCGCCGCCGCACGGCGAAGCGGGCAATCTCCTCCAGGGCTGCGCGGTAGGGCGAGGGGGGATAGGCCGCCAGTTGCGCCAGCGCCTTTTCGATGTGCTGCTCCGCCGTCGCCATGGCCCGCTCGGCGGCGTCGGAGTGCCGCAGGTCGAGCACGAGGGCTTGCACCGTCTCCTCGTCCGGCGCGCGCCCCTCCTTTACCTGCGCGAGGATGTGCCGCAGGTGTGCCTCGTGCGGATGGCTTTCCAGGTAGTAGAGCACGGGGAGTGTGACCAGGCCCTGCCGCAAGTCGCCGCCGACCGGCTTGCCCAAGGTGGCCTCGTCGCCCATGAAATCGAGCACATCGTCGGCGATCTGAAAGGCGATCCCCAGCGAACGTCCGAAGTCGCCCAGGCGCTGTATCTCCTCCCGCGGGCGGCGGCGGAGCCACGGGCCGACCTCCATCGCCAGTTGGAAAAGCGACCCTGTCTTGGCGAAGATACGCGCGTAGTAAGCGTCCACCGTGGGCACCTTGCCCCGCCCGTGGAAGAGCTGGTTCAACTCCCCGTTGCAGATGGTGCCCAACGTTTCGGCGAAGCGGCGCACCAGCATCGTGTTGTCGCCCTGGGCAACCAGATTGGCGGCCCACGAAAAGGCCAGGTCCCCGCCCAATACCGTCGCCCCCATCGTCCACCGCGTGTTGAGCGTGCGATGGCCGCGGCGCACCTCGGCGTGATCGAGGAGATCGTCGTGGATCAGCGTCGCCGTGTGCAGCATCTCCAGCGAGGCGGCGACCGGATAGGCCTGCGGCGGCAGCGCCTCACCGTAGAGGTACGTCGAAAGGAGGGCCAGCGCCGGACGCAGGCGCTTCCCTCCGCTCATCACCAGTCTGCCGAGCGCCTCGCGGATGAGGGGGGAGACCCCCTCCTGCAGGCGGTGGACCCCCAGCAGCAGGTGATCCACCTCGGCCAGTTCTTCGGCGAGCAGGTCACGATAACGCAAGCCGTTCTGACTCATCTTCGACCTTCGAACCCTCCCTCTCGCGCTTGACCCCGTCGCAGCACCCCTCCAGGGCGAAGAGCCGCACGGCGTTCGCCGTCGTCATTGTGCCCACGGCCTCCGCCGTAACCCCGCGCAGGCGGGCTATCGTCTCGGCGATCAGCGGCAGGTAGGCCGGTTCATTGCGCCGACCGCGGTAGGGCACCGGCGTCAGGTAGGGGCCGTCCGTCTCCAGCAGGAGCCGATCCGCTGCCACGCTGCGGGCGACCTCTTGCACCGCCGTGGCCTTGCGCCGCGTGACGACGCCCCCCACGCCGACGGCGAAGCCCAGCGCCACAACCTCGTCGAGGCGGGTGGGACCGGCGGCGTAGGCGTGGAGCACGCCGCGTTTCGGCGGCTCCGCCTCGACCCAGGCGGCCAGGATGCGGAGGATGGCCTCGTGGGCCTCGCGGTCGTGCAGGATGACGGGCAGACCCACCTCCGCCGCCAGATCGAGCTGCCGCCGCAGCGCCTCCCGCTGCTCCTCCGGCTCGGCGCAGCGCCAGCCGCGGTCGGGGATGCGCGGCCAGTAGTCATCGAGGCCGATCTCCCCGATCGCCACCACGCGGGGATGCGCGGCCATCGCCCGCAGTTCCCGCAGCGCTGCCGCGTCGAGGCGGTACGCCTCCGTCGGGTGGATGCCGACCGCGGCGTAGAGCCGACAGGGGCCGTCCGCGTAGCGTTCGGCCAAGGTCAGTGCCGCACGGCTGCTTTCCACCTCGAGGCCGGGCACGATGCAGGCGCGCACACCGGCCTCCGCCGCCCGCTCCAGCACGGCGGACAGGTCGTCGGCGTAGGCGGGCAGTTGCAGATGGATGTGCGTGTCTACGAAAAGGGCCATCGCTACTCCAGAGCGGGGAGAGACGGCGCGGGGAGCACCTCTTCCTCATCGACTTCGTGATGGCGCACGACGATCGCCTGACGGGTCAGGCGGTAATGATCGAAATCCCGCGCTACCGTCGTCTGCGGGAAGATGGCCTGCGCCTCCTCCAGCAGTTCGCGCACGCGGTAGCGCTGCGAGATGTGGGTGAGCACCAGCGCCCGCACACCGGCTTCGCGGGCAAGCCGGGCCGCCTGGGCTGCCGTGAGGTGCCCGAAGCGCTGCGCCATCTCCGCATCGCGTTCCAGGTAGGTCGCCTCGCAGACGAGGAGATCGACGCCTGCGACGCGCGCCACGAGGTCGTCGATGTGTCCCACGTCCCCCGTCAGCGCGAGCGAGAGGCCGGGGCGCTCCTCGCCGAGGACGTCGTCCGGTCTGATGAGGCGGCCGTCGGCCAGGCGCACGCTTTCCCCGCGCACCAAGGCGCGGCGTTCCGGCCCGGCAGGGACGCCGAGCGCTTCCGCCTTCTCCGGCAGGAAGGGACGGCGCGGCTTTTCGCGGAAGAGGTAGCCGAAGCAGCCAGGGCCGCGGTGAACGACGGGGAAAGCCTCGACGGACAGCGTGTCGCTTTCCAGGATGGTGCCCGCGCGGATGTCCACCAGCGCGATGGGCACCGGGGGACGTGCGCCGCGCAGCACGACGCGGAAGAGCAGGTCGCCGACGCGGTCGAGCGCCCATCGTCCGCCGAAGATCTCCAGGCGCTCCACCGCTTCCCAGCGGGCCAGCGTGGAGATCAGCCCGCCCAGGCCCAGGATGTGGTCGAGGTGGCCGTGGGTGAGCAGGACGCGATCGAGGCGGCGGAAGCCGAGGCCGCTGCGCAGAATCTGCCGCTGCGTGCCTTCGCCGCAGTCGATCAGGAAACGTTCATCGCGGTAGAGAACCATCTGGGCCGGAAGCCCGCGGCGTACCGTCGGTGCGGAGGCGGCCGTACCGAGGAAGACCAGTTCAAGCATCGGCGATAGACCTCCCCGTCGAGAGGTGGTGGTCCATTCCGCCGAGACCGTCGGAGGGGCGTGCTGTGCGATCAGAATGGGCGCGTTTCATACCGCCATTATACACGCTTCCGCCTATCTTGCCCGCTGTTCACAGGCCCAGAGACCGCCGCCCCACGCTTCCAGGTGGAGCGTCGCGTCCTCGATGGCCGCTTCGAGGGTGAGGAGGGGGCGGCAGCCGTGGTACCGCGCGGGCAAGGCCATCCGGCGCGGCCCGTCGGCGGCGTGGAAAGCCAGCAGGTAGCGTCCCCCCGTTGGAGCGCGGCGCTCGGCCAGCCAGGTCGTCTCGTCGATGTGGGAGGTCCGCTCCTCGCCGTGGATGAGGGCCGGATGGGCGCGGCGCATCGCAATCAGACGGCGGATCCACGGCTGGAGCACCGCCGGGCGGTCGCCCAGGAGGACGCGCGAGGCGTGCAGGCCGACCTCTTCCACGCTCACCTCTTGGGTCAAGGCGGCCTCCGTGCCGTAGAAGAGGATCGGCGGCTGCGGCCAGGCGTAGAGGAGCAGGAGGGCCAGCTTGACGCGCCGCAGGTCGTCCCCGGCGGCGAAGAGGAAGCGGTCCATATCGTGATTGTCGAGGAAGACCGGCTGCAGGAAGTCGTCGTGCAGCGCGGCGCGGTGGCGTTCGAGGAAGCGGACCAGCGACGGCAGGCTCCGGCGTCCCCGCGCGAGGGTCTCCCGCACCTGCTCCGCCCACACGAAATCGAGCGCCCCGTCCAGGACGCCGCGGTAGGGCGCGATCCGGGGCGGCGGCTGGACGATCTCGCCGAAGAACCACGCTTCCGGCTTCACGGCGCGGCCAGCCTCGACGAACTCCAGCCAGAAAGTCGCTCCCGGCCCGTCGGCGTAGTCCAGGCGGAAGCCGTCGGCTCCCTGCTTCAGCCAGAAGCGCCCGACGTCGCAGAGGTAGCGGCGCACCTGGGGATTGTCGATATTCCATTCGGGCATCGTCGGGAGGTGGTAGTAGGCGCGGTAGCCGGGCGGGTAGCGCTCGTCGAAGACGAACCAGTCGCGATAGCGGTTGTGCGGCGATGAGCGGGCCTCGAGGAAGAGCGGGTGGCGGTCGCTGATGTGATTGAGGGCCAGGTCGAGGATGAGGTGCATCCCCCGCGCGTGCAAGGCGTCGGCGAGGGCGTGGAAATCCTCCATCGTGCCCAGCGACGGCTCCACGTCGAAGTAGTCGGTCGCGTCGTAGCCGTGGGCGGTGGGGCTGGGGAAGATGGGGGAAAGCCAAAGGGTGTCGATCCCCATCGCGGCCAGCGCTTCCAGGCGATGGAGGATGCCTTGCAGTGTCCCGCCGCAGCGCTGATGCGGCCGCTCGCAGGGGCGGAAGGTCTGCCCCGGCCCCGGATGGAAGCGATCGACGAAGATGTGGTAGAGCACCGCTTCCGAGGCCCAGGCCGGGGGGCGGTAGCCGTCGCGGACGACGAAGGCGAAGACGGGCGGGCGG